>JBIOHU010000017.1:0-27011 GCA_044449225.1 Gemmatimonadales bacterium | reverse complement strand
CGAGAGCTGCGCCGTCGCCGACGGAGCGATGGCCAGCGCCAAGCCGACAGCGGCAATGGAACTCAATGCGCGAAAGCGCGGCGAGGAGTGGGGAAGATGCATGGATCGGAAGGGACGGCGGCACAGGCAGGGTCGTGCCGACGGCTGTGCTCGGCGACGAGGGCCTCACAGCAACGCAGGTTGATCGTACTCGAATCGTGCGGCGCGGTCAACCTTTGTCCGTGAACGGTGCGCTCACGGTGAGGACGCTCACCCGGCCAGTCGGTCACCGCGGCGACGCTTCAGCGGATGTCGAGCAACTTGTGAGTCTGGAGACTGAGCTGCCACTGCGGGTGGGCGAGACAGTACGCGAGCGCGGCCTGGGTGTTCACCCGCGTCGTGCGCTCGTCGCCGGTATCGAGCGGCTGGAGATAGAACGCACGAAAGTCGAGCGACGCGAAACGCTCCGGTTGCGCGTCGGGCCGCCGCTGTGGAAATACGAGCTTCAATTCGTCGCCGGACGTCAGGGCGAGCGGCGCATCGGCCTTCGGGCTGACGCACACGTGATCGATCCCAGCAGGTGCGGGCTGCGTCCCGTTCGTCTCGACGGCGACCTCGAAGCCGCGCGCGTGCAGTGCATCGATAGCCGGCTCGTCGAGCTGCAGCAGTGGCTCACCTCCCGTGCAGACGACGAGCGGGTGCCCGCCGGTGGCCCGTCGCGCGACGATGAGGGGCCAACGCGACAGCACCGCGTCGGCGAGGGCATCTGGCGTCGCGAATCGTCCCCCGTCTGGTCCGACGCCGACGAAGTCGGTGTCGCAGAACTGGCACACCGCACGGGTCCGGTCGGCCTCGCGTCCCGTCCACAGGTTGCAGCCGCTGAATCGACAGAACACGGCCGGCCGTCCGGCGTTCCGCCCCTCACCCTGCAGGGTGTAGAAGATCTCTCTAACGACGTACGGCATCGGGCGGCAGCCGGTATGTCGCGGGGTCGCGCAGTCCCGCCTCCGCGAAACCCTTCAACCGCAATGCGCAGGCGTCGCAGTGCCCGCACGCCTCGCCGGATGCGCCCGGATCGTAGCAGCTGAGAGTGAGTGAATAGTCCACGCCAAGCGACCGTCCGAGGTCGACGATCTGTCGCTTGGTGAGCTGCAGCAGCGGCGTGTTGATACGAATCGGGTTCGTCCCCTCGACTCCGCCGCGCGTGGCGAGATTGGCCATTCGCTCGAACGCCGCGACGTACTCGGGACGACAGTCGGGGTAGCCGGAATAGTCGAGGGCATTCACTCCGATGAAGATGTCGGGGGCGCCGAGCACCTCGGCCCACGCCAGGCCGAAGGAGAGGAAAATCGTGTTGCGCGCCGGCACGTAGGTGATCGGGATGCCCGTCGCCATGTCGCCGGCCGTGCGGTCCTTCGGCACGTCGATGTCGGCGGTGAGCGCCGAGCCGCCGAAGGTGCGCAGGTCGATGTCGACCACGACGTGGTCCGATACTCCGTAGCGCTCCGCGACACGCCGCGCCGCCTCGATCTCCGACGCGTGGCGCTGGCCGTAGCGAAAGGTCATCGCATGCACCTCGAAACCCTGCGTGACGACAGAGGCGAGCATGGTGGTGGAATCGAGACCTCCGGAGAGGAGAAGGACGGCGGGGCGCATGGACCGTAAAATACGGTGACGGGCCGGTCCGCGTGAAACGCGGCCAGGCCCGTCATCTGCGGCTGCGCCGCAACCTCAGCCGTCGAGTCCCTTCGCCAGATCCGCAATGAGGTCCTCCGAGTTCTCGAGCCCCACCGACACGCGCAGCAGATTCTCCGGCGCCATCGTCGTCGGACCCTCCACCGAGGCGCGATGCTCGATCAGCGACTCGGTGCCGCCGAGGCTGGTCGCGCGGGTGAAGAGCTCGAGCCGGTGGGTGAGCGCGAGCGCGGCTTCCTCGCCGCCCCGGAGCTGCACGCTGAGCATGCCGCCGAAGTCGAGCATCTGACGCGCCGCGATGTCGTGGCCGGGATGGGTCGGAAGGCCGGGATAGTGCACCGCTTCCACCTCCCGCCGGGTCGAGAGGAAGCGCGCCACGGCGCCCGCGTTCCCGCAATGCGCGCGCATGCGCCACGGCAAGGTGCGGATGCCACGCAGGAGCAGCCAGCAGTCGAAAGGCGAGGGCACCGCGCCGCCGAGCTTCTGGAGCAGCGAGAGCCGGTCGACGAAGTCGTCCTGCTGGCGCGCGACGAGGGCGCCGCCCAGGAGGTCGCTGTGGCCGCCGAGGTACTTCGTCGTCGAGTGCATCGCGATGTCGGCGCCCAGGTCGAGCGGGCGTTGGAGCACCGGCGTGGCCCACGTGTTGTCGACGACGCATCGAGCGCCAGCGGCGTGCGCGAGCGAGGCCAGTGCCGCGATATCGACGATCCGAACGAGGGGATTCGACGGGGTCTCGACCCACACGATCTTCGTGTTCGACCGGAGCGAGCGCTGCACGGCCGCGAGATCGCTCATGTCCACGACGTCCATCGCCAGCCCCCACGGCCCGAACAGCTCGCGAAGCTGGCGGAGCGTGCCGAAGTAGGCATCGTTCGGTGCGAGGACGTGGTCGCCCGGCGCGAGTGCCTGAAACACCGACATCGTGGCCGCCGCGCCGGAGGAATAGGCGATGGCTACCTCGCCCCCCTCGAGCGCAGCGAGCGCCTGCTCGACCGCCTGGCGGTTGGGGTTCGACGTGCGCGAGTAGACGTGGCCGGCTCGATATCCGCCGTCAGGATTCCGCTCGAAGGTCGAGGAGAGATGAATGGGCGGGGTGACCGCGCCGGTGGACTGGTCCACGGCGAGACCCGCGTGGACGGCGAGCGTCTCGATGTGCATGACGTGGCGGTGAGGGCCGGAAGCTCCGGCGACGGGTCAAGATACGCCTGCCGCCGGCGCCGCAACATGGAGCGAGGCTACCGCGTACCTTGGGACAGCGGCATGTCTCGTTCATGCGCCGCCTCACTGCAACCAGGACCCTCCGTGACTCGATCCCGTTCGCTCGCCGCGGTTGGCGCACTCGCGCTCGTGGCCGCATGCTCCAGCACCCAGGCGTCGATGAGCGCCGCCGATGCTGCACCGGCGACAGGCTCCCTGCCCCTCAAGTACGTGGGGCCGCCGACCTCCGCCCCGATCAGTGCCGCGGACCTGATGACGCGACTCTACATCTACGCCGACGACTCGCTGATGGGGCGCGAGGCCGGAACGATCGGGCACATGAAGGCGACCGCCTACATCGCCGATCAGGTTCGTCGGCTCGGGCTCGTCCCGGCCGGTGACGGCGGGACCTACTTCCAGAACGTCCCCTTCATATCGCGCCGTTTCGACCCGGCTGGGACGCTGACCGTCGACGGGGCCACCCTCGTCGCGTTCACCGATTTCGTCGCGTCGCCCTTCCGCGGCGCCGTCCCCCGGTCGATCGACGGAGTGCAGGCGGTGTACGGCGGCGTGCTTGGCGATTCGGCGCACGAGATCAGCCCCAGCCAAGCCGCCGGGAAACTCGTCGTGGTCTCGAGCGGTGAGTCGAGGCGCTTTCGCTTCGGGGCGAACAGCCCGTATGGCGACGCGACAGCCATCGCCATCGTCGCCGGCCCGCAACTTTCGACGCAGGAGATCGCCGCCGGGCGGACGGCGTCGCTCACGCTGAAGCCCGAAGCCGATGCAGCCGCGGTGCCCGTCACCCTCTTCATCACGCAGTCCGCCGCCGAACGCCTGCTTGGCGCGCCGACGGCGGGGATGGCGGTGGGCACGACGGGCCGGACGGTGCAGGGTACCCTGCGCTACATCGAGGCCGACGCGCCGACGCGCAACGTCGTCGCCATCCTGCCCGGCGTCGATGGCCGCCTCAAGGGAGAGTACGTCGCGATCGGCGCGCACAGTGACCACATCGGCATCCGTGCCGCCGGCGCGGTGGACCACGACTCATTGCATCTCTACAACGCTCAGCGCTACTTCGCGACGGAGAATCCGAGCGGCGCGCGACTCACTCCCGAGCAGCAGGAGCAGCAGCGGGCCCGCGTCGCCGCGATTCGTCTCAACCTCGACTCGGTCCGTGCCATCCGGCCGGCGCGCCGCGACTCGATCAACAATGGCGCCGACGACGACGGCTCGGGCACGGTGACCGTCCTCGAGGTGGCCGAGGCGTTCGCCAAGGGCAGCGTGAAGCCGAAGCGCTCGATTCTCTTCGTCTGGCACACGGGTGAGGAGAAGGGCCTGCTGGGCTCCCGCTATTTCACCGATCACCCGACGGTGCCGCGCGATTCCATCGTCGCCCAAATCAACATCGACATGATCGGCCGCGGAGCGGCGACCGATCTCCGCGCCGGCAGCGAGACCTATCTGCAGGCCGTGGGCTCCCGTCGGCTCTCCACCGAGCTTGGCGATCTGGCCGAGACGGTGAATCGGGGCGAACCGATGCCCTTCACGTTCGACTACACCTACGACGCGAACGGCCATCCGGAGAACATCTACTGCCGCAGCGATCACTACTCGTACGCGCGCTACGGGATCCCGGTCGTCTTCCTCACCACCGGCCTGCATGGCGATTACCATCAGGTGACGGACGAGCCGCAGTACATCGATTATCCGCACATGGCGCGAGTGGGCAAGCTCGTATTCGACCTCGCGGACCGCGTGGCGAATCTCGACCACCGCCCCGTGGTGGACAAGCCGAAGCCCGATCCGCGGGGCGCCTGCCGGCAGTGATCCGCCGGTGAACGGTGAACGGTGAACGGCTCCGACCATTCACCATTCACCTTTCACCACTCACCACATCCTCACGTCGTCCTCAGTCCTCCGACGAGCTCCCGGAGCTGCGTCGATCCCTCGAGCAGGTGATTCGATGCCGAGGTCATCTCCTCGCACGCCGCGCTCTGCTCCTGCGTCGATGCGTTGACCTGCTGTGCGGCCGAGGCGTGGCCTTCGGCGGTGCGAGCGATGGATTGCAGTCCCGAGGCGGCGCTCGCGGCGGCGTCGGCATTGGCACCGGCGGCGCTCGTTACCCCACCGGCGGCGACGCGGGCGCGCTCCGCCGCCTGCGAGATCGTCGCGAGCGCGGCGTCGATGTCGCGCGACACCGTCTCGATCTCGCCGACCCGCGCCGCGCTGGCCTCCATCGCGCGCGAGCTGCTCGTCACCCGGGCCGTCACGATCGCCGTCATCTGCACGATCTCGTCCGCCGCCTTCTGCGACTGCTCGGCGAGCTTTCGCACCTCGTCGGCGACGACGGCGAATCCGCGACCCGCGCTGCCGGCGCGCGCGGCTTCGATTGCCGCGTTGAGCGCCAGGAGATTGGTCTGCTCGGCGATCGTGCTGACCGTGCCGACGAACTTGTTGATGTCCGCTGCCGTCGTGTTCAGGGCGACGACCTCGCGGGTGGCGCCCTCGACGCTCTTCTTCACGTCCTTCAGAATGCCGAGGGCACGATCGATCTCGACACGCTTCAGCTCGGCCGCCGCGCCGATGTCGCGCGCGAGCTCGTTCACTTCGGCCGAGCGCTCCATCACGCTGTCGGCCGCCTCGCGGATGGCCTGCAGAGCCTCGTCCACCGTGCGGAGCTGGGTCACCTGATTCTCCGCGCCATGGGAAACGTCGGTCATCGCGCTGGCCATCTGGCCGGCCGAGAGCGAGATCTGCTCGGAAACGGAGGCCAGCTCGTGTGCCGAGCTGGCGACGCTCTCCGCCGTCTCGGCCGCGACCGCGACGACCTTCGACAGGGAGTCGCCAGTCTGGTTCATCGCGTTGGCGAGAATCTGGAACTCGCCGGGCAGCGCGGCCGTGGTACGGACCGTCAAGTCCCCCTCGCTGAGCGATCGCGCATGTCGCACCAGCAGGGCGAGCGGCACGCTGATCGACCGCACCGTAAAGAAGACGACGATGAGACCGATGATCGCCGCAAACCCGATGAGCGAGACGAAGGCGGCCGAACGCCGGCTCGCGTCGGTCGTCAGCCGCTGCCGCACGGCAGCGACCTTCGCCGCCTTCAGCCGGCCGAGCCGCTCGATGTCCGACAGAAGCTGACCGACGATGGACCGCGCCTTGAGCGATTCGCGGTGCGCCTCGTCCAGCCTTCCGAGGTCGGTGAGCCGGTGCGCCATCGCGTACTCGACTTCGATCTCCGAAAAACGGGAGTCGATCGAGGCGATGACGCCGGCCTCCTCCTCCTTTCGGATGGCGGCATTATCCGGCGTCTTGCTCAAGCGGGCGTTCATTTCCCGTTGAACCAGGTGCGCCTGCGCACCGAAGCGCCGGAACGCCTCGAGCGCGGTCGGATCGCGCGTCTCGACATACCGGCTGCCCGCCTCCAGCGTCTGCGAGATCGCCGCCGACAGCTGCGCGCTCTGCTGCGACTCCGCCTGGATCCCCTCGAGCGTCGTGCCGATGGTGTCGGCCATCTGCGTCATCGTCCGGCGGGCGAGCACGCCGGCGACGACGAGCAGCAGGACGAGCGCGGCGAAGCCGCGTACCAGCCGGGTTCGGATCGTGCCTCGTTTCGCCTGGGCGATGGCGGCATAGGCCTGCGTCATCTCGCTCATTTCGCGACCCCGCCGGCCACGCGCAGAACGCCGTGGTCGATGCGGGTCATCACGACACTCTTGCCGACCGGATCGCCGTTGGGGAGAAAATAGATCGCGCCCGTGACCCCCTTGAACGCGGTCTCCTCCGTGAGTCCGGCGAGGTAGTCGCGAATCCTCCGGCGATCGGTGCCGACCGCCTGGGTCGCCTCGTAGAGGAGATTGGTGGCGTCGTAGGCGAGCGCCGAATTGTTCTCCGGCTGCATGTGGAACTTGGCCTGGAAGGCGGCGACGAACCGCTGCGCCTCGGGGCGCGGATCCTCGGCCGTGAACGGCACGCCGGCGAAGATGCCCTGCGAGCGCACCGTGTCCACGCTCAATCCGCTCCACCCGTCACCGCCGATGAGATCAACCGCAAGCTGCTGCCGCCGCAGTTCCTTCAGGAAGGCGAGCCCCGACGCGTCGGTGCCGGCGACGAATACGACGTCGGGCTTGCGCAGCTTGAAGAAGGAAACGAAGGGCTCGAGCGATTGTGATCCGTCTTCCCCGATAGGATCGTTGCTGATGACCTCGCCCGCGAAGCCGCGACGAAAGGCGTCGCTGAGTCCGCGGCCGTAGGTGTTGTTCTCATAGAGGATCGCCGCGCGCTTGAGGCCAAGCTTGTTGGCAAAGGCTGCGATGTCGGCGCCGTTGGACGAATCGCTCGAGATCACCCTGAACGCCCACGGCGAGATGCCGGTGAGCGCCGGCGAGGTGGCGGAGGTGGCCACGGCAGCGAGGTGGCCGTCGTACACCTGCGCCGCCGCGACCATCGCGCCGGAGTTCACGTGACCGATCACCGCCACGACATCGGTGGAGTCGACGAATTCCTGGGCGATCCTGCTCGCCTTTTGTCCGTCGCCATCGTCGTCCCGGAAGATGATCCGCAACGGATGGCCCAGGCGCTCGGGTCGCGCGTTGATCTCCTCCAGCGCGAGCTCGATGCCGCGATGCGTCATCGCTCCGTATCCCTGCTTCCACGGGCCGGCGGCGCCGAACGTCACGGCGGAGGAGGCGCCGCGCGAGCACGCGGCGAGGAGCACGAGCAGCAAAAGTCGCTTCGGCAACGTGAGGGCGGGTCTGGGGGCAACAAGAGCCGGCGGCGTCGCCGTTCGCAAAGGAAGACGAGACGGTGAGCGTCGGCGTCACGTGGGAGTATCGGCATGGTACTCGATCTGCCGTAGCTCCCGACCTGGGTGGCGACCAGCGAGCACTCGTGACGGGTCGAACGGGCGGCGGCTCGACCACGAGGAGGCATGCGCCGCGCAGCGCTGGCTCGAGGGGATGGCGATTCGGCGCAAGTGTGCCGAGAACGCCGAGCAGACGGGAGTCTAGCGCGCCCCCTCGGCCTCGTTCCAGATGTCGTCGAGCGGGCGGACCTGGCAGTGGGCGCCGCAGCCGAGCCGGTACCGGTTCCGGGCAAACCACCGATAGAAGCGGTCGGCCAGCGTGCGGACGAGGGGAATCCGGAATACCCACGAGATCAGCCGACCGCGCGGGAGCACGGTGAGGAGCTGCTCGATCGCCGCCGCTCCCTGCCAGGTCGTGCCGTCCGCGGCGATCAACTGAAGCGCCTCGACGTAGGCGCGCGCCGGAATCCACGGAAAGCGGGCCGTCACGCCGGACTGCTGCGATGACACCACCTCGAGCTGACGGTCCTGATCCCACCGGCGTAGCCCGTTCACGAGTCGCGTGCAAATGCGGCAGTCGCCGTCGAAGACGACCGTGTAGCTGCGGCCGAGGCCCGGACTGGCCGATTCCTCAAGCAGGGCGATCTTCATTCCCGTCGAGGGTGCAAGGAGCCTGCCCTCCCATGGCGAGGACTCAACGCCCTCGTGGTTGCTGCTGAGTCAGACAGTGCAGGGTGCCGAATCCCCACACCAGGTCCACTGCATGCACCCCCACCACTCGCCGGCCGGGCATGAGGGCCGCGATGACATCGAGGGCGATCCGGTCCTTGTCGTCGTTGAAGGTCGGAACGAGCACGACGCCATTGGCGATGTAGAAGTTCGCGTAGCTCGCCGGCAGCCGGTCGCCGTTCATCGTCACCGGTCGCGGGAAAGGGAGCTTCACCACCTTCAACACGCCGTCTGCGGCGCCGGCGAGCTCGAGCCGGCGCATGTTGTCCATCGACCGTCGATGATTTACGTCGTCGGCCGGATCCTCCTCGTACGCCAGGAGGATCACGCCCGGAGCGACGAAGCGAGCGATGTCGTCGACGTGACCGTGGGTGTCGTCGCCGACGCACCCCTCGCCGAGCCAGATCGTCTCGCGAATGCCGAGATAATCGCGGAAGGCCCGCTCGTATCCCACGCGGTCGAGCCCGGGATTTCGCACCTGGGCGTCGGAGAGCAACCACTCTTCGGTCACGAGGAGGCTGCCCTCGCCATCGGTCTCGAGCCCGCCGCCCTCGAGGACGAGCCGCGCGCCGTCGTCAGGCCGCTTCGGCTCCAGACGAGGCAGGCCGGTGATCGTCGCGATCGAGTTTCCCACCTCGGCGTCGCGAGCGTAGTTCGGATACTTCGCCCACGCGTTGAACTCCCAGTTCATTAAATGGAGGCGACCGGCCTCGTCGCGCACGAACGTCGGTGCCGAGTCGCGCAGCCAGACCCGATCGTTGGGGACGGTATGCAGTCGAACGTTCGCCAGGACGCCGTGCGCCGCGAGGTGCCGGCGCGCCGAGTCAAGCGAGGCATCGTCGTGGCAGAGGATCTCGACGCGTTCGTGCTCGGCGAGCAGGCGCGCGATCTCGGCATAGACCCAGACGATCGCTCCGAGCTTGCCCGGCCAGTCCGGCTCGTGATGCGGCCAGGCGATCCAGGTCGCGTCATGCGGGGACCACTCGGCAGGGAAGGTGAATCGCGGCATGGGGCGGTGCGGAGGGAAACTCACCGAACTGCGGTCAACTTACCGCAGGGCGGTCGACACACGGAACTGCGGTCGACCGCGCCTGGCAGTCAGGCCGTCATCCCAGGTACCGTGCCAGCAATGGCGCATACGCATCGATCCGCCGATCGCGCAGGAAGGGCCAGTTGCGACGCGTCTCCTCGATCAACCTCGGGTCGCACTCGGTGACGAGAATCGCCTCGTCAGTATGCGGCGCGTCGGCGAGGATCCGGCCGAATGGGTCGGCGATGAAGGAATGGCCGAAGAAGTCGATGCCCTCCGTCCCCGGTTCGTCCTCGTGGCCCACCCGGTTCGGCGACGCGACGAAGACGCCGTTGGCGATCGCGTGCGAGCGCTGGATCGTGCGCCAGGCATCCACCTGCGCGTCGCCGAAGCTCGGCCGCTCGGCCGGATGCCAGCCGATCGCCGTCGGATAGAACAGGATGTCGGCGCCGAGCAGGCTCGTGATGCGCGCCGCTTCGGGATACCACTGATCCCAGCAGATCAGGACACCGATGTTTGCGTACTTGGTGTGCCAGACCCGAAAGCCGCTCGCCTGTTTGGCGATCTCGCCGATGCGGTCGATGCGGTCGTCGTGCGCCGCGTCGCCCGGAGTGAAGTAGTACTTCTCGTTGAACAGCGGGTCGTCCGGGATGTGCATCTTCCGATACACGCCGAGGAGCGAGCCGTCCGCGTCGATGATCGCCGCCGAATTGCGATAGACTCCCTTCGCCTGCATCTCGAAGATCGGCGCGATCAGCACGACGTCGAGCTCCTTCGCGAGATGCTGCATGACGTCGATGGTCGGCCCGGGGATGGGCTCCGCGAGATCGAATCGCTCGCATTGCTGCGACTTGCAGAAGTACGGCGAGTTGAACAGCTCCTTGAGGCAGATGATCTGCGCGCCTTGGGACGCGGCAGCGCGGACGTGCGTCACCGCCTGCTGCAGGGTGGCGCCGACGTCGCTCGAGGCGCTGTCCTGGATGATCCCGACTGTGAACGGGCGTGTGGTCATGACGGCTCGTGGCAACAGGGTCTGCTCGGAAACTAGCGCCTGCGACGAGGACGCTACTCGACGAGACCAATCACCACGTCCATCACGTTGGTTCCGGTGGGTCCGCGACGGAAGAGTGCGCCGGCGACGTCGAGGGCGGCGTACGACGCATGGCGCGCCAGCGTCGACGCCGGATCGTCGCCTCGCTCGGCGATGGATCGCCAGACGCTGGCGTCGGCGAAGGCACCCGCCGCATCCGTTGGCCCGTCGCGCCCGTCGGTCCCGGCGGCGAGGATCGTCACCCGCCCAGCGGCCTCCCCGCCGAGGCACAGCGCTCGCGAGGCGGCGAGCGCGAGCTCCTGACATCGACCGCCGCTGCCGCTCGCCACCGGCACGTCCAGGCGGGCGTGCTCGCGTGGCCGGAGCCGCACGGTGGTCTCGCTTCCCCAGATCGTGCATCCGGTGACGCCGCGCGTCGCCTGGTCGATCAGGCGGGTCGCCACGGCCTGACCGCAACTTGCCGCGTCTCCAGCGAGGAAATCCGGCGACTTCGCGACCTCGATGGCCAGCGACCGCCCGAGAGCCGCGGCGGCGTCGAGGGCGAGCGAGTTCGTGCCGACGACGCGAACGCTGACGTGGGCGAACGCCGGATGGCTCGGCTTCGGCGTCTCCGGGGTCACTCCGCGCGCCACGGCGCGGAGATGGTCGCGCATCGCTGGAGCGATTCGCTCGACGAGATCGGCTCGCTCGAGCGCCGCGATCACCTCGCGCACGGTCGATCGGTCGGGCGAGCACGGGCCGGAGCCGACCTCCGAAGGCTCGTCGCCCGGCACGTCGCTCATGATCAGCACGTGCGTCCGGGCGGGGGCGAGAGCGAGAGCGAGACGGCCTGCCCCCCAGCGCGTGAAGCGTTTGCGCACCATGTTCATCGCCCCGATGTCGAGGCCAGCGTCCATCAGCAGAGTGAACAAGTGCTCGATGTCGCCGTCGGCGAGTCCGGGAAGGGGCGCGGCGATGAGGCTCGACGCTCCGCCGCTGATCAGGACGATCGCGATGTCGTCGCCGCGCATGCCGGCTGCCGTCTCGCCGAGGATTCGCGCTGCGCTCGCGGAGCGCCTGCCCGGAATCGGATGGTCTCCTTCGATAGCGCGGAGAGTGCCGAAAGGAGCGGGCGCGAGCTCGGGGGCGACGATCACTCCACCGGCCAGGCTGTGCAGGGACCGACGCAGCGCCCCGACGGCGCCAGACGCCATGGCATGAGCAGCCTTGCCGACCGCAAAGAGCCAGACGCGTTGCGCGGGGCTCGCCTCGAAATCTCGCAGCGCGGCGTTCACCAGGGGAGCCGGAGCGACGCCGGCAACGGCCGCCTCGTACAGCGTCGCGAGCAGCGCGCGCCCCCGTGGCCGTGCCGTCGTCAGCGCAGTCGTCCTCGCATGGACGTAATGCCGCTACTTCGTGCCAGCCGCCGTGGGGAGCGTCTGTTTCACCGCCGCTTCGAGCTCGTCGTACGCCGATTGTGCCAGCTCGTTGAACGGCTGCATTCGCTTGACGATGCGGCCGGTCGGATCGATCACGAACAGCGATCGATTGTCAAGCGTGCCGCGTGTCGAGCCGTAGAGCCGGCCCACCGTCTGTCCGACATCGCTGGCGAAAAGGACGGGGGTCTGAAGGTCGTGCGCCCACGAGGCGAGCGTCGTGTCCGCGTCCACGCTCACGGCGAGCACGATGACATGGCGTCCGTCGTTGAACAGCTTGGCGTACTGATCACGGTACGCCTCCATTTGAACCGTTCAGCCCTTGGTTCGCGCTCGGTAGAAGAACGCAAGCACGACGGTGCTGCCGCGAAGGTCCGACAGCCGCACTGGATCGCGAAGCAGACCGTAGCGAGTCGCGGCCGGCAGGCTGAAATCAGGCGCCACAGCGCCGACCTCGGGCGCCGGCGTCGTCGCGGCCGGTTGCTGGGCGCCGGCCATTGACGCCGCGATCAGGGAGACCGCCAGCACAATCGGGGCGACGCGAGTTGCGGCGTTGGGACGCATTGAGATACCTCGTGCGGGAAGCGCCATTATGGGAGAGGGCGCGAGAGCGCGCAATGGCGACTGCGCCGGAATGGATCCCGATGGCTGAATCTCCGCTGGCGGACGCGGCTTGGCAGGTGTTCACGAAAGTGGACAACGTCCCATGGACACAGGGACGGTCCACATTGGAATGTGCCCGCAGGGCCCCGCACGAGCCCTTCCGGCGTGGTCCCATCCCTGCCTCTCAGGAGGCCATGATGAACCGATTCCGGCTCTGGAGGAACTGATGCGCAAACTTGGGATGATGGCCTCGCTGGCGGCTCTGGCGCTTGCTGGGGCATGCAGCAAAGGCAGTGATGCGCGCCCCGACGACGCGCTGAAGAACGACCTCGCGCTGGCCGCGCAGGCACAGCCGTATCAGCCGCAGCAGTTCGTGGCGCCCGGCGAACAGGCGTACGGTGCGCCGCAACAGAACCGTGCAGGGGCCACCTCGCCCTACTCCGCGGCGCCGGTGAGGCGCACGACGGCTCCTCGGGCGACGACGCCCCGCCGTAGCTCGTCGAGCTCGTCGAGCTCGGGCACCTACTATCCCGCTCCCGCTCCGGCGCCGAGACCGGTGGTGAAGCACACCAAGCGCGACGCCGCGATCGGCGCTGGCGCTGGCGCCGTCATCGGTGCCGTCACGAGCCGGGACAAGATCAAGGGAGGAATCATCGGCGCTGCCGCCGGTGCCATCCTGGGTGGCGTCCTCGGCAACAACGTGGACATTCAGCGCCCGTAATCCCGAGTCCAACGAACGAACGCGATGCCCGTCCCCATCGGATTCCCGATGAGGGCGGGCATTTGGCTCGCGCCCCCGGCACGATCCAGCGACCTCCCAGTGACAGGGGGAGCCTCCTGTCGTCCGGTTGATAGCCCGGCTCGCTTCGCCCGTTCGTCGTCGGCGCGCGGGCGTGCTGCCGCTGGATCAACCCGGAGGAGACCCCTTCATGAAACGATTCCTCGCTCTCGCCTCCGCCGCCGTGCTCACCCTCGGCGTCGCCGCCTGTCGGGACACCACGAGCCCTGGCGGGCTGCTGGCAGGCAGCTACACGCTGCGTACGATCAGCGATCAGGGTCTCCCCGTCGTCGTCTACGCGGATGCCACTCTCAGCGAAGCGGTGCTGGGAGGGCAGATCACGCTCGATCGAAGCGGCAACTACACCAACGTCACGACGTACCGCGACAGCTACACCAATGGCTCGGCACCGTACACCTACGACGAAACGATCTACGGGTATTGGTCGCTGAGCGGAGACCAGCTCACCCTCGTCGACGAGAGCGATCCTGGCAATCCGTACTATCCCAGCTATTCGAACGGCCAGATAATCTTCACCGCATACGGAAACGGTGGGGCGTTCACCGAGGTCTACTCCAGGTAACGGGTCCGCCGCCCCTCTCGGACTACTTCTTCGCCAGCGACCGGAGCACGTACGGCAGGATGCCGCCGTTCTTGTAGTAGTTCAGCTCCTCCGGCGTATCGATCCGGCACAGTACCGCGAAGGTGCGACTCGTCCCGTCCTTGGCCGTCGCCCGCACGGTCAGCTGCGAGTGAGCCTTGAGCGAGTCGTCCAGTCCCTGAAGATCGAACGTCTCGAAGCCAGTGAGATGGAGCGACTGCCGGGTGTCGCCGTTCGTGAACTCGAGGGGCAGCACGCCCATGCCGACGAGATTCGAACGATGGATCCGCTCGAAGCTCTCGGCGATCACCGCCTGGACGCCAAGCAGGAGGGTGCCTTTCGCTGCCCAGTCGCGCGACGAGCCGGTGCCGTATTCCTTCCCGGCGATGATCACGAGCGGCGTTCCCCGCTCGGCGTACTCCATTGCCGCGTCGTAGATGAACTTCGGCTGGCCGCCCGGCTCGGTGGCGGTCCATCCTCCTTCCGTTCCCGGCGCCATCTCGTTCCGCAGCCGGATGTTCGCGAAGGTTCCGCGCATCATCACTTCGTGGTTTCCGCGCCGCGAGCCGTAGGAGTTGAAGTCCTTCCGCACGACCCCCTGCGCCATCAGCCACTGTCCCGCAGGGCTCGCCGCTGGAATGTTGCCGGCGGGCGAGATGTGATCGGTGGTGATCGAATCGCCGAGCAGCGCCAGCGCTTTCGCGCCGGTGATCGGCTTCACCCCCGGCGGTCGCATCGTCATCCCCTCGAAGTACGGCGGGTTCTTCACGTACGTAGAGTCGGGCTGCCATGCGTAGGTTTCCCCGGTCGGGACCGCGAGCTCCTGCCATTCCGCGTCGCCCTTGAAGACGTCGGCGTACTGCTTCCGGAAGAACTCCTGCTTCACGCTCCTCAGGATCTCGTCCTGTACGTCCTTCGCGCTCGGCCAGATGTCGCGCATGAACACCGGTCCGTCGCTACCGATGCCAAGCGGCTCGCGCGTCAGGTCGAGATCCATCCGGCCGGCGAGCGCGTATGCGACGACGAGCGGGGGAGACGCGAGGTAGTTGTACCGGGTGAGCGGATTGATGCGTCCCTCGAAGTTCCGGTTGCCCGACAACACGCTCGCCACGACGAGGCTGCCCTTCTCGATGGCGTTTGCGATCGGTTCCGGTACCGGCCCCGAATTGCCGATGCACGTCGTGCACCCGTATCCGACGAGGTTGAACCCGAGCTCATCGAGATACTGCGTCACACCTGCCGCATCGAAGTAGTCCGTGACGACCTTCGATCCCGGCGCGAGGGAGGTCTTGACCCACGGCTTCACCTTCAGCCCTTTCCGCACCGCATTCCGCGCTAGCAGGCCGGCAGCGAGCATCACGCTCGGGTTCGACGTGTTGGTGCAGCTGGTGATCGCCGCGATGACGACGGCACCGTGCCTGAGCTTGAACGTCTCGCCCGCGGACGTGCACTCCACGCCTTCGCCCATCTGCGGTTGGTTGCCGCCCTCGCCATCGTTCCGCATCAGCGCTCTCGCGAGCTCCGGCTCGGCCGCGCCCGTCGCGGGGCGTCCGGCGGACGCGCCCACGGGTACGCCGAGCTTCTGCAGATCGACTGCGAGTGCCTCCCTGAACATCGCCGCCGCCTGGCCGAGCGGAACGCGATCCTGCGGCCGGCGCGGACCGGCCAAGCTCGGTTCGACAGTGCCGAGATCGAGCTCGATCGTGTCGGTGAAGTTCGGATCCTGGGTATCGTCGGTGCGGAAGATCCCCTGCGCCTTGGTGTACGCCTCGACGAGCGCGACGTGCTGCTCGCTCCGACCGCTCAGCCGCAGGTACTTGAGCGTTTCCGCGTCGACGGGGAAGAAGCCCATCGTCGCGCCGTACTCGGGCGACATGTTCGCGATCGTCGCGCGATCGGCGAGACTGAGCGAGCTCAATCCGCTGCCGTAGTACTCGACGAACTTTCCCACCACCTTCTTCTTCCGCAGCATCTCCGTGACGGTGAGCACGAGATCCGTCGCGGTCGTCCCCGCCGGCAGCCTGCCGTGGAGCTTGAATCCCACCACTTCCGGAATCAGCATCGACACGGGCTGGCCGAGCATCGCCGCCTCGGCTTCGATGCCCCCCACCCCCCAGCCCAGCACGCCGAGCCCGTTGATCATCGTCGTGTGGGAGTCGGTGCCGACGAGCGAGTCGCAGTACGCCTCGTTCGTCTCCGCGTTCACGAAGACGGTCTGGCCCAGGTACTCGAGGTTCACCTGGTGGCAGATCCCGGTGCCAGGCGGCACGACGCGGAAGTTCCTGAAGGCCTCCTGTCCCCAGCGGAGAAACAGATACCGCTCGTGATTGCGCTCGAACTCCAGATCCGTGTTGATGAGGAACGCGGCGTCGCTGCCATACTGATCCACCTGGACCGAGTGGTCGATCACGAGGTCGACCGGCTGGAGCGGATTGATCCGTTGCGGATCGCCGCCAAGCTTCTTCAGGGCGTCGCGCATGGCAGCGAGGTCGACGACGGCGGGAACGCCGGTGAAGTCCTGGAGCAGCACGCGGCTGGTGCGGAAGGCGATCTCCTTCTCGGCGCGCCCCTTCACGTCCCAGTTCGCCATCGCCTCCACGTCGGCTTTCTTGACGAAGGCGCCGTCCTCGTTCCGGAGCAGGTTCTCGAGGAGGATCTTGAGGCTGAACGGGAGACGATCGCTGTTGCCCTTCGACATCTTGCCGAGCGCGTCGAGGCGATAGATCGTGTACGCGGTGCCCGCGACGTCGAGGGTCGCGCGGCTGCGGAACGAATCGAGTGAAGTCATTGCTGGTCTCGCGGTGTCCGTCGGTCTCGGCCGGACGAACGGTGGAGAACTGAGCCACTGTCGGAGCGGATGCGTCTCGCGGCCGACAGGCTACCGGACAATCTAGCACCGTTTCACGACGGTGCCGTGCCGTTCCTACCCGCCGCCCGCGCCGCTCGGTGACGGGTCGCGCATGTTCTCCGGCTGCTCGACCGGGTTGCTCGAGCCGCGCCGGTCGACGTTCACGGCGCTGATCGCCCGCGTCGGGCACTCGTGCACGAAGCCGCCGTCCGCCGGCGACCATTCGACGACCCTCGTGCGCGCGAAGGCCTTCTCGTTCGCGTCGAGCCCCATCACGGCTGGTGCGAGCGCGACGCAAATGCCGCAGCCGACGCACTTCGCCACGTCCACGTCCACCTGGACTCGCCGCCGGGGAAACACGCAGCCGTGCCGGCCCCAGTAGGAGTCGAATCGCGCCAGCGCCTGGGTCGCCGCCACGTAGCCGGCTTCGATGTTCGACTCGGTGTCGGTGAAGCTCAGCCAGTTCGCATCGTTCACCTTGGGTCGGATGAGGACCATCGGTGGCCCCTGCCAGCGCTCGAGGGGGAACTGCTGGAGGGCGTGCATCATCATCGTCGCGGCGCGCATGTAGATCGTCGCGAAGCCCTGTTCCGCCGCCTCCTGCTTCTGCGACGCGTCGGAACTCCCGACGTCCACGGCGATGATGAGATCGGCGAACTGCGCGGCCATCGAGACCGGCAGGTTGTCCACCACTCCGCCATCGATGCAGGTGCGGTCGCCGACGCGGCCCGGCGGGAAGAAGCCGGGAAGCGCGCACGATGCGTACACCGCATCCCGAACCGAGACGTCCTCGAGCCCGGGCAGCCCCCACACCACGCGCGCGCCACGGTCGAGATCCACCGTGTTGACGAGCAGTCGCTTCGGCAAGTCGGCAAAGGTCGTGTCCGGCAACGACGCGGCCACCAGCTCGCGCAACTGCTCCTCCAGGTAGATGGAGGGAGAGCGCATCCGTTCCAGCAGCATGCCGAAATGGTTGATCCGGAAAAGATCCTTCCGGCGGAGCGCCACGCAGCGTTCGGCGAGCGACTCCACGCTCGTGCCGTTGAGATACGCCGCGCCGATCAACGCGCCGATGCTCGTGCCGGCGAACACGTCGGGAACGATGTGGCGTTCCTCGAGCGCTCGCAGCACGCCGACGTGGGCGAATCCCTTGAGGCCGCCGCCGCCGAGGACGAGGGCGATGCGTTTCGTCACGAGCGAGTGATCATCGCGCCGCCCCCGTCCTCGCGGTCATCAGTCCTACTGCAGGTACTGATAGAGTCCGACGAGGCCGACGACGGCGCCGCCGACCGCGATCGCCGTGCCGGCGCCGCCGCCAATGATCAGGCCCGTGAGCAGCGCCGCGCCGCCGACGACCATCAGGGCCACGGGCTGTCCGTAGCCGCCGCGACGCGCCGGCTCGGGAGCGGTCGGGAGCTCGGCGTGGCGGACGGCGACGCTCGCCTGGGTCATGGTCGGGCCGGCTGCCGGCTCGGCAGTCGGAGCGGGAGTCGGTGCGGTGACGGAAGCCGGCGCGAGTGAGATCTCCTGCGCCGCCGCCGGGTGCGCGACGACGAGCGACGCGAGACCGAGCGCGAGGGCGAGCGGTAGGGTAGTACGGGATCGTGAGTTCATGGTTCGTCCGTGTGCGGGTAAGGCGTCGTCGCCGTCTCCATTCGGCGTCGGCGCTGAATGGTGGCGCGGGTGCGACGCGAGGTCTAGTCTTGCGCTATCGCCTCGTTGCAAACTACTGACCGTCGTTCTCTTCCTCCCGTAACGCGCCGTGCCGCCGCCGCCCGATCGTGTCGCCAGTCACACCCGGGGCCACCTCGCCGTGGCCCGCCGATGAGCGACTCCGCGGCCGGTCGCCCCGTCCGCGAGCGACAGCTCGTGCGCGCCATCGGCACCTGGGGCCTGGTGGCGAGCATCGTGAACGTGACGGTGGGCGGGGGCATCTTCCGATTGCCCGGCAGCCCGGACGTCGCCGGGCGGCTCGGAGCCGCCGCTCCGCTGGCGTACCTCGTTTGCGCGATCGTGATGGGACTGATCGTGCTCTGCATCGCGCAGGCGGGAAGCCGTATCTCGTTGACCGGTGGACCCTACGCGTACGTGGAGGCCACCTTCGGCCGCTACGTCGGGTTTCTCGTCGGCGTGTTGCTCTGGCTGATCGGGGCCACCGCGGTCCCCGGCGTCGCCGGTCTCTTCGCCGACGCCGGCGCGCGACTCGTGCCGGCGATCGGGAGCCTGGGAGGCCGCGCGCTCTTCCTCGGCGCGATCTTCGCCGCCGTCGGCTGGATCAACGTCACCGGCGTGAAGCAGGGAACCCGGCTCAACGTCGTGCTCACCGTCGCCAAGTTGGCGCCTTTGCTGCTGCTGCTCGCCGCGGGACTCTTCGCCGCACGGGAATCGAACCTGCGCTGGGAGCACGGCGTGCCCTCGGCGGGCGATCTGTCGCGCGCGTCGGTCATCCTCATCTTCGCCTTCGCCGGCGTGGAGACGGCGCTGGTGCCGAGCGGCGAGGTTCGCGACTCGGCGCGGACGGTGCCGCGCGCCGTGTTCCTCGCCATGGGCTTCGTCACGCTGCTCTACATCGGGCTGCAGGTCGTCGCGCAGGGCGTGCTCGGGTCGTCGCTCGCCGGCGACGCGACGCCGCTGGTGGACGCGGCGGGGCGCCTGTTCGGTCCCTGGGGAGTGCTGATGATCTCCGCCGGATTCATGATCTCCGCCTTCGGCTATCTGAGCGGGATGATGCTCGCCGTGCCGCGCGCCCTCTTCGCGTTTGCCCGCGACGGCATCCTGCCTCGCCAGCTCGCGGCGGTGCACCCGCGCTTTCACACCCCGTGGGTGGCGATCGTCGTGCAGTCCATCCTCTGCTGGGCGCTCGCGGTGCTGAACGGCTTCGAGCGTCTGGCGATCATCGCGAACGTGTCGGCGGCGCTCGTCTACATCGGCTGTGCGGCCGCGGCCTGGAAGCTGCGGCGCACGCCGCTGCCGTCGGCTCAGGCCAAATCGTTCGAGATGCCGGGCGGCGCGCTCGCTCCGGTGTTGGCGATCGCCGCGCTCCTGTTTCTCCTCTCCGCCGTGACGGTGCGGGAGTGGACGGTGCTGGTCCTGGTGATCGTCGTGGCCAGCGTGCTGTACGCCGGCTCGAGAAGGGTCGCGCTCCGCGACCCTCCCCGCGCGCCTCGTGCATTGGAGGATGCACCGTGACCGATCCGCTGCTCCGTTTTCGTGACGAGTTCCCGATCGTCGGAAGCACCACTTACATGGTGAGCAACTCGCTCGGTGCCATGCCGCGGACCGTGCCGGACCGGCTGGCCGAGTACGCCGGCCAATGGGGCACGCGCGGGGTGCGGGCGTGGGCGGAAGGGTGGTGGTCGATGCCGGTTTCGGTGGGCGACGAGATAGCGCCGCTCATCGGCGCCCGCGCCGGCGAGGTGGCGATGGTCCCCAATGTCTCCCTTGGCCAGGCGCAGATCCTTTCGGCGCTCGAGTACGGACGCGGGCGCGATACGATCGTGATGACGGAGCTGGACTTTCCTTCGGTGCGATACGTGTACGACCAGCTGGCGACCCGGCTCGGTGCGCGCATCGTCGTCGTCCCGAGCGGGGACGGCATCGGTGTGGACGAAGATCGGCTCATCGCGGCGATCGACGAGCGGACGCGGCTCGTCTCCATCTCGCACGTGCTCTTCCGTTCCGCCTACGTGCTCGATGCGGCGCGCATCGCCGCCCATGCCCACGCCGTCGGGGCCCTCGTCGCGCTCGACGCCTATCACTCGGTCGGCGTGCTGCCGGTGGACGTGCGCGCCCTCGGCGCCGATTTTCTCACCGGAGGCGTCCTCAAGTGGCTCTGCGGCGGACCCGGGGGATGCTTCCTCTGGGTCCATCCCGAAGTCGGCGCGCGAATCGCGCCGGCCCTCACCGGCTGGCAGGCGCACCAGCATCCGTTCGCCTTCGAGCCCGAGATGAGCTATGCCACCGGCGCCTGGCGCTGGCTCGGCGGCACGCCCGCGGTGCCCGCGCTCTTCGCCGCCACCGAAGGTCCGCGGCTCCTCCTCCGCGCCGGCATGGATGCCGTGCGCGCGAAGAGCGTGCGGCAGACGACCCGGCTCATCGCCCTCGCCGACGCACGCGGCTTCTCGACGACGGTGCCGCGGGAACCGGCACGACGGGGAGGCACGGTCGCCTTCGACGTGCCGCACTCACGCGAGGTCGCCCAGGCACTGCTCGCGCGCGACATCATCGTGGACTACCGGCCAGGAGCGGGCATTCGCGTCGCTCCGCACTTCTATACGTGCGACGACGAGGTCGATACCGTCGTCGGCAGCATCGATGAGATCCTCGCGAAGAGCGAGTGGAAGAAGTACGTTCACGAGCATGGCGTCGTGACCTGACGCCCGACCAACCCCGACTTCCTCTCAGATGCCTCCTGTTCCCGCCAAGCTCCGCAAAGCCTACACGAATCACGATCACCCCATCGTCCTGCTGCGGTTCGAGGACGGGCACGAGATCGTCGTGCCGAAGGGGCGGGTCAAGACCTTCGACGCATACGGCGGTGAGGTGATCAAGATCGTCGCGGTCTTCGATCCGACGTCGTCCGAGCGCGAACTGCTGCAGACCGTCCGCGCCGACGAGCTTCCGGACGCCGAGCCGCACGAGGCGCGGTGATGCGCGCCGGCCGCCTTGCCGTCTTCGTGGCGATGCTCGGCGTGCCGGGCTGCGCGACGGGGCAGGCTGCGCGCACCGGCAGCCCCGCGCCCGCGTCCTTCACCCGCGCCGACACCGCGGCCCTTCATCGTACGCTCGACTCGCTCGCCGCCGCCCACCATGGGGTCGTGGGCTATGCGGTGCACGATCTCGACACGGGCGAACGGATGGAGCTGCGTGGCGACGAGACCTTTCCGACGGCGAGCCTGATCAAGGTGGCGATCCTCGTCACCGTCTACGATCTCGTCGAGCAGAAGAAGCTGGCTCTCGACGATCCGATCACCCTGCTGGCGATCGACAAGGTGCCGGGCTCGGGGCTGCTCCAGTTCATGCACGACCGTTCGATCATCACCGTGCACGACGCCGCCTGGCTGATGATCACGATCAGCGACAACACGGCGACCAATCTGCTGCTCGACCGGATCATCATCCGGCGGGTGTGGGACAAGATGGAGAAGCTCGGCCTGCCCCACACGAAGGTTCACTCCAAGTCCTTCCTGAGGAGCTCCAGCGTGGCGATGGACAGCTCGGCAAAGTACGGCCTCGGTGTGACGACGCCAAACGAGATGGCGCACCTGTTCGAGCTGCTGTCGAATGGTCAGGCCGTCAGCCCCGCCGCCGACAGCGCGATGCTCGACATTCTCGCTCACAACGAGAACTTCGAGAAGATGGAGCGCTTCATTCCCGGGCTGGAGGTGCCGCACAAGACGGGAGAGACCGACCAGGTTCGAACCGAATGTTCGCTCTTTCCCCTTCAATCGCGAGTCGTCGCCTGCGTGCTGACGAAGGAAAATCAGGACCAGCGCTGGCTGATCGACAACGAGGCGCAGGTGATGATGGCGCACATGGGCGAGGCGATCGTCAGGGCGTGGCCGCGTCGTCCCGTGCCGCCGGCGACGCCCTGAGCCGGCGAGCTTCGGGCGACCCGGCACGCCGTATGCTCTCTCCAGGGCACACGGGTGGAGACGCAGATAGGGAGGGACCCGTGAGTGCCCTTGGCGGTGGGGACCGTCTCGAGGTGCGACGAAGCGCGGACGGCTAGCTTTGCGAGCCATGTCCGCGCTTCGTATATCTGCTCCCGTCTCCGACGCCCTCAGGCAGGGGCGGCCAGTCGTGGCGCTCGAGAGCTCGGTCCTGGCGCAGGGACTTCCGATCCCCGCCAATCGGGAGGCCGCCGAGCTGATGGTCCGGGCGGTCGAATCTGCCGGTGCCGTCCCGGCGATCACGGCCGTGGTGGCGGGCATCTGCACCCTTGGACTGACCGAGGAGGAGCTCGAGCGCTTTCTCCGCCGCGACGGCATAAGAAAGGTCGCGGCGCGCGACCTTCCGGTCGCTGTCGCGCTCGGGAGTGATGGTGCCACGACCGTGGCGGCTTCCTTGTGCATTGCTGGCGCCAAAGGCATAGCCGTTTTTGCAACGGGTGGCATCGGCGGCGTTCATCGGGACGCCGCGTTCGACGAGTCGGGGGACCTCGGCGAGCTGGCGAGGACTCCGATGATCGTCGTCTGTGCCGGTGCCAAGTCCATTCTCGACCTCCCTGCCACCCTGGAGCGGCTGGAAAGTCTCGGCGTCCCCGTCGTCGGCTATCGAACGAGCGAGATGCCGGGATTCTTCACCCGCTCGACCGGCCTGCCTCTGGGGGCGCGGGCGGACAGCGTCGAGGACATCGTCCGGATCCATCTTGCCGCCCGGGCCCTCGGACGCCCCCAGGCCACCCTGGTCGTTCAGCCCCCTCCAGCCGAGGTCGAGCTGCCTGCCGGGACGGTGAACGAGGCGGTTGTGACCGCGCTCGGGGAAGCGCGTCGCTCTCATATACGGGGAGCCGCCGTAACCCCCTTCCTCCTCGCGGCAGTGGAGCGGGCGACTGGCGGACGATCCTTACGCACGAATCTCGGATTACTGGAGGAGAACGCCGCGCTGGCGGGCCGCATCGCCGTCGCGCTGAAGACTGGAGGGCAGCCACGCTGACCGATCCCGGCCGGCCCGCCCTCTGCACTTTTGACCCCGGACGAGGTGCAAGACGTTGAACTTGTCGCTCTCCGAATGGTACAATTGGACAACCCTCACGAGCTGGAGGCTTCGGTACCCATGCCTACTCCGTTCCTGAGTTCCGAAGAGTACGACGAGCGCGCCCACCAGCTCTACAATGAAGGGCACTACGACGACGCGCTCAGCACGCTGCGCGAGGGCCTGGCGCTCTATCCGGCTTCCGTGGAGCTGCACATCGGCGTGGGGTACGCTCGCCTCGCGCGCGAGGAGTACGCCTGGGCGCGACGCAGCTTCGAGGAAGCGCTCGTGCTCGAGCCCGAGCACGAAGACGCGCTCGCCGGCCTTGGCGAGACGCTGCTCAAGTTCGGCCTCGAGGATGCCGCCCTCCGCTGCTTTCGTCGTGCGCTCGAGCTCGGGTACGCCGACGACCTCGACCTGATGCTGCAGATCGGGCGTGCCCTCTTCCGCGAGGCGTCCACCCGCGACCGCCGCGAGCTGTTCGAGGGTGCGCTCGAATTCTTCGAGGTGGCCGTCGGTCAGGCGCCCGACAGTGCCGAACCCATCGCCTGCGTCGGCTACGCGCAGCATCGGCTCGGCGAGGACGACGCGGCCGTCGCCTCGCTCCGCCGATCGCTTCAGGCCGACAACGAGCACATGGAGGCGCGCATCTATCTCGCCAATATCCTGTACGACCGCGGCGACTACGACGCGTCGCTCTACCACTTCGAGCGCACGGCTCCCGAAGACCACTGGGACGAGCTGGGCGTCTGGCGGCTCGTCGAGTTGAAGCGCGCTGCACACAAGCTCGACGAGCACGATCCGGAGCTCAAGCCCTGGGCGGATCGGCTCACCGAGCTCGGTGGCGAGGTGGACGACATCGACGAATTGTTCATCGAGGTCGATGGCGCCTTCGCGGGCGACGGAGACGCGGACGTGGTCCGCGGCCAGCTGGAGCTGTTCGGCGGCCTGCTCTCCTCGCTCGCCGGCACGAGGACGGAGCGCGACGAGGTCGAAGCCCCGGAGCGAGCGCAGCGGGATTCTCACATCGTCATGACTCCCGAGGGCGAGGAGATCTCGGGCTCGTGGGAGCAGATCGTGCGATCGTTGAAGGACACCGACGTCGAGGCATTGCAGGATCGCACGCCGAGCGAGTACATGTCGCGGGTCGCGAAGCGCACTTATCGTGAGAAGGGAGTGCGGCTGCCCCACCACGATGCCGAGTTGTTCCTCCGCGGCAGCGCGGATGCCGGGTTGCTGCGCATCGTGCAATGAGCAGTGCCCAGCGTGGTGCCCTCGACGCGCTGAACGCCGCGCGGCCGATCGTCGCGCGGCTCGACGTGGCGAAGAACAGCGAGGATCTCGCGGCCGACATCATCGAAGCGTGGAACGCGGTCGAAACGGGCCTTCGCTCCCTCATCGGCGGCTCGGCGCTCACCGGCCAGATGCTCATTCGCGAGCTGCGACAGCGGCAGCTACTCTCGCTGGAGCAGGCGAACGCGCTCGCCGAATTCCACGCGGCGCGCGAGCGAGCGGCCCGTACCGACTACAAGCCGACGCCGCCCGATGTCGGCGCGGCGCGCGATGCGTTCCTCAAGCTCGAGGCCGGCCTGCTCGGCGAGCCGGCGGCCGCGTCCCGCTTCGCGCCCGGCGGCGCCTCCGTCGGTGCGCCGCGCACCACCGTGCCGATGGAGACGACGGCCGCGTCGATGTCCGCCGAAGCCGCGCCGGCGGCGGTGCCGGTCGGTACGCGCACGGGCCGGCCTTTGTGGCTGCTGCCCGTGGTCGCCGTCGTCGCCCTCCTCATCGTCGGCGGCATCGCCTGGTATGCCCTCGCCGGCCGCGGCGGGTCGTCAGCCGCCTACAGCGAGGGTGTCGCCGCATACCGCGACGGCCGTCGTGAGGCGGCCGAAGGTGCCTTCCTCAAGGCGGCACGCGACCAGCCGACCGATCCGATGCCGCACGTCTACCTGTCGAGAATGGCGCGCGAGACGGGCAGCATGACCACGGCACAGGACGAAGCGGTGAAGGCCGTGCAGCTCGGCCCCACCAACGCCATTGCGCTCCGGGAGATGGCGTCCGTCGTCTTTGCCCAGCAGAACTACGACACTGCGCGGCGCTTCTACATCCGCGCGCTGCAGGCGAACCCGAACGACACCCTGGCGGAGGGCTACCTCGGTTGCTCGCTGGTACGCCTCGGCCGGATCGACGAGGGAGCCCGCTGGATCCAGCGCGCAGGAACGGGCCCGTGGACCGGGTGCCTGCCGCCGCCGGGAGCCGTGCCGCTGGGAGCGCAGCCGGCGCCACCTCGCTGATCACGGTCGACCGCGTCGGCACGCGATACCGTACCATGACCGATTCCACCGCTGCGCTCGATCCGGCGACGGTCCGCCGCACCGTCCTTCCCAACGGCCTCACCGTACTCGTCCGCCGGGACCGTGCGGCCCCGGTGGTCGCCATCGTCACGTACGTGAGCGCCGGCTATTTCGACGAGACCGACGACGTCGTCGGCATCGCCCACGTGCTGGAGCACATGTACTTCAAGGGCACCCCGACGCGCGGAGTCGGTGAGATCGCCCGACAGACGAAGTCGGTGGGCGGATACCTGAACGCGGCGACGATCTACGATCACACCAGCTACTACACCGTCCTTCCGGCCTCGGGTTTCGCTCAGGGGCTCGACGTCCAGTTCGACGCCTACGCCAACTCGCTGATCGACGCGGACGAGCTGGCGCGCGAGCTGGAGGTCATCATCCAGGAGGCGAAGCGCAAGACTGACAACCCCCCTGCCGTGGCGACGGAAACGCTCTACGAGCTGCTCCACGATACCCACCGCATCCGACGCTGGCGGATCGGGCGGGAGCCGGGCTTGCGCGCGCTGACGCGCGAGTCGATGCTGCGGTTCTACCGCAACTTCTATCATCCCGCCAACACGGTGCTCGCGATCGTGGGCGACGTGGACCTCGACGACACGATGCGCCACGTCGCGGGGCGATACGGCGCGCTCCCCGCCGGCACGCCGGCGCGCACTCCCGGTCCGGCGGAGGAGGGGACGGGAGGCTTCCGCTACCGCGACTGGGCGGGAGACATCGGGCAGACCCAGATTGCCTTCGGCTGGCGCACTCCCGGTACCCTCGACGCCGACACACCGGGGCTCGACATCCTCGCCACCGTGCTCGCCGGCGGCCGTGCCTCGCGACTCTATCGTGCCGTTCGCGATCGGAAGCTTGCCTCGTCGGTGTCGGCGTACGACTACACGCCGACCTCGCTCGGCGTGTTCGTCGTGCACGCCGAGACGCCGCCGGAGCGAGCGGACGAGGCGGCCCGGACGATCTGGTCGCAGCTGCGGGCGGTGCGCGACGACGGCGTGAGCGAGCCCGAGCTCGTGCGCGCGAAGCGCCTGTACGAGTCGCGCTGGATCAGGCGGCTCGAGGACATGGAGGGGCAGGCCAACTACCTCGCCGAGTGGGAGGCGCTTGGCGACTGGCGGCGTGGCGACGAGTATCTGCGCGCGGCCCTCGCCGCGACTCCCGCCGACCTCCAGCGGTTGGCGCGACGATTCCTCGATCCGGAGCAGGCGGCCCTCGTCGTCTACCGGCCCGAGGG
>JBIOHU010000016.1:0-27941 GCA_044449225.1 Gemmatimonadales bacterium | reverse complement strand
GAATCGTGCGTGCGGCTGCGCAGGAGGGAGCGGGCGGGCGCGCTTTCAACCTGGCGAACGATCACGCCGTCAGCGTGGCCGATTTCTTTCGGCTTGCCGGCGAAGGACTGGGCGCGCGGTTGCGCACGGTGCCGATCCCGACGGCGATCGCGCGGGTCGGGGTGCGTGCGGCCGCTCTCGTCACACCTCGACGGTTCAGGGCGGCCACCAGCGCTGCGGTCGATTTTCTGACGCGCGACAATCCATTCGATTCGTCGCTCGCGCGGCACGAGCTCGGCTGGGATCCTCGCGTTCGCCCCGAGGAGGGCGTAGTCGATGCCTTCCGGTGGTGGGCAGCGCAAAGGCGGTGAGCAGCTCGACGATGCGACACGGGGCGGCGCACTGAATGTGCGCCGCCCCGTGCCGGATCGATCAGTGAAGAGGAGGATTACGGCTTCTTGGCGGCCTTCATGGCGCCCTTGGCCTGGTCGAGCTTCTTCATAGCGGTATCGGTCTTCGCCATCGCCGTATCCATCTTGGCGGCGGCGGTGGAATCGTGCTTCGCGGAGTCCGCCGCCATGGCGGGGGCCGGAGCCATCGCCGGAGCAGCGGTATCTGCTGCCGGCTTTTCCTGGGTGCTGCAGGCGGCGACGAGCACGACGGCGACAAGGGCCAGGCGCTTCATGTAGTTCTCCTGAGTGGTCTGAGTGGACTGACGCGTGGATCCGTGCACGCGATGCTGTGCCCGGCTTCGGCGGCGTGAAAAGTTAGGTTCATCGGTAGCGCTGTCAAGAGCGGAGTGGGGCGGGCAAGTGACGATGGGCCAAGGACTTTAGCGCCGTGCCCAGCCGTGGCGCCCTGCCGGCGGCCGCCGGCGGCGCTTCCCGGTGCGGCGAGCCGCTCGGCAGAACGCAGTAAGCTGCCATCATGTATGAAGTTACCGCGCACCTACCGCGCTCGTCCGATCTGCTCGGATGGTCGCGAAGGTGCGGGAGCGCTACCTTGGCTGACGGAACCAGTCAACCATGACCCTTCTGTCCGCGTCCCCCTTTCTGCCTCCTCTCGTGAGCGACGGCGTCGTTCGCGGCGCCTGTCCGCACGACTGTCCCGACACTTGCGCCACGCTGGTGACGGTGAAGGATGGTCGCGCAATTCGCATCAACGGAGATCCCGAGCATCCCGTGACGCAGGGCTTTCTCTGTGCGAAGGTGAACCGCTATGTCGAGCGGACTTACCACGAGGATCGCCTGCTCACGCCACTGCGTCGGATCGGCGCAAAGGGCGAAGGCCGCTTCGTGTCGATCAGCTGGGACGACGCCCTCGACGAGATCGCGACGCGCCTGCACGCGATCGCCTCGTCGAGCGACGGACCGCAGGGAATCCTTCCCTACTCGTACGCCGGCACGATGGGGCTGGTGCAGGGTTCGTCGATGGATCGCCGCTTCTTCCATCTCCTCGGTGCTTCGCGGCTCGATCGCACGATCTGCTCGATGGCCGGTACCGTCGGCATGCGAATGACCGTCGGCGCAAATGTCGGCGCCGACAGCGAAGGGCTTCCGGAGAGCGACCTCGTGCTGCTGTGGGGCACGAACACGCTCACCGCCAACCCGCACCTGTGGCCGTTCGTCCTCCAGGCGCGCGAGCGCGGCGCGACGGTCATCTGCATCGATCCCATCCGCACTCGCACGGCACAGCAATGCGACGAGTGGATCGCGATCCGGCCAGGCACCGACGCGGCGCTCGCACTTGGCATGATGCACGTGCTGTTCTCCCGCGGCCTTCAGGACACCGACTACCTCGAGCGGTACACGCTCGGTCATGTCGAGCTGCGTGCGCGCGCCGCCGAGTGGACGCCGGAGCGGACGGCGGCGGTGACAGGGCTGCCGTCGGAAGCCATCGTCTCGCTCGGTGAGCGTTACGGCCGCGCACGCGCTGCATTCATCCGGGTGAACTACGGGTTGCAACGCCACGCCGGTGGAGGGATGGCCGTCCGCAGCATCGCGTGCCTTCCTGCCGTCACGGGACACTGGCGACGTGCGGGCGGCGGGATCCAGCTGTCGACGTCGGCGAACTTCCAGTTCGATCGCGCCGCGCTCGAGCGGCCCGATCTGGGTCCATCGGCACGGACCATCAACATGATCCGTCTCGGCGAGGCGCTGACGGCGCCGGACGCCGGCGTCGGCGGACCGCCGGTGCGAGCGCTCGTGGTCTACAACAGTAACCCGGGGGCGGTGGCTCCGGAGCGCAACGTCGTCCTCCGCGGGCTGGCGCGGGAAGATCTGTTCACGGTCGTGCTCGAGCACTTCAGAACCGATACCTGCGACTGGGCGGACATCGTGCTGCCGGCGACGACACAACTCGAGCACTGGGACGTGCACCTCGCCTACGGCCACCAGTATGTCACGCTGAACCGACCGGCCATCGCTGCGGTGGGCGAGGCGAAGCCGAACAGCGAGATCTTTCGGCTGATCGCGTCACGCATGGGGCTCGTGCATGAGTCCCTGCGCGACGACGATCTGACGCTGATCCGCCAGGCGCTGGGGTCCTCATCGACAAAGCTGTCGAGCGTCACCCTCGAGGGACTACTGGAGCGCGGGTGGATGCGGCTGAACCTGCCGACTCCCTTTCTTCCGTACGCCGACGGCGTCTTTCCAACCCCGAGCGGAAAGTGCGAGCTGTACTCGGCGCGTCTCGCCGCGATGGGGCTGGACCCTCTGCCGACGTACACTCCGCCGTACGAGTCCGTCGAGCGCGACCCCGGTCTGGTGGCGCGCTATCCGCTCACGCTGATCTCCTCGCCGGCTCACACCTTTCTCAACTCGACGTTCGTCAACATCGCGTCGCTGCGACGACAGGCGCGCGAGCCGGAAGTGCTGCTTCATCCCGCTGACGCCGAGCGTCGAGGGATCGCGCCTGGGATGCGCGTGACGGTGCGCAACGACCGCGGCGCCTTTCTCGCGGCGGCGCGGGTGGAACCCTCGATCCGCGAAGGCGTCGCGTGGGCACCGTCGGTCTGGTGGGGCAAGCTCGCCGGCGACGGCGCGAACGCGAACCAGACGACGTCCCAGCGGGAGACCGATCTCGGGCATGGTCCGGTGTTCTACGACAATCAGGTCGAGGTCGAGCAGGCGTGAGACAGCATTCCGTCACTCCCGCAATCGCGGGTGCGACGCATCGGAGAGGTCCAATTGGTCCCAGCGGATCCGGTGCACCCGGTACGGGACGCGTCCGACGTGGCGAAGGAAGAGCCGAGCGAAGCGGCTGCCCGTCAATGCCTCGAGGGCGCCGAAGGATCCCACGTGGTACTCGGTGACGACGTAGTCGTTGCCCCGTTCGTGCAGCTCGATCTCGGCGCAAAGCTCCTCGATGCGACCGAGCCGCCGGCCGGCGGCGTCGTGAACCATACGCCCAACCAGATGATGGAGGGCGATCTCGCGGCTCACCTGCGCTTTCCTCCCGCACCGGGAATGCGGGCTATCAGATGGTCGGCGAGCCAGCGCTCCACGAACTCCGACTCGAGCTCCTCACGCGACACGTCGAGCTCCAGGGTGTCGCCGAGGGCGCGCATCGCCCCGAAGGGAATCCGGCTCACACCAGGGCGTTTCACCCGGCCGAGGGCGCGGAGGGCTCGCGATAGCAGCACCATCCAGCGGCCGATGCGCTCGGCCCGGACCGGCCCGCCGACGAGGATGGAGTGCACACGGGGAGGCTGTCCGTCGCGGAGCTCGAGCACGAGCGCATCGCACCGGCCGATCTTTTCACGGTCGCGATCCACGAGCTGGGCATCGAGGACGTCGTGGACGAGATGAAGGCCCGACATCAGCCTCCTCCCCCGAGCTGGAGCGGCAGCGACGCCAGGAAGAGCACGATCGACAGTATCGCGATCGCCGCGAGTGCGCCGTTGGTGAGCCAGCCATTGGCGTGTCGTCTCATCACCTGCCGATCGTTCATGAGGATGAGCAAGGGAATTACCGTCACGGGGAGGCTCGCCGCGGAGAGGACCATCGAGAGGCTGGTCAGGACGATTGGGTCGGCGCCGAACAGGATCGGGATCGCCCCGACGATGATCGTCACGGCGCAGGTCGTGGCGAACCGCGAATCGCGGGCCGGCGTCACGTTCTCGCTCCATGGCCAGCCGCGGCCCTGTGCCAGCAGATAGGCGCCGGCGAGCGTGATCTCCATCGTCGCTCCGAAGCAGGTGATGCAGAGCGTGAGGAGGAACAGGGCGAATCCGATCTTCCCGAGGGGCGTCGAGAGCAGCAGCGACATCTGCTGGAACGAGCTTACCTTCACGTGGTGCGGTCCGAAGACGACCGCGGCGCAGACCAGGACCGTCAGCGCCAGGCCGCCGCCGAACAGATTGCCCACTCCCGCCGTCACCCGATTCACCGCGAGGTACTCGTTCGTCCAACCGTCCTCGATCGCGCCGGCGGAATAGAAGAGATAGAGATAGGGGCTGATCGACGCGCCGAGGATGCTGACGGCGATGTACCAGTAGCGTACCCGGTCGTGCGTCGGCGCCGTGGGGAGAAGGCCAGCGCCGACCGCGCTCCACTGCGGGTGGAGCTTCCACGCGCCGAAGGCGAAGACGATCGCGACGAGCCCGAGGATCGCCGTCCCCTGCTCCACCACGCTGAAGGTTCCGCGCCAGAGGAGCGCCCAGCCGACGACAGCGATGGGGAGTGCCCACCAGCGCATGGCGATCCCCGTCGCCATCTGGAGAGCGACGGCGATGCCCCCGATCTCGGCTGCGAGCACGAGCAAGCCGGGAATCACGACCGCGACGAGCGGGGCGACGAAGAAGCGCGCACCGAGGTGTTCCCTCAGGAGATCGACGTACGAGCGGCGGCTGACGGCGGCGAGCCGGCCGGTCATTTCCATCAGCAGCGCCAGGCAGAGCACCCCAGCGAGGAGCGCCCATCCGAGCTGCAGACCGAACTCGGCGCCCCCCTGGGCGGCAGTCGTTATGGAGCCGGCCTCGAGGAAACCGCCGATGCTCGTCACGACGCCGAGCGCGATCTCGCCCCATTTCTTCATGGTGGCGCGCGAGAAGCAGGAAGCGTACCGAGCCGTGATCCCTCGCGAGCACCCGGACCAAAGCGCGGACCCGAGGGTCGAACACTTGCGGCGCCTCGCACCGCCGCGCTTCTTCACGAGAGACACGGTTTTTCGCCCGGAGGCACGTTTGTCCGCGTTCCCAGAAACACTCGGCGCGTTGCGGCGCACGCCGTTCGGCGCCCCGGATCGCGCGCTGCGGTCGGTGAAGGACGAGATGCGACAGAATCTCCTCAGACGGCTCGCCACCGGCGGGCCCCTCTTCGCCGGCGTGATCGGCTATGAGGAGACGGTGATGCCGCAGATCGTCAATGCGCTCCTGTCGCGCCACAATTTCATTCTGCTCGGGCTGCGCGGGCAGGCGAAGTCGCGCATCCTGCGTTCGCTCGTCACCCTGCTCGACGACACGATGCCGATCATCGCCGGGAGCGAGGTCAACGACAATCCGTTCGCACCGATCTCGCGCTACGCGAAGAACCTGCTTCACGAAGCCGGCGACGACGCGCCGATCGCCTGGGTGGACCGCGACAGCCGGTACGTCGAGAAGCTGGCGACGCCCGATGTGACGATTGCCGACATGATCGGTGATCTCGACCCGATCCGTGCCGCCCGGGGGGGGCACGTTCTGTCGGACGAGCTGACGATCCACTACGGCATGCTGCCACGGGCCAACCGCGGCATCTTCGCGTTGAACGAGCTCCCCGACCTCGCGGGCAAGGTGCAGGTCGGGCTGTTCAACGTGATGCAGGAAGGCGACGTGCAGATCAAGGGCTATCCCGTGCGCCTGCCGCTCGACGTGCAGCTCTGCTTCACGGCGAACCCCGAGGACTACACGGCGCGTGGCAAGATCATCACGCCGCTCAAGGACCGGATCGGAAGCGAGATCATCACTCACTATCCGGAGACGGTGGAGCTCGGGATGGCGATCACCGAGCAGGAGGCATGGACGGCGCGCGACGGCCGGCCGGTACGGGTGCCCGACTTCATCAGCGAGGTCGTTGAACGAGTGGCGTTCGAGGCGCGCACCGACAAACGGGTGGACCGCCGCTCGGGCGTCTCGCAGCGGATGCCGATCAGCGTGATGGAGAACGTGGTGTCCAATGCCGAGAGGCGCTCGATCGTGACGGGCGAGAAGGAGGTCGTACCGCGGATCTCGGACGTGTATGCCGCGCAACCGGCAATCACGGGCAAGATCGAGCTGGAGTACGAGGGGGAGCTGGTTGGGGGCCACGCGATCGCGCGGGAGCTGATCCGCCGCGCCGCCGACGCGACGTTCGACGAGCGCGCCGGCGGGGTGAACGTGGACGACATCGTGATCTGGTTCGACGAGGGAGGCGCGCTCCAGGTGACCGACGACGAGCGCGCCGAGGCAGTGGCGAAGGCGTTCGGCGTCGTACCGGGGCTGGTGGAGCTGGTGCGCCGGGTCGGCCTCGCCACGAAGGGGGATGCGCCGCAGACCGTGGCGGCGTGCGAGCTCGCGCTCGAAGCGCTCGTCGCGCGGAAGCGGATCTCGCGCTCCGACGGCGGCCTCTATGGGCGGGCCGAGCCCGAGAAGCGACGCCGCCGGCCGAACGAGGATCTCTTCGGCGGGGGAATGTCCGCCTGACTTCATGACCATCGCCACCGGCGGCCGTCGGGATGCGTCGCGTGCGGCGGACGGAGAGCCGCGCGTGCGCGAGGCGACCACGCGCGACCTCGATACCGTGGTCGCGATGCGATTGTCCCTGCTCCGCGAGCATCCCGATCACCCGATCTACGGCCGCCTTCGCGCCGACGTGTCCGACCGCGCCCGGGAGCTGTTCGCGACGCAGCTCCGGTCGCCGATGGAGGTGATCTTTCTCGCCGAGCGCGACGATGCGACGATCGGCGTCCTCCGTTGCGTCGAGTCGATCGGATCACCACTGCTGGAGCCGGCGCGCTACGCGTACGTCTCCTCGGCGTATGTGCGACCGGAGGCACGGCGGCGCGGCGTGCTGCGCGCGATGCTGCGCGCGGCGGATCGCTGGGCGCGAGCGCGCGGACTGCAGCAGATGCGGCTGCACAACGTCGACGGCAGTGGGGCGGCGGAAGGGGCGTGGTCAGCGCTCGGCTTCGCCGTCGTGGAGCAGGTGCGCCTGCGGGATCTCACCGGGGTGACTCGCTGATGCCGATCGTCACCGTGTCGCGGCAGTACGGCTCGGGCGGATCCGAAGTCGCGGAGCGGGTCGCGCGCGCCCTCCGGTGGAGGCTGTACGACAACGCCGTCGTCGACGAGGTCGCGGCGCGGCTCCGCATGACGCCGGCGGAGGTGTCGGCGCGAGAGGAGCGCGTTCCTTCGCTCGTCGAGCGCATGGCGTCGGCGATGGCGCTGGGCGCGCCGGAGGTGATGCCGGTGGTCGGCGACCTGGCCGCTATGCCGAGCGAGGAGCGGGTCGTGATGATGACGCGGCGGGTGATCGAGGACGCCGTCGCTGCCGGGCCGGCGGTCCTTGTCGGACGCGGCGCGCAATGCATGCTCGCCACGCGCAGCGACGCCCTCCACGTCTACTGTTACGCGCCGGTGGACGATCTTGTCCGCCATGCGGTGGAGAAGCTCGACGTGCCGGTTGCCGAGGCGCACAAGCGCGTGATGGACACCAATCACCAGCGCGAGGCGTACGTGCGCCGCCACTGGAACCGCGACTGGCGCGACGTGGCGAACTACGACCTCTGCGTCAACACGGCGAGCCTCGGCGTGGAAGGGGCGGCTCAGCTGGTGATCGAGGCGGCGCGGAAGCTGACTGAAGGGCGGCCAAGAAATTGAATTGCGGTCGACCTACCGAATAGGGCGGTCAACGTACTTGACTACGGTCAACGCATCCGAGTGCGGTCAACGTATCCGCCGGGCGAAGTCTGATCGTCGTATGTCGACCGCCCTTCGTGCGTTGACCGCCCCTCCGTACGTCGGCCGTAGTTCAGTATGTCGACCGCCGTTCAGTCTAGTGACCGCCCTATTCGGTACGTCGCTTGAGCCGCGCGAGATCCTCCTCCACCGACGCCGGCAGGAACATGTCGTCGGCGATGCCGGCGATCTCTTCGGCGTCGCGCCACGCCGCTTCCAGGATGTGAAGCTCGCCCTCGAGGGCGCGGCGCTCCGATTCTTCGTGCGAGGCCATCTCCAGCGCAAGGCGCGTGTGAGTCGGTAGCCTTCGAAGGAGGTTCGCACCTTTCTTCCCGGTCTTCCAAATCGTTCGGCCGCCTGCCGTCGCAGCACGGGAAAACACGCCCTCCGCCGACGTACTTGCCTCGAGCAGCTGGACCGCGCGCTGAACATCGCGCGCGCTACCACCTCCCCGATTGAGGCGCGGCAGAATCGCGCCCGCGGCGCGCAGGGCAAGGTCACCTTCGAGCTCGCACACGTTCTTTGGCGCACCGAGTCCTTCGTAGCGCCACCACGGCAGGAATGCCTGGCGGCGCACCGGTACGCCAAGAACTATGTGATCCCCGTGAGCATCGAGTCGCACACGATCGATGTCACGCAGGCGAACAGGGAGCATCCCGTCTGGGCCGGGGACGCGGACCACCGTGCGCGTTCGGTAGATCCCGCGCGCACCGTTGAAGAGCTGCCATGCGGGATTGATCGCCGCCCCACTCACAAGTCCCAGCATCGGGCCGGCGACGAGCACGACACCCGTCACGGCCACTCCTCCGGCCAGTAACGCATAGTGCCGCGTGCGCCGCCGCCCGAACTGGTCGCCGTACCGCCACGCAGCCATCTCGGGGCGCTGGGGAGCGCCGATCCGTACCAGCTCCAATCCATCCTTCACTCGCGCGAGGCCGATCTCGTCGGTCGAGACCCGGAGCTTGGTCGCGCGAAATTCCCGCTCGCACGACTCGATCGCCTCCCATCGCTCCTCGAGCGGCGTGAGGTTCCACCGCTCGCACCGGCGGCACACGACCCACACGCGACCCTTCGACGCGTCGACGGCGAGCCGGCGGCCGACCGGAAAGGCCTCGATGACCTCGTTGCGACCGAGGTCGCCGTTACAGAACAGACAGGTCGAGTACATCCAGCGCTTCGCTCGTTTCCAGGGTGTGGAGCTCCGGCCGTCGGAAGAAGGCGTGCAGACCGTAGATCAGCATGATGGCCGCCGCCACGCCGATCGCCGTGGACACGCCGAGCAGGTCGGCAACGACGCCGGCGCTGAAGGCGCCGACGACCTGGGCCAGCCCGACGACGACGAGCCCGTACGCGGCCATGATCCGCCCCCGCAGCTCGTTCGGGACCACCGACTGGAGCAGTCCATTGGAGATCGCTCCGTTGAGGATCATCGTGCAGCCGATGCCGAGCAGGAGCAGGTAGCCGATCCACGGCACGCGGCAGAACGAGAAAGCGACGAGTAGCACGGGCCACGCCATCGACGCCACGATCAGCAGCTTCATGCGCGAGATGCGATGGCCGACGCCGGCAAGAGAGAGGGCGCCGAACAGGCCGCCGACGCCCAGACAGGACAACAGCAGTCCATAGCCGCCGGCACCGAGGCCGAACATCCGCCGCGCGACCACCGGCATCAGCGCGAGGACGGGGATGCCGAGAATCGAGTACACGGTGACCATCGACATGAGGGCGCGTACATTCGGCGTGCGGTTCATGTAACGCAATGCCTGCTGGACACCGACCCACGGTCGCGCATGACCGGCCGGACGCCTGAAGGCGGGCAGCCTGATCATGAACAGTCCCCCGAGGACCGCCACGAAGCTCGCCGCATTGAGGAAGAAGCACCAGGCGATGCCGAGCCGCGCGATCACCGCGGCGGCGATGCCCGGCCCGACCACCCGCGCGAGGTTGAATCCGCTCGAGTTGAGAGCGATCGCTTCCGGAAGGTCCTCTCGGCCGACGAGGTCGATGAACATCGACTGGCGCGCCGGAATCTCGATCGACGCGATGAGCCCGCTCACGAAGGCGAGGGCGAGCAGCGCATGGATCGTGATGAGATGCGTGAAGGTCAGCCCCCAGAGGACCGACGCCTCGAGCAGATAGCAGCCCTGCGCAATCTTCACGACCCGGAGCTTGTCGGCCCGGTCGACGATCGCCCCTGCCGGGAGCGAGAACACGAGAATCGGAATCGACGCCGCGACGGCGACGAGGCCGACGAGAAAGGCGCTGTTGCTGAGCTCGAGCGCCAGCCACCCTTCGGCCATCGTCTGCATCCAGGTCCCGATCAACGACATCGTCTGTCCGATGAGGAAGATCCGGAAGTTCCGGTGCCGGATGAAGACGCGGAACGGATTGATCGACGACGCGGCGAGGGTGGGCACGACGGAATATAGAGGCGGCGGACAGGTGTGCAGGCGGCCAGGTGAGAAACGGCATGGCACTTCTTCATCCTGCGCGGTATAACTCAACAGGAGAGGCCGCCGATGCGATTCCATACCTACAGCAAGTTCTCCCCGGAGATGGCCGACGCGGTCGATCTCCAGTCGCTGCTCGACAAGCTCGCCGACTTCCTGCTGCAGTCGGGCTTCGCCGGCGGCCAGGGCCAGCCGTACTACGGCATGGGGTTCGAGGAGCCGCGCGACCGGTCCCTCGACGCGCTTCGCCAGGCGATTCTCGACGCATTGATGGAGAGCGGCCAGTTCACGCCCGAGATGCTCGAGGCGCTGCGCGGAGACGGAGACGACGAGGGCGAGGGCGCCGCCAAGCTCGCCAAGCTGCTTGACGATCTGGTGAAGCGTCTGATCGCCGAGGGATACCTCAACCTCGATGCACCGCCGCAGATGCCCGCCGGCCATCAGCCTCTCGAGGGGAAGGGCTCGATCGCCCAGGCGGCTGCGCGCGACGTGAACTTCAATTTGACCGAGAAAGGGATCGATTTTCTCGGCTACAAGACGCTGCGCGGCCTGCTGGGATCACTGGGAAAGTCGAGCTTCGGCAGCCATGACACGGCGTACCTGGCGACGGGGATCGAGTCCGACGGCTGGAGCAAACAGTACGAGTTCGGCGACGTCCTCAACATCGACGTCAACGAGACGCTGAAGGCGAGCATGATGCGCACGGGGAGCATCGAGGTGCCGATGGACCTCGAGTACAGCGACCTCATGGTGCGCCAGGCTGAGTACCGGTCGAGCTGCGCCACGGTGCTGATGCTCGATTGCTCGCACTCGATGATCCTCTACGGCGAGGATCGCTTCACGCCGGCAAAGAAGGTCGCGCTCGCGCTCACCCATCTCATCCGTACCCAGTTTCCGGGCGACACGATCAAGGTCGTGCTCTTCCACGATTCGGCCGAGGAGATTCCGCTCGCCACGCTGGCGGGAGCGCAGGTGGGACCGTACCACACCAACACCGCCGAGGGACTCAAGCTCGCCCGACGCCTTCTGCTGGCGCAGAAGAAGGACATGCGCCAGATCATCATGATCACCGACGGCAAGCCGAGCGCGCTGACGATGCCGGACGGGCAGATCTACAAGAACTCGTTCGGGCTCGACGCTACGGTCATCGCCACCACCTTGCAGGAAGTCGCCGCCTGCCGGCGGTCGGGCATCATGATCAACACCTTCATGCTCGCCCGCGACCGCGCGCTGGTGGAGTTCGTGAAGCGGATGAGCGAGATCAGCCGCGGCAAGGCCTATTTCACGACGACGATGACGCTCGGGCAGTTCATCCTGATGGATTTCCTGAAGAAGAAGACGCGCAAGGTGAGCTGACCGCGCGACCGGCGCGGCATCAGAGCTCGTGGGCGAGGATCCGCCGGAGGACCGCGGTGTCCATGTTGGCCCCGCAGAAGATGACGCCGACGCGCTTGCCCTGAAGGCGGGGGGCGAGCTTCCTCGCTGCGGCGAATCCCATGGCGCCGGCGCCCTCGACGAGGTGGTGGGTGCCGGCGAGGATGAGGCGGACGGCGTCGGCGATCTCGGCGTCGGTCACGGTAACGAAGTCGGCCAGCCCCTGGACCATCGAGGAAAAGGTGAGCGGATAGGTCGAGCGGGTTGCGACTCCCTCGGCGAAGGTCGTCGCCCGCGCGGTGCTTCGCGGCTCGCGCGCATGCCAGCCGTCGTGCGCCGCCGGCGCCCCTGCGGCCTGGACGCCGATGATCTCGAGCCCGGGGCGCAGAGCGCGTGCGACGGTGATCGCCCCGACCGCCTGGGATCCACCGCCGATGGCAATGAGGAGCAGGTCGAGCGTCTCCCGATCACCGAGCTGCTCGTGGATCTCCAGGGTCATCGTCCCCGCGCCGGCGAGCACGTTCACGTTGTCGGTGGAGTGGGCGAGCACGCGACCTTCCGCGTCGACGATGCGCTGGGCGACGGCCGTCGCCTCGTCGTAGTCGACGCCCTCTTCGATAACGCGCGCACCCCAGGCGCGCAGCGCTGCGTTCTTCTCCGGGTTGTTGCCGACCGGGACGCAGATCGTGACGGGCACACCGAGCTGCCGCCCGGCGTAGGCGAGGCCGAGTCCGTGGTTGCCCGTCGTGGCGCCGACGACACCCGCGACCCGAGCGGGCGCGTCGAGCGCGGTGAGGGTGGCAAGGCCGTTACGCACCTTGAACGAGCCCGTGGGCTGGACGTTCTCATGCTTGACGCAGATCGTGAGCCCCGGGACGACCGCGTCGAGAGTCGGGTGGCGTCGGAAAGGAGTCGGCAGGAGAAACGGCGCGATTCGCTCGCGGGCGGACAGGACGTCGTCGAGCGTGATCGGCGAGGTGGAGAGCATGGCCAGCAATCTGCCACGCTGGTCGTTGCGGTGCCAAACGCCCCGCCGCGTTCCGGCGCGAGCCGGCCGGACGGGTTACTTTGCGATGACCGTCACGCCCGGACCAGAACCCTCCGCCGATGAAGCAAGACGCACTGAGCAAGCGATGGGAGCGCTACGCCCGGACCGACGCCGAGTTCTACATCTGGGTCGACGTCGCGAGGGGGGATGACTTCGCTGCGTCGGGCGAGCGCGACGCGGCGGACATTCTTGCGCTCTGTCGTCCGTACCTGTCGCAAAACGGTCTGGCGGTCGAGATCGGATGCGGGGTCGGACGGCTCGCGATCCCGATGTCGCGCGAGTTCGATCGGGTCGTCGGGGTTGACATCGCACCCACGATGCTGCGGAAGCTGGCGCAGGCGGGAGAACGGAGTGCCGTAAGCAACGTCGTCGGCATGCTGGCGCACGAAGGGTGGGACCTCCAGGGGCCCATCGACTTCGCGTACAGCCACATCGTTCTCCAGCACATCGAAGACTGGGCACTCATCGACGCCTATTTTGCCCGGGTCGCCCGCGCACTCGGCCCCGGGGGTGTATTCTACGCGCAATTCGATACCCGTTCGCCAAATACATTTTACCGACTGCGACACCTCCTGCCCGACGCGGTGCTGCCGCGGAACCCTCGTCGCGGCATTCGCCGGATCCGACGACACGTGCCGGCGGTGGAACGGCTCACCAAGCGCCACGGTTTTGTGACCGAGCAGATGCTCGGGGCGGGGAGCGAGCGCACCATCCTCGTCCTGCGAAGGAGATCGGCGTAGCGGCGGTTTCGACGGCGTTCCCTGTACGGCTCCGTCGGCAGATTCATCGTGACTCGTAGCTTGCACCGGCCTCTTACGATGACGAGGTGCTCGTGAAAATGTTCTGGGCGATCGCGGTCGGCGCCGCGACCGGCGGGGTGTCGCGATATTATCTGTCACTGGCCGCGCAGGCGCGATTCGGCACCGCCTTCCCGTGGGGGACGCTGCTCATCAACGTGACGGGGAGCCTGCTCCTCGGCTTCATCGTCCGGTACGCGATGGCGACGCCGGCAGTGAGCGTGGAGCTTCGCGCGATGCTGACGATCGGATTCTGCGGCGGCTACACGACCTTCTCGACCTACAGCTTCGAGACGGCAGCGCTGCTGGAGGACGGGCAGTACGAGCGGGCAGCGGCGTATGCCGTGGGCAGCATGCTGATCGCGCTGGTCGCCACTTTCGTCGGATTCATGCTGGCGCGCGAGTTGATCGCGCTCCGGGCCCGGGCCTGATCGGCCACCTACACCGACCCGCGACGGAGAACTCATGCACGGATTGAAGGGTGAGCGGGTTCTGATGCGGATCCACATCGGTGAACGCGACAAGTACAACGGCAAGCCGTTGTACGCCGCGATCGTCGAGCTGCTGCGACGGAAAGGGTATGCCGGCGCGACGGTCGTCCGGGCGATCATGGGCTTCGGCGCCACGTCCACGTTGCACACCGACCGGATCGAGGTGCTCTCGCTGGACTTGCCGATCGTCGTGGAATGCGTCGAGACGGCGGAGAAGATCGATGCCGTTCTTCCCGAGCTGGACGAGATGATCGGCGGCGGATTGATCACGCTCGAGCGGGTCAACGTGATCGTGTACCGACCGCATTCCAATTAGCTTTCCCCGCCATGCTGACCGCGCTCCTCAGCGTGCTGCTGCTCGGCTTCCTGCTCGGCATGCGTCACGCGACCGATCCGGATCACGTCGTCGCGGTGACGACGATCGTCTCCCAACAGCGGTCGCTCGTCCGGGCCGCACGGACGGGGATGCTGTGGGGCATCGGTCATACGGCGACGATCCTCCTCGCCGGCGGCGTGATCATCATCCTCAAGGTGCAGATCTCGGCGATCCCTCCGCGACTGGGATTGTCGCTCGAGTTCGCGGTGGCGGTGATGCTGATCGTGCTCGGTCTGCTCACCCTCGCCGGCAACGAGCGCCGCGTCGTCGACAGCACGGCGCGCCCGATCGCCGTCGGCTTCGTCCACGGCCTCGCCGGCTCCGCGGCGGTGGTGACGCTGCCGTCGGTGGCGCTGATCCCCAACCCCGGGTGGGCGGTAGGCTATCTCGGGCTGTTCGGGCTCGGGACGATCGCCGGCATGATGCTGATCACCGCCTCGATCGCCGCTCCCTCCCTGTTCGCGACGCGACGGTTCTCCGCGGTAAACCGGAAGTTACGGATCGCGTCGGGGGTGGTCAGCCTCGGGTTCGGACTCTTCCTCGCTCACCACATCGGTTTCGTGGACGGTCTGTTCACGGCAGCGCCGGCGTGGAGGCCGCATTGACCGTGCGGCGATCGCCGAAAGCGGAGCCCACGAAGTCCGGTCAGGCGGACGTCGAACGAGCGCGCCGGTTCAGCACCCTGCTCCGCCGCTGGTTCCGCGCCAACGGCCGCGACCTGCCGTGGCGTCGCACCCGCGATCCGTATCACATCCTGGTGTCGGAGCTGATGCTCCAGCAGACGCAGGTGTCACGCGTGGTGCCGAGATACGGCGAGTTTCTCGCCGTCTTTCCCACCCTGCACGACGTCGCCCGTGCACGGCCGGCCCGAGTGACGGAGGCGTGGGCGGGCCTCGGCTACTACGCCCGCGCGAGAAACCTTCACACGCTGGCGAGAGCGGTGACCGACGACGGGCGCGACGTGACCGCCGCACTGCCCCCAGAAGCGACGAAGCTGCGCAGACTCCCCGGGATCGGCGCGTACACCGCGGGCGCCGTCAGCTCGTTCGCCTACGAGCGCCGCGCGGCGCTGGTGGACACGAACGTGGCGCGGGTGCTGCGGCGGGCCTTCGCACCCGACGCAGACCTGAAGACGGCACGCGGCCGGAAGCAGATCTGGGCCGTTGCCGAGGCCATCCTTCCCCGCACCGGCAGAGCGACGTGGACCCACAATCAGGCGCTGATGGAGCTCGGAGCGCTGGTGTGCACCGCACGGGTCGCCCGGTGCGGACAGTGTCCAGTGAGCCGGAACTGCCTGACGCGCCGGCAAGAGGAGGCGGCAGCTCCGACCCGCTGAGCGCGGCCGGCCCCTACTTCCGCACCGCATCCTTCCGCTGGGCGGCCCCGACCGAGTAGTCGAGCTTCGTCGCGTATTGCCGTTCGCCGTATCCCGTGTAGATCTGCCGCGGCCGCGCGATCTTCTGCTCCTTGTCGTTCAGCATCTCCTCCCACTGGGCCAGCCAGCCGGCAGTGCGGGCGACGGCGAAGAGCACCGTGAAGAAATCCGTCGGGAACGCCATCGAGCGGTAGATCAACCCGGTGTAGAAATCGACGTTCGGGTAGAGTTTGCGCGATACGAAATAGTCGTCCGACAGCGCGATGCGCTCCAGCTCGAGCGCGATCTCGAGGTCGCGGTCCACCCCGACGACCTTGAACACGTCGTCGGCGAGCTTCTTCACGATGCGCGCGCGCGGGTCGTAGCTCTTGTATACGCGGTGGCCAAAGCCCATCAGCTTCTCCTTGCCCCCCTTCACGCCCTCGATGAAGGCAGAGATGTTCTTCTTGTCGCCGATCTCCTTGATCATGTGCAACACCGCTTCGTTCGCTCCGCCATGCAGCGGGCCGTACAGGGCGGCGATGCCGGCGGTGACGGCGGAGAAGGGGTCGACGTGCGAGCTGCCGACGGCGCGGACGGCGCTCGTCGAGCAGTTTTGTTCGTGGTCGGCGTGGAGGATGAACAGGACCTCGAGCGCCTTCACGAAGATCGGGTTCGCCTCGTACTTCGGCTCGGTCATCCGGGCGACCATCGAGAGGAAGTTCTCGACGTAGCCGAGGTCGTTGTCCGGATAGATGAAGGGCAGTCCTTTGACGTGCCGATAGCAGAACGCGGCCAGGGTCGGCAGCTTGGCGAGAAGCCGGACGGTACTGATGTGACGTTCCGCCGGATCCTGGATGTTCTTCGCCGACGGATAGAATGACGAGAGGGCGGCGACCGAGCTGCAGAGCATCGACATCGGGTGCGCGTCGTAGCGGAAGCCCTGCAGGAAGTTCTTGATGTTCTCATGCACGTACGTGTGGTACGTGATCTGATGCGACCAATCGTCGTATTCGGCCTGGCTTGGCAGCTCGCCGTTGCGCAGCAGCCAGGCGACTTCGAGGAAGCTGGCCTTCTCCGCGAGTTGGTCGATCGGATAGCCGCGGTAGCGGAGAATCCCCTTGTCGCCGTCGATGAAGGTGATAGCGCTCTTGCAGGCGGCCGTGTTGAGAAACGCCGGATCGTAGGACAGAAGGCCGAACTCGTCGGGTCGCTGCTTGATCTGGCGCAGGTCCATCGCCCGGATGGCGGTGTCCCCCTCGGTGGCCGGCGGCAGGATCGGGATGCTGTAGCCTGTGCCGGTGCGCGTATCCTTGATCTCGAGCGCGCCCGCGGCGGCGCTCGTCGGCTTCGAATCGGTCTTGCTCATGTCAACGTTCTCCTGGAATCCGCTCGCGTCGGCGGGCTCGTGCCGGCCGAAACCGAAATGTATTGGCGTGCAAAGCGTCGCGACATTCCTGCGCCGACGGGGATCACTTCGCGCCGCGCCCGCTTGCCCGAGTCGCTCGGCTCCGGAGCGGTTTCATGCCGAGTCGGTGTACGATCGCCCACTCGGCGGCAGTCACCGGCTGCACGCTCAGGCGACTCCCGCGCTGGAGCAGCGTCATCTTCTCCAGGCCGGGCACGCCACGGAGGTCGCTCAGCGCGAGGGGGCGATCGAGCGGCTCGACGGCGCGCAGATCCACCATCATCCACGTCGGTGCCTCGCGCCGGCTCTTCGGGTCGAAGTGAGGGTCGGACGGATCGAACGCTGTCGAGTCCGGGTAGGCGGCGCGCACCACCTCGGCGACGCCGACGATCGCCGCCGGGTCGGCGTTGGAGTGATAGAAGAACACCAGGTCGCCGACCGTCATGTCGTCGCGCATGAAGTTCCGGGCCTGAAAATTCCGGACGCCGTCCCAGCAGGTGATGCGATCGGGGCTGGCGAGAAGCTCCTGGAAGGAGAAGGACCCCGGCTCGGTTTTCACGAGCCAGTATCGGCGGTCGCGACGGGAAGTGCTCATGGCGGTGGTCTGGAGTGAGGACAATCTAACAGCTTCGACGCGGCACCTTGTAGCCGGAGCGGGCGCCGGTCACCTTTGGCATCATGCCCGACGTGCTGATTGCTCTCGCGGTGCTCGCCCACTGGCTTCGCGTCGTGCTGCTCGCCGGCGGCGTCGTGTGCGCGGCGGTCGCCGCCGGCGACTGGGCGGTGCGCACCCGGCGGCTGAATCCGTTCAGCGCCATCGCGCGCTTCATGCGCGCGCGGGTGGATCCATGGCTCTCGGGCATCGAACGCCAGGTCGCGCGCACCGGAGGCACGGCGGCCAGCGTGCCGTGGTGGGCTCTCGTCGCATACGTGGTCTGCGCTGCGCTCCTCATCGCCGCCGCGGACGGCGTCGGCTCGCTGATCGTGCAGGCAATCAACGCCCGGTCTCTCGGCGCGACCGGCCTCCTCCTGCTCGCCGTACGCTGGACCTTCGGGTTCCTGCAGATCGCGCTCATCGTGCGGGTCGTCGCATCGTGGCTGCCGCGGCTGGCCGCAAGTCGCTGGCTGTCGTGGAGCTTCGGCGCGACGGAATGGATGCTACGCCCACTGCGACGCGTCATTCCGGCGTTCGGTGTGATCGATATCACACCGATCGTGGCGTACTTCGCACTGATCATCGTCGAGTATCTGGTGGAGACGATCTTGCTTGCGATGATGGGTTGAATGGACGTATTGCGCGTCGAAGCACGAAGGGCGAGCATTTGCGAGCAGGTCGACGACGTGTGAGCGCTGGCCGGTAGTGGTACGGATCGAACCGAGAGGCATCCATGACCTATGTGCTGCTGGTGGGGGGGGGAGCCGACGCTGCGCTGCTCGAGGGAATCGCGCAGTCGCTCGCCACGCTCGGGCATGCGCCGCGGGTGGTGCACGATCTCACCGAGGCGCGCCAGCTCGCCAGCACCGATGCCCCCCTGATCCTCGTGGTCGATCGATCCCTCGCTAGCAGCGCCGGCGCCGAGCTGCTCGGTATTCCCCTCGCCGCGGGCGGAGCCCGGCTGCTCTATCGCACCGCCTCGGCGCCACTCGCCCCCTTGCTGCCGGCGTTGCAGCGCGCCGTGCTGGCCGATCTGACGCTGCCGCTCGAGCGGCACCGCCTGGCGGCTCTGGTGCAATCGGTCGGTGAGCGCGCCCGGCTGTCGGGGCGGACGCCGCGCCACACGCCACCGGAGTCGCGGGCGATCTGACCCGCCCGAATGGCGGTCGGCCTGGCGAACGGCGTTGCCTCGAACCGGCTCGGACGCTATATCTACTGAAGCTTCATACAACCGATCCCGTGGCGATTTCCAGCAAATTGCGGCCACGTTAATCCCCTGCTAAAGCGCGAGCCCGCACGCCGTCGCGTCAGGGCTCCTTTTTTTGTCCTCGGCAATGCCTGATTCCAACAGCGACTCGTTCCACCCGTATCTGCGCGCACTCGCCGAGCACGTGCTGGTGTACGACGGGGCGATGGGCACGAACATCCAGCGCCACAATCCCACCCCGGAGGACTTCGGCGGGAAGGCGCTCGAGGGCTGCAACGACAACCTCGTCCTCACCCGACCGGACATCATCCGGTCGATCCACGAGTCGTTCCTCGCCGTCGGCTGCGACGTCGTGGAGACCTGCACCTTCCAGAGCACTCCGCACCGGCTGCGCGAATGGGGTCTCGAGGACAAGACGCGCGAGCTGAACGTCGCCGCCGCGCGACTTGCCCGCGCGGCCTGCGACAGGTATTCGACGCCCGAGCGTCCTCGTTTCGTCGCCGGCTCGATGGGTCCGACCGGAATGCTGCCGTCGAGCAGCGACCCCGTGCTCTCGAGGATCACCTTCGATCAGCTCGCCGAGACCTTCTACCTGCAGGCGAAGTATCTCGTCGAGGGAGGAGTGGACGTCCTGCTGATCGAAACGGCCCAGGACATCCTCGAGGTGAAGGCGGCCCTCACCGGCTTCGAGCGACTGTTCGCCGAGCTCGGGGGCCGGGTGCCGGTGCAGGCCCAGATCACCCTCGACGTGAGCGGTCGGATGCTGCTCGGCACCGACATCGCCAGCGCACTCGCGACCCTGGAGGCGATGCGGGTCGACGTCGTGGGACTCAACTGCTCCACCGGCCCGGAGCACATGCGCGAGCCGGTGCGCTTTCTCACCGAGCACGCGTCGCGACCGGTCTCCGTGATCCCGAACGCCGGCCTGCCGCTGAACACCGGCACCGGCGATGCCGTCTATCCGCTGGAGCCGCTCCCGATGGCGGCGATGCTCCGCGAGTTCGTCGAGCAGTTCGGGGTGCGAGTCGTCGGCGGCTGCTGCGGGACGACTCCCGAGCACCTGGCGCAGATCGTCGCCGCCATCCGCGACGCGAAGCCGGCAGCGCTTCCCACGCGGACGCGCGAGCGCAACGTGGCGTCCGCGATGCGCGCGACGGCGCTGCGACAGGAGCCAGCCCCCCTCCTCGTCGGCGAGCGGGTCAACGCGCAGGGGTCGCGCAAGATGAAGCGCCTCCTCCTGGCCGACGACTACGAGGGAATCGTCGAGATCGCCCGCGAGCAGCAGAGCAGCGGCGCGCACGTGCTCGACATCTGCGTCGCGCTCACGGAGCGCGGCGACGAAGCCGAGCAGATGTCGCAGCTCGTCAAGCTGCTGTCGATGAGCGTCGAAACGCCGCTGGTGATCGACTCGACCGAGGCGAACGTCGTCGAGGCAGCGCTCCAACACGTGCCCGGCCGCGCGATCATCAACTCCATCAACATGGAAAACGGCCGCAAGCGCATCGACGCGATCGTTCCGATCGCCAGAAAGCATGGCGCGGCACTCGTCGCGCTGACGATCGATCCGGTCGGCATGGCGAAGACGCGCGAGCGGAAGCTCGAGGTCGCCCGCGCGATCTACGACATCGTCGTCGGGGAGTACGGCATGGAACCGGGCGACCTGATCTACGACGCGCTGACTTTCACCCTCGCCACCGGCGACGCCGAGTGGATCGACAGCGCGCACGAGACGATCGAGGGCATCCGGCTCATCAAGCGGGAGCTCCCGGGTGTCTTCACGATCCTCGGCGTCTCCAACGTCAGCTTCGGGCTCGATCCCGACGCACGGCACGTGCTGAACTCGGTCTTCCTGCACCACTGTGTGGAAGCGGGCCTCGATGCGGCGATCGTCAATCCGGCGCACATTCGCCCCTACGCCGAGCTGAGCATGGACGAGCGCGCGCTCGCCGACGACCTCGTGTTCAATCGACGGCCCGACGCGCTGCAACGATTCATCGACGGCTTCTCGACGAAGGAACAGAAGGACGCCCGGGTGGAGAAGGAGGACCCGACGGTCGGCATGTCGCCGGAGCAGAAAGTCCACTGGATGGTTCTGCACCGGAAGAAGGAGGGAATCGAGGACGCGCTCGACGCCGCCGGCGTGCGGGGGAATCCGGTGCAAGTGCTCAACGAGGTGCTGCTTCCGGCCATGAAGGAGGTCGGCGACAAGTTCGGCGCCGGCGAGCTGATTCTTCCCTTCGTGCTCCAGAGCGCGGAGGTGATGAAGAAGGCGGTGAAGCACCTCGAGCAATTCCTCGAGAAGGCCGAAGGGTACACCAAGGGCAAGGTGGTCGTCGCCACGGTCTACGGCGACGTGCACGACATCGGGAAGTCCCTCGTCAACACCATCCTCAGCAACAACGGCTATACGGTGTTCGATCTCGGAAAGCAGGTGCCGGTGAACACGATCATCGAGAAGGCGCTCGAGGTCGGCGCCGACGCGATCGGCCTGTCGGCGCTCCTCGTCAGCACGAGCAAGCAGATGCCGCTCTGCGTGCAGGAGCTCGACAGACGCGGCATCAGGATACCCGTGCTGATCGGTGGGGCGGCGATCAATCGCCGCTTCGGCCGGCGCGCGATGTTCGTCGAAGGGGAGCGCGCCTACGAGTCGGGCGTCTTCTACTGCAAGGATGCATTCGAGGGGCTGGAGACGATGGACGCGCTCCAGGCCTCACCGGAACGTCGCGCCGAGCTGACGCTGAAGCTGATGGAGGATGCGCGCAACGACGTCTTCCTCAAGACGAATGTCGGCAAGGACGTCAAGCGCGGTAACGACGCCGGCGAGCGCAGCGAGGTGACCCAGGATCACGCCGTCCCCGCCGCGCCGTTCTGGGGGACGCGGGTGCTGAACGACATCCCGCTCGACGAGGTGTTCGACGCGCTCGACCTCGACGAGCTGTACCGGCTTCAATGGGGCGGCCGCGGCTCGGGCCCCGAGTTCGACCGGATGGTGCACGAGGTGTTCGAGCCCGTGCTGGAGCGGTTGAAGCAGGAGGTGCGCGATGAGGGCTGGATCAGGCCGCGCGCCGTCTACGGCTACTTTCCCGCGCAGAGCGCCGGCAACGAGCTGGTGGTTTACGAGCCGGACGCCTACGCGAAGGACGGTTCCCTCGTCCAGCTGACACGCTTCCACTTCCCGCGGCAGGAAGGGCGCGACCGGCTCTGCATCGCCGACTACTTCCGCCCGTCGGCGAGCGGCGACGTCGATGTCGTCGCCCTGCAGGTGGTCACCGTCGGCGACGATGCGACTTACCATTTCGACGCGCTCCAGGGCGCGGGTGAGTACACGGAAGCCTTTTACTCGCACGGCCTGTCCGTGGAGACGGCCGAAGCGGTTGCCGAGTGGATGCACCGGCACATCAAGCGTGAGCTTGGCATTCCCGGCGGCCGTGGCAAGCGCTACTCGTGGGGCTATGGGGCCTGTCCGGATCTCGAGGACCACGCCGAGGTGTTCAAGCTCCTTCCCGCCGCCGAGGCACTCGGGATGAACCTCACCTCGGCGTTCCAGTTGATGCCCGAGCAGAGCACGGCGGCGATCATCGTCCACCATCCGCAGGCGAAGTACTACGCCGTGCGGACGGCGGAGGGGGCGGGCGCGGCGTGAGCTACGGCCCCGTCGTCCACGAGCGCGATGCGGGCGCGACGCAAGCCGCGCTGGCGCGCCTCGTCGATCCGGCGTCGCTCGTGTTGTTCGACGGCGCGATGGGAACGATGCTCTACGCAAAAGGGGTGTTCATCAACCAGTGCTACGATGAGCTGAACGCCCGCTCGCCCGAGCTCGTGCGCGACGTGCACCGCGCCTACGTGAAAGCGGGAGCGGAAGTGCTGGAGACGAACAGCTTTGGCGCGAACCGGTTGAAGCTGGCGCAGTTCGGCCTCGCATCGCAGACGCGCGAGCTGAATCAGCGTGCCGCCGAGCTGGCGCGTGAGGCGGCCGAGACGGGTCGCGACGTGCTCGTCGCCGGCGCCGTCGGCCCGCTGGGCGTGCGACTCGAGCCCTACGGACCGACGTCGGCCGAGGAAGCGCGGGCGATCTTCCGCGAGCAGATGGAGGGGCTGAAGGCGGGCGGGGCCGATCTGTTCATCCTCGAGACCTTCGGCGACCTGCACGAGATCGGGCAGGCGATCGCGGCGGCCCGGGAAGTGGATCCGGCGACGCCGGTCGTGGCGCAGATGACGATCGGAGCCGACGGCCTGACGCCCTACGGGGCGACTCCGGAGGACGTGGCGCGCGCGCTGGACCGGTTCGGCGCCGACGTGATCGGTCTCAACTGCTCCGTCGGACCTCAGACGATCCTCGAGGCGATCGAGAAGATGGCGCCTCACACCCGGAAGAAGATCTCGGCGCAGCCGAATGCCGGCATGCCGCGCGAGGTGAGTGGGCGCAGCATGTACATGGCGAGTCCGGAATACATGGCGAGCTACGCGCGGCATCTCGTCCAGGCGGGGGCGAAGGTGCTCGGCGGCTGCTGTGGCACGACGCCGGAGCACATCCATGCGATGTGCGAGGGAATTCGCCCGCTCAGCCCGCGCTTCGCCCGTACCGGCACGTCGGGGGCGCAGGTCGTCGTCGGCGCGACTCCGGTGCTGCGCGAGAACCACCGGGCTGCGGACGTGCCGTCGGTACCGCTGACCGAGCGGTCGCGCTGGGGAGCGAGGATCGCCGCCGGTTCCTTCGTCACGAGCGTCGAGATCGTTCCGCCGCGCGGCGTGGACGCGTCGCGCATGCTCACCGACGTCGCTCGCCTCAAGGCCGCCGGCGTCGACGCGGTGAACGTCCCCGACGGTCCTCGGGCGCAGAGTCGCATGGGTGCGTTGCTCACCTCGCTGCTCATCCAGCAGCAGGTGGGGATCGAGGCGGTGACCCACTACGCCTGTCGCGATCGCAACCTGCTCGGCATGCTGAGCGATCTTCTGGGCGCTTCAGCGGTCGGCCTGCGCAATCTGCTTCTGATCACCGGCGACCCACCGAAGATGGGGCCGTATCCGAGCGCGACGGCCGTGTTCGACATCGATGCGATCGGGCTCACCAACCTCGTGAACAATCTCAATCACGGGCGCGACCCGGGCGACAATGCGATCGGGGCGCCGACGCAGTTCGTCATCGGAGTCGGTGTGAACCCGGCGCCGATCGACCTCGAGCACGAGCTGAAGCGCTTCGCCTGGAAGGTCGAGGCGGGGGCGGAGTTCGCCGTGACCCAGCCGGTGTTCGACGCGGCGCAGCTCGAGAACTTCCTCCGGCGCACGGAAGGGGCGCGGGTGCCGATCGTCGCCGGCATCTGGCCGCTCGTCAGCGTGCGCAACGCCGAGTTCCTGGCGAACGAAGTGCCAGGGGTGAGCGTGCCGGCTTCCGTGATCGCGCGGATGCGCAAGGCGGGCGACCGGTCGAAGGAGCACGCGGTGGCCGAGGGGATCGCGATAGCCCGCGAGATGCTGGATCGGGTGCGCGGCGCCGTACAGGGAGTGCAGGTATCGGCGCCGTTCGGCAAGGTGGAGCTGGCGCTCGAGGTGTTCGCCGACACGCTCTGAGGTGCCGGGCTCGCGGAGCATCGGCTCGCGTGGCATCTTGGCCGCTCACCTCCGCCGATCGCTCACGATGCGCATTCCGATCCGCCTCTTCCGCGCCACGCCGCTCGCCGTCGCCGCGCTGCTCGTCGTTCCTCCTCATGTCTCTGCCGATGTCGGGCCGGCGCCCTCCCCCTCCCTCGCCGAACCATCACTCTCGCCCGACCATCGCGAGATCGCGTTCGTCTCCGGCGGCGACATCTGGACGGTGCCCTCCGGCGGTGGCGAAGCGCGGCTGCTGGTGTCGCATCCAGCCACGGAGAGCCGGCCCGTCTACTCGCCCGATGGCTCTCGCCTGGCGTTCGTCTCCACTCGCACCGGGAATGGCGACGTCTATGTGATAGCGCTCGCCGATGGGCAGCTCACCCGCATCACCTACGACGACACGAACGACCAGCTCGACGGCTGGTCGCGGGACGGCCACTGGCTCTACTTCTCGTCGACGAGCCGCGACATCTCCAGTATGAGCGACGTGTGGCGAGTGCGCGCCACCGGCGGCACACCGATGATCGTGGCGGGCGACCGTTACGCGAGCGAGTACTGGGGCGCTCCCTCGCCCGACGGCGCCACCCTCGCCATCACGGCGCGCGGCTTTCCCTTCGCGCAATGGTGGCGCCACGGCCACAGCCACCTGGACGAGAGCGAGATCTGGCTGGTACACGACGTCGCCGTCGGCTCGCCCGGCGTCCCGCGCTACGAAGCGGTCACCAGCGGCGGGGCCAAGAGCGGGTGGCCGATGTGGTCACCCGACGGCGCGAACCTCTACTTCATGAGCGACCGCTCGGGGAGCGAGAACCTCTGGACCCGCGCCGCGAGTGGGGGCGAGCCACGTCAGCTCACGCGGTTCGAGAGCGGGCGCCTGCTCTGGCCATCCATCAGCGCTGACGGCAAGGTCATCGCCTTCGAGCGCGATTTCGGCGTGTGGACGTACGACATCACCACTGGCCAGGCGCACAAGGTTTCCATCACGCTGCGCGGCGCGGCGGCCGGCCCGGGAGTGGAGCATCTGGCGCTCACGAACGGCATCCAGCAGCTCGCGCTCTCGCCCGACGCGAGGAAGGTGGCGTTCGTGGTTCGCGGAGAGGTCTTCGCCGCCTCGGCCAAGGACGGCGGCGACGCGACGCGCGTGACCGACACGCCGGGGGCCGAAGAGCAGATCGCCTGGGCGCCCGACAGCCGCCGCCTCGCCTACTCCAGCGACCGTGATGGGTCGTGGCACATCTACCTGTATGACTTCGCCACTCGCACCGAGCGGCAGCTTACCCATGGCGGCGAGAACGACATCTCGCCGCGCTGGTCGCCCGACGCACGACAGCTCTCGTTCGAGCGCGGCGGGCGCGAGCTGCACGTGGTCGACGTCGCCAGCGGCGCCGAGCGCAGGCTCGCGACGGCGTGGTTGAGCCGCCCGCCGTTCGTAGACCAACGCGAAGTGGCCTGGTCGCCCGACGGCAAGTGGCTCGGCTACGTGACGAGCGAGGGCGCGAAGCTGTTCGCCAACGTGTTCGTGGTGTCGGTGTCCGGTGGCGCGCCACGCCAGGTGAGCTGGTTGTCGAACACCAACGGCGGCGGCCTCTCGTGGAGCCCCGATGGCACCTTCCTCACCCTCTCGTCGGGGCAACGCACCGAGGACGGCCAGGCCATCCGCATCGACCTCGTGCCGCGTACGCCGCGATTCCGCGAGGATCAGTTTCGCGATCTGTTCTCGCCGACCTCGCCAGGTCAGCCGGGTCCGCGCACCCAGCAGCCGGGGCCAGGAGCACCGCTCGCTACCCACACCGACAGCTCGGCGCACCGCGACACCGTTGCGCGCATGCGGCGCGACGTGACGATCGTACTCGACGGCATCCGCAGCCGCGCCGACGTGCTGCCCACCGGCGTGGACGTGGGCGACGTCTCCATCAGCCCCGACGGAAAGACGCTGCTGCTCGTGGCCTCGGCCGCGGGGCAGACCAATCTGTACACCTATTCGGTGGACGAGCTGTCGCGCGAGCAGCCCACGGCGCGCCAGCTCACCAGCACGGCGGGGTTCAAGAGCGCCGCGCAGTGGTCGCCCGACGGCAAGGAAGTCTGGTTCCTGGAGAACGGCCGGATCGACGAGGTGAACGTGGAGTCGCGCGTCGTGAAGCCGCTCGCGGTGACCGCCGAGCTGGATGTCGACTTCGACGCGCAGAAGATGGCGGTGTTCAACCAGGCGTGGTCGTTCCTGCGCGACAACTTCTTCGATGCCGGGATGCGCGGCACCAACTGGAGCGCGCTCCACGACGAGTACGGCGCGCGGGTGGCCGACGCGCGCACGCCGGACGAGATGCGACGGCTGATGAACCTGATGATCGGCGAGTTGAATGCGTCGCATATGGGAATCGGCGGTCCACCGGCGCAGCAGCCGTACACCGGCCGGCTGGGAGTCCGCTTCGATCGGGGCGAGTACGAACGCGACGGACGCCTGCGCATCACGGAGGTGCTGCCGCTGGGGCCCGCCGCGCTGGGCGCCATTCACGCCGGCGACGTGCTGGCGGCAGTGGACGGTCACGCCGTGGACGCGAAGACCAACCTGGACGATCTACTCGCCTACCGCACCGGCAAGCAGACCGTGCTCGCCATCGTACCGCGAACCGGCGAGCGGCGCGAGGTGACCGTTCAGCCGGTGAGCGCGGGAACGGCCAAGGGCCTGCTGTACCGCGCGTGGGTCGAGTCGCGCCGGGAATACGTGAACCGCATCAGCGGTGGCCGGCTCGGCTACGTGCACATGTACGACATGGGGGAGGGCTCGCTGCATCAACTCTATGTGGACCTCGACGCCGAGCAACAGGGACGCGAGGGAGTAGTGGTGGACGTGCGGAACAACAACGGGGGCTTCGTGAACCCCTATGCGCTGGACGTGCTGACACGGAAGCCCTACCTCACGATGAAGTTTCGCGAGCAGCCATCGATCGGGGCGCGCACCGCGCTCGGCCAACGCGCGCTGGAGCTGCCCACGGTGCTCGTCGTCAACCAGCATTCGCTGAGCGACGCCGAGGACTTCACCGAGGGCTATCGGGCGATGCACCTCGGCAAGGTGGTAGGCGAGCCGACGGCGGGGTGGATCATCTTCACCTCCAACCGCACGCTGCTCGATGGGACTACGGTGCGACTGCCGAGCACACGGATCACGGGCGCGGACGGCAAGGACATGGAGATGCATCCTCGGCCGGTGGACGTGCTGGTGGTGCGGCCGGTGGGTGAGAGCTACTCCGAAATGGACAGCCAGCTCGATGCCGCAGTACGCGTGCTGCTCGGGCAGTTG
>JBIOHU010000015.1:0-27976 GCA_044449225.1 Gemmatimonadales bacterium | reverse complement strand
GGGTGAGGCCGCCAAGGTCGGCGAGTGGCACCGCGTCGGCGTGGAAGTGCACTCGCGCCGGCGACGCATTGGGCGCGTGCACGAATCCGGTCAGTTGCCCCCCCAACGCGCTGGCGAGCACCAGGGTATCCAGCGTCACGCCGCTCGCCGTGCGAACCACCCGCGACGGCCGGCGCAGCGCCCAGCGCGCGTCGCCGACAGCGAAATCGAGGGTGTCGAGGCGAATCGTCGAGCTGTCGCCGACGGCGAGCCAGCTTCCCGCGCCGCGCAGCGTCGCACCACCCGCCATCGACGCGCCCACGCCGAATCGGGCCCTTCCCCGATCGACCAGCTGGGCACCGAATGTCGCGCTCTTCACGCGGACGCCACCGACGACGACGGTGTCGGCGCGCAGATCCACCGTGCCGCTGGTGACTCCCCGCACGCTTCGCATCGCGAGGTCGCCGGTAAGGCGATGCGCGATCATGCCGTTCATGAACAACTCGCGGCCGTCGAGCGCGCCCCGCACATCGAGCGAGTCGAGCCAGCCGAGCACCGCACCGTGGAAGGCGAGCGTCCCGAGCAGCGAATCCGGCTTCACCGGTCGCCCGGTGATCGTCGTCGTCGCGCTGCTCCGGAGGTAGCGCCGCACCCCTCCGAGCGAGTCGACGACGAGGGAGATGCGCAACGAGTCGCCTCCCGTGGCGCGGGTGAGCCCGAGGGCGCCTGACGCACGAAGCGTCCCTGGGGCCCCCGCCACCTGCAGCGTATCGACGAACAGCACACCGTGATCGAAGCGCAGGCGCGACGAGCCGCTGCCGATCTGCACGCCATCCAGCTCGGAGCGGTCGAGCCGCAGCGCGAGCGAGCCGGCGAGAGTGGCGAGCGAATCGCCGGTGAGATCGACCTCGTACTGACCGGCGAGTCGCGACGCCGGCGTCGAGCGGCCGGCGAGCATCGCCACGTTCAGACCGTCGAAGGCGCCGCTCCCCTGCGCGCCATAGCCGCCGATCGAGTCGGCATCCACCCGACCGGAGTAGGTCACGCGACCGGCATCGCCGGTGAGGTCGGCCGACAGCTCCAGCTGGGGGGCGGTCCCGCGCACCGTGATCGGACCGGAGAAGGTGCCCCGCACTGGCAGGAGCGGATACGACCGCGCGAGCGTCGTGAACGACAGCGGCGCCGCCTCGAGGTTCATGTCGTACGCCATGTACCGCTCGCCGTAGGTGATTCGCCCGCCTCCCGTGACGTGAGTCGGCTCGGCGGGACCGTCAGTGTGGGTGAGCTGCGCGTTCGATACGCGCACGTCGAGCCACGACGAGTCGAGCACGGCACTTCCCGTCACTGTCCCGCCAATCTTCGGGAAGTTCGGATAGATCCGGGTGATCGAGCGCAGATCGAGCCGGTCGGTCGACGCGAAGAAGTGGTGGAATGCGGTGAACGCCGGATACAGGATGTCGAGCTCACCGTGGCCGGTGATGTGCGAGAGCGCGCCCGCCACATGCGCGTCGTGGAAGGTCAGATCCGCGGCGTCGACGACGAAGCGGTTCAGCGGACCCCCGCGCGCCTTCACGAGGCCGGTCAGCGTCCCCTGCCAGTCGGCGGGAAAGGGCTTTCCGTTCAACGTGCGCAGCAGGTCCCAATCCACCGGATCGGCCTGCATCCGCACGTCGTGGACCGACAGCACCGGTCCCCCGGTCTCGAAGGTCATGTCGCCGATCAGGCGCGACCGCGTCGTGCGCACGTCCATGTCGCTCAGCGCGTAGTCGAGCCGTCGGAGATCGCGCTCGTTCCTGATATCGAGGATCATCCGGCCACTGCCGGTACGCGGCAGAGTGGGATACACCCATGCGACGTCCTTCAGCGATACGGAATCGCCCCAGATGCGCAGCGCGTATCGCACCGGAAGGTCGCTTCCCCAGGTGATCCGACCTTCGGCGTGACCCGTCGAGGCGGGCAGATCGAAGTGCGGAACCTTGATCCACACGGAGTCCCCGCGCACGGCCACCGCGCCGGAGACGTTTCGCCAGCGAAAGGTCGGGACCGACTCCACCGCGTGGAGCGTGTCGATCAGGAAGGCCTGACCCGCCGAATCCGGGTCGGCGATGCGCATGTGCGGCACCGCGGCATAGATGCTCGTCCAGCGGTAGTTCTGGGTGAAGCCGGTGCCGGCGCGGCGAATCTCGTGGTCGTCGCGCGCGAGGTTCGCCCGCACCGCACTGTCGCGCCGCGCGCCGTGCAGCGAATCGTCCGGATGCCAGGGAAGAGTGAGTCGGAGCGTCGCGTCGCGGAGGTGGGCCGTGTCGATGACGACGAAGTCGCCGAAGCCGCGCTCCGGTCCCTTCTTCGCGGGTCCGGCGGTGCCGAAGATGCGCTTGAAGTTCCAGCTCTCGTCCGGCAGTTGGCGCAGGACCACCACGGGATGCAGCACCTCGACGTTCCGGAAGTGGAGCCGCCGATCGATGATGTCGCGCACGTCGTACTCGAGCTTGATTCGGCCCGTCGCGACGAAGACCGAGTCGTCGGGGCCGCGGAGCTCGAGCGAGTCGATCGTGATGCCGGTGAAGTAGTTCCCGCTCATCGGCCCGATGTACAGCTTCCCCTTCAGCTTCGTCGCCACCTGGCTCTGGATCGCCCGCCGAAGACCGGCCTGGCCGCTCTCGGTCTGGGTGAAGAACAGGCCGATCCCGACGCCGACCAGCCCGAGCACGAGGAGCATGCACAGGCTGATGAGGGCGACGAAGCGGCGGCGGGTCATGCGGCGGCGGATCGAGCGTGCGGTGTGAGGACGATCAGAAATCGGGTCCGATCGAGAAGGTGAACGTCAGCCGGCTGAGGAAGCTGTTCTTCTGCTGGGGCACGAACGTGGTTGGGCAGCTGATGCCCTGCACCTGCTCGTACACCCCGTTCGCATTCTTCACCGCCGGAATGCGATTGCCCGGCGAGACACAGTACAGCGGCGCGAAACCGGTCGCGGGATCGGGGGGCGCATCGTAGTAGATCGCCCCCGCGGGATTGGGGAAGGGGTTGTACCCCACGTTCGCCTGGAAGGGCCCCACTGGGGTAAAGACCCGGACGCCGATTCCGGGCGTCCATCTGAGCCCGTTCAGGTAGAGCGCCGAGGCCTTGTGAGTCCGTCCACCGATCACCGTGCCCCGCTGCCAGACGTCGCCGGCATCGGCGAAGAGCGTGTACTGGAGCAGGTCGGGGAAGAAGCGGCTGCGAAGACGAAGCTCGAAGTTGGTCACGATGAGAGAATTGCCCCCCAGGGGAACCGGGCGGCGGACCCCCTGCTTGTCCGCTCCCGCCCCGAGAGCGAAGTAGAGGGTGTCGCCCGTCCCCCGGATGGTGTCGGGTGCGCTCTCGGCGATGTAGGTCAGGTCGCCGAGGGCGTTCTGCTGGAATCCACGCACGCTCGACGCGCCGCCGGCATAGAGCCGTTCCTCGGGCGGGATGAATCCGGTCGTGTCGCCGAACGAGAGCGTGCGCCCGAGCACCGTGCCCAGTCGCAGCCGCGCCGCGAAGGTCACCGACGACGAGAGGGCCCGGTAGTAAGCGAAATCGCTCAGCCCTTTGACGAACTGGATCTTCGGATCGGAACCGAGCTCGCGGAATGCCGAACGCACGTCGAGCCGCACGATCGTCCCCTGCCGTGGAACGAACGGATTGTCGGTGCGGACCCGCTCCAGATGTGCGCTCGTCACCGCCAGCCGGCGGTTCCGGTCGGTGATGAACGCCCGCGATTCCGAGTCGCAGAAGCTGAACAGGGCGCAGAGCAGCGCCGGCGACGCGTCGGTGCGGCCCAGCTCGAGGGAGTATGCCAGTCGCAGCGGCACGCCGCGCGAGATGTCCCGCGTCAGCGACGCCTCGCCACCGATCAGGGTCGTGCGAAGGTACGCCTGGTACTCGCTGCGCCGCTCGCTGTAGATCGACAGGCTCGGCGACGTGCGGAAGCCGAGCAGCGTCGGCAGGCGCAAGGCGCCGGAGACGAAGTAGTTCAGCTTCGCGCTGAACGGGTCGTCCCGGATCGCCGGTGCGCACAGGTTGCCGTCGCCGATCCTCGTCGGGTCGCCGTAGCCCACCTTCGACAATTGCCCGGTGAGCTCGAACCGTCTCGCCTCGCCGAGGAAGTTCTTGTCGACGTACTGCGTCCGCTCCTTGAAGCAGTCGAGCACCGACCAGCCGATCTCCGTGCTGATCTGGCGGAGATAGTTCTCGCGCAGGATGAGGTCGATCGTAACGAGGCTGTCACCAGGCGGCTGGACGCTGTCCGGCGCCATGCGCACTTCGACGTTGGTGAAAAGGTCCGATTGATAGAGCGCCCGCTGAGTGTCGGTGAGGTCGCGCTCGCTGTACGTGTCGCCCTTTCGCACCAGCGCCAGTCGCTGAATCGTCGACGCGCCCAGCTTGGGCTCCTGACCGGGCAGGGGATCGTTGAACACCCGCACCTCGCCGATCCGCGCTCGGCGCCCGGACAGCACGTCCAGGCTCACCGTCGCGCGCAGAGCGACGGTGTCGACGGAGAAGCTGGCCGCGACGTCGGCGCGCGGAAAACCGTTGTCGCGCAGCCGGTTCTTGATCGTGTCGATCGTCGCCTGTAGCAGCGTGCGATCGAACGGCACTTTCTTCCGGAGCGGGATGGCGCTCGTGTCGACGATCGAGCGAACCGCGGAGTCCACTCCCGACAGGTGCAGGGAGTCGATCAGTACCGGCGAGCCCTCGACGATCAGAAAAGCGACGTGCACCCCGCCATCCGGATCGGACGTGACGGCCGTGTCGACCCGTGTCGCGTAGTAACCGTGCCGCTGATAGAAGACGCGAAGCCGCGCCACGTCGAGCCGCAACGCATCGCTGTCGAGGCAGCGGCGCGCGCCGAAGAGGTGCAACCGTCGCTGGAGGAAATCGGATGGCGTCGTCGACACGCGCAGCGCGAGGTCGCGGCTCGAGAACGCGTGGTTGCCGCGAAAGTCCAGGGACCGCACCTCGCGCTCCCCCTCGCTGCCGTCGCACTCGAGCCCCTGCGCAAACGCGCTCGCCGGCACCGTGGCAAGAGCCAGGACGGTGAGCGCGGCGCGTACGCGTCGGCGCCTCGTCGCATCACGCCACCATCTCATCCCCGCGAACGATGCATGCTCCGGCCGCTCTCGCCCGTCCTCTGCTCCGGCGTCTCGCTCGCGTGGTGCCGGCCGCGCCGCCGGTCCTCCGGGAGCAGCGGCGTGCGCTGGAGAAAGAGCCGCGTCAGGTAGTAGCCGGCGAATCCGGCCGCGAGCCCGGCACCGATCGCCGGCACCAGCTCGCGGCCGCTCAGCGAGCGACGGTACACGTAGCCCTCGAGACGCGTCGTGGGACGCGGAGGGCGATCGACCGGCTTGGCCATGTGCGCGGGAGCGGAAGGAAGGGACGCAACTTGCAGCGGCGACTGTCAGCGACACACGACGCGCCCGCGCGGCGGTCGTTTCCGGCGGGCGCGACTTTCATTGACGCTTCACTGCAGGCCCGGTAAGTTCTCGCGCCTTCGCCATACTGTCAACTGCTTACGCCAGAACGTCATGCGCCGCTCCATCGCCCTGCTCCTCCCCCCCCTCCTATTGGCCTGTGGCGGAGGTGGAGAAAACCCGCAACGACGCACCCATGTCCATTCCCGCGACAATTACTACCCCCGCTCGCACGACCCCGCCCTCTCCACCGACGTCCCCACCGGCCGGGTGGTGGGATACATCTTCGATGGGTTGACCCGCTTCACCCCGGACGCGAAGGTCGTTCCGGCGCTCGCGACCAGCTGGACCGTCTCTCCCGACGGCAGCGTCTACACCTTTCACCTGCGTCGGAACGTCCATTTCACCGACGGCCGCGCCTTCGTCGCCCGGCAGGTGGCGTCCAGCTGGCGGCGTGTGCTCGACCCCAAGGTCCGTGGCGGCCGCGGCTGGCCCCTCTACCCGATCGTCGGCGCCAAGGAGTTCGCCGATGGAAAGGGACCGACGATTCCCGGCATCGCCACCCCCGACGATTCCACCGTCGTCGTCACGCTCTCCGAACCGTTCGCCATCTTTCCCCAGCGGCTGGCGATGCCGGTCGCCGCCATCGCCCCCGACGATGTCCCGGCCAACTTCGGCGAGCATCCGGTCGGCACCGGCCCGTGGAAGCTCGTCCAGTGGAAGCACGACGACTATCTCCTCTTCGCCCCGAACAAGGACTACTGGGGAGGCGCGCCGAAGGCGGACTCCCTCAAGGCACGTATCATCGCCGAACCGAGCACCGCGGTGGCGGAGTTCGAGAGCGGCAACGTCGACGTGCTCGAGCTTCCGCAGGACGAAATCCGTGCCTGGGAGGATGACCCCGAGCGGAAGAAGCTGCTCGCCTCCACTCCGTCGCTGGAGCTGGTGTACGTCGCCATCAACACGACTCGCGGCCCGCTCAAGGACGCGCGCGTCCGCCAGGCGATCAACTACTCGGTCGACCGCCGCGCGATCGTGAAGAACCTCATCGCCGGCCGCGGCGAGCTGGCGACCGGCGTCATCCCGTTCTCACTGCCGGGCTCGGACAAGACCCGGGTCGGCTACCAGTTCGACACCCTGCGGGCGAGACAGCTCCTCCGAGAGGCCGGCTACCCGAACGGCATCGACGTCGAGCTGTGGACCTCCACCACGCCGCTGTACGTGCGCATCGCCGAGACCCTCCAGGGCTACCTCGCTCTCTCGGGCATCCGGGCGAAGATCGTCCAACGGGAGAGCGCCGCGGCGCGCGAGGCGGCACGAAATGGTCAGACGGACCTCTTCGTGAAGGACTGGTACGCCGACTATCCCGATGCCGAGAATTTTCTCTATCCCCTGCTTCACAGCGCGAACAAGGGAGTCGGCGGCAATGTGTCGTTCTACTCCAACGCGAAGTTCGACTCTCTCGTCAGCGCGGCGCGGCGCGAGCAGGACGAGGCGAAGCGCGTGAGGATGTACACACAGGCGGACGACATCGCCTTCCGCGACGCGCCCCTCATCTATCTCTGGTTCTATAGTGAGCTCGATGCCATCCAGCCCTGGGTGAAGGGGTTCGTTCCGCCGGTGATCTTCAACGGCCAGCCCTGGACCGACGTCACCATGTCCACCGGCGCGGCGGCGAAGGCGGCGCCATGACAGCGTTCATCGTCCGCCGGCTGCTGCTCGCCATTCCGACCCTTGCTGGAGTTCTCGTCGTCGCCTTCCTCCTGCTCTACGTCGCGCCGGGCGATCCGGTGATGGCCATGGTCGGCGAACGCGCCGACGAGCAGACGATCGCGCGACTGCGCGAGGAGCTGCGGCTGAACGATCCGCTGCCGGTGCAGTTCGGCCACTATGTCGCCGGCGTGCTGAAGGGGGACCTCGGCCGCTCGTACATCACCAACCGTCCGATCCGGAGCGACATCGTCGAGCGCTTTCCCAAGACGCTGCAGCTCGCCGGCGCGGCCATGCTGCTCGCCACGGTGTGCGGAGTCACTCTCGGGGTCCTGAGCGCGATGCATCCCGGCGGCGTGCTCGACCGGGTCGGGCTTCTGATCGCCTACCTGGGCATCAGCTTCCCCGTGTACTGGGTCGGCCTTCTGCTCATCCTGCTGTTCGCCGTGACGCTACATGTGCTTCCTCCTTCCGGCTTCGGCGGGTTGCGGTACCTGGTCCTGCCAGCACTGGCGCTCGGGATGCGCTCGATCGCCTTCCTCGCGCGGATGACTCGTTCGTCGATGCTCGATTCGCTGGGTGCGGACTACGTGCGCACCGCCCGAGCCAAGGGGGCTCGCGAGCGCGTCGTCGTCGCGCGCCACGCACTCCGCAACGCGCTGATCCCTATCATCACCGTGCTCGGGCTCGACTTCGGCGCCTACCTCACGGGAAGCATCCTCACCGAGACCGTGTTCAGCTGGCCGGGACTCGGCCGATACGTCGTGAACGCCATCGCCCGTCGCGACCTCCCGGCGATCCAGGGCTCGGTGCTCTTTCTCAGCGTGGTGTTCGTGCTCGTCAACCTCATCACGGACCTCGCGTATGCGAAGGCCGATCCGCGCGTGACTTACGCGTGAGCAGCTCCAGCGACCTCGACGGATATCAGACTGCCGCCGTCCGCACGGTCAATCCATCGCTGACCGACAAGCAGCGATTGCTGGACGCGGCCGCCGGGCTCGCCGAAGAGGCGGGCGAGGTGCTGGCCCACGTGCGAAAGCATGTCATGCAGGGCCGCGCTCTCGACCAGAGCGCGTTGACGAGGGAGCTCGGCGACGCGCTCTGGTGCCTCGCCGTCGTGGCCCGGGAGATCGACGTGCCGCTGAGCGAGGTCGCGGCGATCAACGTCGAGAAGCTGCGGCAGCGTCATCCAGAGGGGTTCCGGGCACCCGACTGACCGGGTCGCCAGGAGCGCCGGCCCTTCGTCGAGCTCGCCTGGCAGGGGCGGAACACCTCTTGCGCTTGTCTGGTCTCCGTGCTGTCCGCACCCGGCGGATCCACGCGTATCGAACCGCCCGTGACCTCTCTGCTCCTCGTCCTGCTCGTGCTGGCGGCTTGCGCCGCGTTGACGGCGCAGCTGGTCTGGTGGCTGTCGAACCGACAGGAACCCGGACGTGAGCCGCCGCCGCTCGTCATTCCGATCTACTCCGCATATCGACGCGAGGCGGAGCCGGCCACGCCTGCGCCACAGCTCCTGCCGACCGAGACGGTACAATTCCGACGGCCGGGCGACGAGGCGATGCAGCTCCTGCCGGCGCGCCTCGAGGTGGTCACCGGCGTGACGCCGCAGCAGGAGCTGCGGTTCGTCCGGGTGGCCGGCCAGGCGCCGGAGATGATCCTCGGCCGAGACGCCTCGTCGTCCCCCCAGCAGGTCACCCTCGCCTCGAGCACCGTCAGCCGGCGCCACGCCAGAGTGGCCTATGCCGACGGGCGCTGGCTCGTCACCAACCTGTCGCGAACGAACCCGGTCGTCGTGAACGACGAGAGCCTGGGTGAGTTCGAGGGCGCGCGGCTGCTCGCCGACGGCGATCGCATCGAGCTCGGTGAGGTCGTGCTGCGGTTCTGTGCCGGCTGAGGTCGCGGTCGATCCATGTCACTCGGTGCGGATTCCCGGACATCGGTCGTGAGCGCCGAGCGCGCGCCGGCAGCGCTCGCCGCTCTGGCGGATGACTACGAGCTCGGTCGCGAGCTCGGCCGCGGCGGCACGGCGGTCGTTTATCTCGCTCGCGAGCGCAGCACGGGCGTCGAGGTGGCGATCAAGCTCATTCGCGCCCAATTCGCCGACGACGACGAGGCGTCGGCCCGCCTGGCGCGCGAGGCCCGATTCGTCGCACAGCTCACGCATCAAAACGTCGTTCCCGTGCGCGCGGTGCTCGACCTCGGCGAGGCCGGCCTCGCGCTCGTGATGGAGCACGTTCAGGGGCGAACGCTGAAGGAGATCCTGCGTCACGAGGGCGCGCTCGCGCCGAGGGTGGTCGAAGGCGTGATGCGGGATCTCGCCGGTGCGCTCTGCGCCGCTCACGACGTCGGAATCGTCCATCGCGACGTGAAGCCCGAAAACGTCTTCGTGGACGACACCGGTCGTGCGCTGCTCGCCGCCTTCGGCATAGCGCGCTCGATGTCGAGCGAAGCGCAGCAGCTCACGATGAGCGGCGTGGCGATCGGCACGCCGACCTACATGGCGCCAGAGCAGATCGATGGCGTCGAGCTGGACGGCCGCGCCGACATCTACAGCCTGGGACTCGTCGGATGGGAGATGCTCGCCGGCCGGCGTCCGTGGGCCGGTGAAGCGCTGTACTCGGTGCTCTATCACCAGAAGCACGTGCAACTCACGGACGTGAGCGCGATGAGGCCCGACGTGCCGGACACTCTCGCCAGCGCGATAGCCGGAGCGATCGAGAAGGAACGGGATTCGAGATGGCCCGACGCCCTCTCCCTCGTCGCCGCTCTCGACGGCGACGTGCCGCTGCGCCCGTGGCCGGCCGCGGCGACGGCGCCCACGAGCACGGTGCGGATCGACCGCGCCTCCATACCAGCGGCCGCCGAGTCGGTGGTTGCCATCGATTGGCGCGATTTTGCCGACTCCGCGCCCCCGCTCGCGGTGGCGCCGGCGCCGCGGTTCTCGCGCCGACGACTCGCGCTCGGCAGCGGGCTGACTGGAATCGTCGCGCTGGCACTCGTCGTCAGCGCCGTGCGAACTCGCTCCCGGTCTGATAGTGCCGAGACACCGCCCCCTGCGTCCACCGGCATGCCATCGGCGCATCAAGCGGGGACGACGCTCGCTTCCGCAGCGCAGGAGAGATTTGTCGCCGGCGAGGTGACTGATCGGGCGACGACTGCCGTCCGCATGGACAGCATGGCGGATTCCACGTCGCTGCGCGCCGATTCGCCTGCGGCGGTACTCCTGAGATCGCCGGCCCGGCAGGCCGGGCCCATCGCACCGGCTGCGGCAGCAGTCGCGGCCCCAATCATCGCCACGCCGGCAGTCGCTCGAACTCGCGTCGCGGCGGGCGGTCGACACAGCTGTCTCCTCGCCGAGGACGGCCGCGCCTTCTGTTGGGGAGGCAACGATCGCGGACAGCTCGGCACGAACAGCACGACGCGGCTCGGCGCTCCCCTCGCCGAAGCGGGGTCGATGCACTTCGTCGCCATCGCCTCAGGGATGTCGCACAGCTGCGCTCTCGCCGCCGACGAGACGGCCTGGTGCTGGGGGGACAACGACAGTGGCCAGCTGGGCGACGGCACCACCATCGGCCGCCCCACCCCGACTCGCGTGTCAGGTGGACGCGGATTCCGTGACGTCGCCGCCGGCAGCGCCCACACTTGTGCGCTCGCCACCGACGGCACCGCCTGGTGCTGGGGCGACGATTCGAGCGGCCAGCTCGGCGACGGAGCGATGGCCGACCGCGACACGCCTGGGCGGGTGGCGGGCGGTCATCGATTCGCCAGCATTGCCGCCGGCTGGCGGTTCACCTGTGCGCTCGACAGCGGTGGCCGCGCCTGGTGCTGGGGCGAGAACGCCGCCGGTCAGCTCGGAGACTCGTCGCGCGTCCGGCGCGACGTGCCAACGATGGTTCGCGGCGCGCCTCGCTTCGTCGGCATCGCCGCCGGAAGCTCCCACGCCTGCGGCGTCACCGCGTCTGGAAGCGCCTGGTGCTGGGGAGGGAACTCCAACGGCCAACTCGGCGACGGCTCGGCCCTCGCGCGGTCGACCCCCGTCCGCGTCGCGAGCGACGAACGCTTCGTCGGCATAACGGCTGGAGCAGTGCACAGTTGCGCGGTGACGGCCGCGGGCGAGGCGCGCTGCTGGGGACGCAATACCTACGGCCAGATCGGCGATGGCACCAACGACGATCGGCTCGTGCCAACGCGGGTCGTCGGCGGCCACGACTTCGCCTCGGTGCGCGCCTTCGGCTCCCACAGTTGCGGAGTCACGAGGTCGGGCGAGACCTTCTGCTGGGGCTACAACCTCGACGGTCAGCTCGGCGACGGCACCCGCACTCATCGCTCCCGCCCTGTCTACGTCGAGCGGCCGAGCGGACCATGACCGTGTCGCTGTCCGCCCGTCGCCGCCGCGCGCAGTGGCGAACGCTCGTCGCGACGATCGCGGCGGTCGCGGGAGCGACGTGCGGGGGCAGCGTGACCGAGGTGGGTCCCGAGGGCCCCGCCGTCGCCGAAGTGGTGATCTCGCCGAGCACGGCCACGATCATCCTGGGAGCGACCCAGCCCTTCCAGGCTGCGGTGCGCGATGCCAGCGGTGCCGCGCTCACCGATCCTTCCGTCGTCTGGTCGGTGAAAGACACCGACGTCGTCGCGGTGTCCGCCACCGGGCTCGTCACGGCCCGTGCCGTCGGAAGCACCCAGGTGGCGGCAAGCGCCAATGGCAAGTCCGGCATCGCGACTATCACGGTGCAGCGCCCGCCGGTGGCGAGCATCGCCGTACAGCCCGTCGCCGTGAGTCTCGTCAGCGGGAAGAGCGCGTCGTTCATCACGACGGTGAAGGATGTGAACGGCGCGGTGGTGACCGACCGCACGGTCGTCTGGAGCTCGAGTGATTCGGCGGTGGCGGGCGTCAGCGGCGATGGCGTGGTCACCGCGGGCGCCGTCGGTAGCGCGACGATCACCGCGACGAGCGAAGCAAAGGAGGGAAGCGCGTCGGTGACCGTCGCGGCCGGTCCGGTCGCCGACATCGGCATCACTCCGAGCTCGACGAGCCTGAAGTCCGGAGCGACCGTCCAGCTCGTCGCGACGCCACGCGATGCGTATGGCAATGGGATCGGCGGGGCGGAGCTCGTCTGGCACTCCAGCGACAGCGGCATCGCCACGGTGACATCTGGCGGTCTGGTGCGAACGATCCGGTCGGGCACGGTCACGATCACCGCGTCCTGGCAGGGTAAGACGGGAAGCGCCAGCATTCACGTCACACGATGAGTATCGCGCGACTGGTCGCGGTTGCCGCCGTCATTCTTGGCGCAGCGGCCACCGGTGCGCAGTCGCCCGTGGCGGGAGCCCGCCCGCCTCTCAAGAAGGGCATTCCTGCGGTGGCGGCTCGCCCTGCCTGCGCGTCAGTCGCCCCGCCACGCCCGCCCACGGCCGACCAGCGCCGCCAGGCGCGCGAGCTCGCGCAGCGCGGGCAGCAGGCGGCCATTCTCGGCGACCGCGTGGCCGCGCGCGATCAGCTGCGGAGCGCCGCGGCACTCGATCCATCGGACCCAGACCTCGCCTACCAGCTCGCTCGGGCCGATGAGAGCACCGGCGCGCCGGCGGAGGCAGCGAATGAGTACTGCCGCTTTCTCGCTCTCGCGCCCGATGCCCCCGACGCCGCCGAAGCCCGGGCGCGAATCGCCGAGCTCCTCGTCCCGTCGGGTGAGGGAGCAGCTGACATCGCGTCCGCCGCGTTCGCGAAGGGCGTTTCGGCGTACGAGCTCGGTCACCTGGAGAGTGCCGACTCAGCGTTCAGCGTCGTCATCGCGCGCGAGCCCGGCTGGGCAATCGCCTACTACGACCGGGCACTCACCCGCGCCGCACTCGGACGGCGCGATGGAGAGTTGAGCGACTATCAGGCGTATCTCCTCCGCGCGCCGTCCGCCGCCGATCGCAGCGTCGTGGAGTCGCGCGTCACCGCGCTGGACGGGTCGGCTCCCTCTCCCGCGCGCGCGCTGTCGCTCGGCCTGGTCATCCCCGGCGCGGGCCAGTTCTACGCCGGCCGCCCGGTGCGCGGGCTCCTCACCCTCGTAGGCACCGGCGCCGCGCTGGCCTGCGCGATGAGGCAGACCGCCAACACGCGGACCTTCCAGGAGAGCGCGCTCGACCCGTTCGGCAACCCGTACAACTACACGGTCAGCCGCCAGGTCTCCGAGCGGCCCTGCCTGACGCCCGGCATCGCGGCCGCCGGCGCGATCGCGCTCGTGAGCGCCATCGACGCCTTCACCTATGTCAGGCGCGTCGGCGAGGGAACACGCGTCACGGTTGCCCTCGCTCCCGACGCCCGGCGAGTGTCGTTCCGCGTCACTTTACGCTGAACACCGTGACACCTCCCATCGGCGTCAGTCGTCCTTCTGACCGAACAGCGCCATGTTGCTCGAGTGGCCAGGTGCGACCTTCTTGTCCGGATAGATCCAGTGCACCGCCTGGTTCACCGCCGTCGCCGCCTCGCCGAATCCGCAGGCGATGAGCTTCAGCTTCCCCGGATAGGTCGTCACGTCGCCAGCCGCCCAGATCCCCTCGCGACCGGTCTCCATGAGCTGATTCACGACGATCTCGTCCTTCTGGAAGGTCAATCCCCAGTCGGCAATCGGACCGATGTCGCTCACGAAGCCGAGCATCGGCAGTACGACGTCGGCTTCGATCTCGGTGTAAGTCTTCGCCTTGACGTCCCTCAGGACGATGTGGCTGAACTGCTCGCTTCGCGACTTGCAGAGCACGTCGCCAATCTCGTGGAAGGTGTAGAGTGCAGCGCGGCCAGCGGCGACGTCGGCGTGGAACTGCGCCACCGTCGCGCCGTGGGCGCGGAAGCGGTCGCTGCGATGCACCAGTGACACGTGCGTGGCGACCCCAGACAGCTGAGTGGCCCAGTCGAATGCCGAGTCGCCTCCGCCCACGATCACCACCCGCTGTCCGCTGAACTGCCCCGGATTGGTGACGACGTCGTAGATGCCCCGACCGTACCATGGCTCGGTGCAGGGCTGCGGGAGCCGGCGCGGCGAGAAGGCGCCGATTCCCGCCGCGATGACGATGGCCCTGGTGGGGAAGTCGCTCTTTTCGGTATGGAGCAGGAACATCCCGTCACTCGCGTCGAGGCCGGTGACCCGTTGGCCGAGATGCGCCGGCTCGTTGAACTGGGCTGCCTGCTCGGCGAGCGCCGTCACGAGATCCCTCGCCAGCACCTTCGGGTAGCCGGCGACGTCGAAGATGAACTTTTCCGGGTAGAGCGCCGCGAGCTGCCCGCCGAGCTCGGGGAGCGCGTCGACGATCTGAGCCGACGCGCCGCGCATGCCGGCATAGAAGAGGGCGAACATCCCGGCGGGTCCGCCACCGATGATGGTGATGTCCTTGGGTGGTTGTTTCATGCGGGGGAAAGCTAACGGGGAACGGCGCGAGACAGCACGGCCGCCGTTTCCAGCCGGCGTTTCCCGCCGGCCCATCTCGCGCCTCTCGCCCTATATTCCGTCCCGATGAAGATCTATACGAGGACCGGAGACGCCGGGTCGACCGGGCTCTTCGGCGGCGGGCGGGTGCCCAAGGACGACGCCCGCGTCGAGGCATATGGTGACGTGGACGAGCTCAACGCCGTCATTGGGATGGCTCGGTCAATCGAGTCCATGCCGCGCATCGACGAGGTGCTGGTTCCCATCCAGCGCGACCTCTTCGCGATCGGCGCCCTGCTCGCCACCCCGGACCGGGACAAGATGGCACTCCATCTTCAGAAGGCCCGCATCGACGACGCCCGGATCGGTGAGCTTGAGCGCGCGATCGACGACGGGGATGCCGAGCTCGAGCCCCTCCGGTCGTTCATTTTGCCCGGCGGCTCGGGGAAGTCTGCCGTGCTCCACCTCGCCCGTACCGTCTGCCGGCGCGCCGAACGCCGTGTCGTGACGCTCCAGCGCGACGTCGAGCTCCCTCCGCTGGCGATCATCTACCTGAACCGGCTGTCCGACCTCCTGTTCACCCTCGCGCGCGTGGCCAACCTCCGCGCCGGTGCCGGCGAAGTCACCTGGTAGGATGACCGCCCCCGCGAGGCAGGAGCGGTCTCGGACAGTGGACGCTGGAGACTACCGTGTCGTCGTCGGCGCCGGGCTGCGGCAGGAGTTCGCGGACCGCATCGTCGAAGTCGCGCCGGCCCATCGCTACGCCGTCGTGAGCGACGCCGAGGTCGCGCCTCACTACGCCGACCCGCTCGTGACCTCGCTCGGCCGGCACGGCCGGACCTCGCTGCATCTCGTTCCGGCGGGCGAGGCGAGCAAGACCCGGGAAAGCTGGTCGCGGCTGACCGACGAGCTGCTCGCCGCCGGCTGCGGCCGAGACACCACCGTCGTCGCGCTCGGTGGAGGGGTGGTCGGAGATCTGGCCGGATTCGTCGCCGCCACTTACATGCGCGGCGTGCCGGTGGTGCAATGTCCGACCTCGCTGCTCGCGATGATCGACGCGTCGATTGGCGGGAAGACCGCCGTGGACACGCCCGCTGGCAAGAATCTCGTCGGGGCATTCCATGCCCCGGTAGCCGTGCTCGCGGACATCGAGACGCTGCGTACCCTGCCCGTGGCGCACCGCCGCTCGGGCCTGGCCGAGGCGATCAAGCATGGCGTCATCGCCGACGCGGAATATTTCGACCGGCTCGAGGCGAATCTGCCGGCGCTGTTGGAATGCGATCGCTTGGCCACCATGGACGCCGTGACGCGCAGCGTGGAGATCAAGGCGACGGTGGTCCGTGCCGACGAACACGAGCACGGCGTCCGGAAGACGCTCAATTTCGGCCACACCCTCGGTCACGCGATCGAGCTCTCGAGCGGTTACGCTCTGCTTCACGGCGACGCCGTTGCGATCGGCATGGTGCTCGAGGCGCGGCTCGCCGAGCGGGTCGGCGTCGCCACGGAAGGCATCGCCACGGCGATCGAGCGGGTGCTCAGGGGCGCAGGTTTGCCGGTGGCCCGGCCAACGGGGATGGGGGCGGACGAGGTGCTGCAGGCGGCGCGTCACGACAAGAAGGCACGAGGCGGCTCGCTCGAGTACGCCCTGCCTGCGCGCATCGGCGCGATGGCGGGAGCTGATCGCGGATGGGCGGTCGAGGTGAGCGACGACATCGTTCGCGAGGTGCTGGGGTGACCCTCTCGACTCCGACGTTCACGCCGGCCATTCCCCGTCCGGTCCCCGAGCTTCCTCCGTTCATCGGCACTGGCCGGCCGGTCAAGCTGCCGCGCCGGCGACTGGGCCGGTATGCGTCGGCGACTTTCGCGCTCGTGCTTCTGGTGACGCTGAGCGCTGGCGCGCTGCGAGTGATGGAGGGCTTGGAGCCGGTGCGCGAGCTCGAGCTGGCGCCACTGGTGATCTACGCGCCGATCCGACTGGAGGGGGCGGTGGTCCGCGGTGCGACGGATGGTAAGGAAGTCGGCCGTCGTCCGCTCAGGTACGGAGATCCGGTGGAGGTCGCGCTGACGGCGTACTGTCTGAAAGGCCTGACCCGCCGCGATCACTACGTGCGCCAAGGGATCGTCGCGGCCGATCCGAAGGTGTTCCCGCTCGGGAGATACGTGGAGATCTACGTCGGCCGCGAGTACTACGGACGCTTCCTCGTCGACGACACCGGTGGAGTGATCAAGGGTCACATCCTCGACATCTGGACGCCGACCTGTCGCGAGGCGCGGCTGTTCGGTCGGACGAAGGGGACGGCTGTGCTGGTGCCGCGGCCACGCGGAGCGGTCGGCGACACGCTGCTGACGGGACGGCTGAGTGGAGCGGCACACGATTCGGTCGGCGGCGCGCACTAGGATTCCGGCACGCGCTGGTCCCATCATTGCTCTGTTTGGACGCCGACCTCAGCGGACGGCAAACCATGTCCTCGTTCAGTACCTATCTCGTCGGCTTCATCATTCTGATCATCGGATTGGCGATCGCCGCCTATCTGCTCAACGTGCCGACAATGTGGATCGGAGTCGGCGTCATCGTACTGATCGGCATCGGCGTGCTGATGGCGACCAGCCGAACCAAGATGAAGGATCCGCCCACGCCACCAGGACCGGGCGCCTGAGCGGGCTCATCGTCCAGAACGTGGGGGTGTCGCGCAAGCGACGCCCCCACTTGCGCTTAGACTCATTGGCTCGCTCGGAGGGCTACGGGGGGACCGGTCATTCTGCCCAGATCGGTCAGAATTGGCCGACAACTCGGTAAGTAACCCTCAAGCCGCTGTCAATGCAGCAGTTACGTCGATCACAAATCTGTCGACGAGGTCATTCTGGCAAACTGACTGTTGACGGGTTTTTTCCCCGGCATTACTGTGGCCGTCCTGCTGACTCACCCGAGCGACGACGCTCGAGAGTCGCACCGCTCGACCACCTTCCGGCACAGGTAAGGGGCGTGTATGGAGCAAGCGACCGAGACCAGGTCCAGGGGTTACTTCCGTTCGTCTCCCTCCACCGCTTTCGACCAGTATCTGCAGGACATCCAGAAGTTGCCGCTGATCAGTGACGCTGCCGAGGAGCGGCGGCTGGCGCGGCTCGCCCAGAAGGGTGACGAAGCGGCCGCCGAGCGACTGGTCACGGCGAATCTCCGCTTCGTGATCTCCTATGTGAAGAAGTATCAGGGACACGGGCTCGACCTCTCGGAGCTGGTCGCGATCGGCAACGAAGGGCTCCTCAAGGCGGTACGAAAGTTCGATCCGGACCAGGGAGTGAAGTTCATCTCCTACGCGGTCTGGTGGGTGCGCCAGGCGGTTCTCAAGGCGCTGGCCGAGCAGACGCGCAGCGTCCGCATCCCCCTCAACCAGAACTCGCAGCTCATCAGGCTCGCCCGGGCCGAGACGATTCTGGCCCAGGTGCTCAAGCGCGACCCGACCGAGCACGAGATCTCGCGGCTGCTCGAGGAGACGCCAGAGCAGGTCCGGGCTGCCAAGCAGATGAGCTCCACCGAAGTCTCGCTCGATGCGCCGATCGACCGGTCGGACCGCGAGGCCTCCACCCTCGGCGAGCGCTTCGCCGGCGTGGACGGCACCGAGATCGAGGATGTGACGGACTACAAGCTCATGAAGGAGTTCATCGAGCGGGTTTTCCGGAAATATCTCACCCCCCGAGAGCGCAAGATCCTCTTCCTCTATTACGGCCTCGATGAAAGCGGCGAGCCGATGACGCTGGAGAAGATCGGCGCGCTGATGGGAGTGACCCGCGAGCGCATCCGGCAGATCCGCGAGCGCGCATTCGAGAAGTTGCGCGAATCGCCCGACGGGCGGGCCCTCGCCGGTTTCTGGCAAGCAGCGTAGTCGATCGGCAGGCGCCCGGACCCGCAGGCGGAAGGCGCATGGCGCCTTCCGCCTGCTTGCTTTAGGGCATCCCGCGTCGCTGAGTCGACTCGAGCCGTCGATTTCGAGCCCGAGGGAGTCGAATCCGAGCTCGAGGGAGTCGAATCCGAGCTCGAGGGAGTCGAATCCGAGCTCGAGGGAGTCAACTGCGAGTCCGAGGGCGTCAACTGCGAGTCCGAGGGAGTCAACTGCGAGTCCGAGGGAGTCAACTGCGAGTCCGAGGGAGTCAACTGCGAGTCCGAGGGCGTCCACTGCGAGTCCGAGGGAGTCAACTGCGAGTCCGAGGGAGTCGAATCCGAGTTCGAGAGAATCGAATCCGAGTTCGAGAGAGTCGAATCCGCGGGCGATGGAGCAGCTTCGCCGACCCGAAACGCGGGCCGGCCACCGGAAACGGAGGCTTCGTCCCGCCAGGGTCGGCCCGCGCGCGGCGGACGAGGCCACGGGCTAACTTTCCCCGCCGATGATGGACCGTCGTAGCTCTCCGATTTTCATCGACTATAGCGGGCGGCGCTGGCGGCGGATTCGCCGCACGGCGCTCGTCGCCGGCATCGTCACGACGCTCCTCGCGCTCGTGCTCGTCGGCTCGATCGTACTCTCGCCGCCGATCCCTCCCGAGTTGCCGCTCGCCAGCGCCAACAACCTGCCGATCGCCCGGGCGACCACCGGCAAGCCGGGCGCCTTCACGAAGGTGGATCGGCTCCGCACGGCGTATCGGCGCAAGCTCGCGGCACTGACGAAGCACTACGGCAGCAGCTCCTCGCGCCGGCCAATGGCAATTCCGGCGCTCGACGTCGGAACCGGAACCCGCCCAACCCGCACGAACGCCATCGTCGCCGGCTTCTACGTGAACTGGGCAGACAATTCCTTCGCCTCTCTGTCTCGCAACTACGACAAGCTCGACTGGGTGATCGGGGAGTGGGCGTTCGTGCCGGCCAACGCGGACACTCTCCAGCTCCGGATCGACCGTAGGGTGCTCGCCCTGCTCGCCTCGCGGCCCCCCGAGTCGAGGCCATCGCTGTTCATCATGCTGAGCAATTTCGTCGTCGCCGGCGGCGATTCGGCGGCGGGGCGGTTCGACGCGGGGGTCGTGCATCGGTTCCTCGCCAACCCGGTCGCGCGAGCCAATGCGGTACGGCAGCTCCGCGATGCCGTGACGCGATACGGGCTTGCTGGCACCACCCTCGACCTCGAGGGGTTTGGGCCGGAGGAGCAGCCGCAGGTGCTCGCATTCGCCCGCGCGCTCGGCGATGCGATGCACGCCGTCGGCCGCCTCGCCACCCAGGCGATCGCCGTCGGCGATTCGGACAGCTACATCCGGCGCGCCGGCGCGGTGAACGACAAGCTGTTCCCGATGCTGTTCGACGAGCACTATCCGCAGAGCGAGCCCGGCCCGGTGGCCAGCCAGCAGTTCTATGCCACCCAGGCGCGGCGCTTCGCGCGGTTGGTATCGCCGTCGAAGCTGATCCTGATGATCGGCGCGTACGGCTACGACTGGAACGATGCCGAAGCGGTGACGAATCATCGCGCCGAGAACTACGACTTCCAGGAGACGATGCGCGCGGCGCGCGGCGACGGCCAGCCTCGTCCGCGATTCGACCCCGTGTCGCTCAACCCGTACATGGTGTGGACGAGTGCCGATTCCACCGACCATGTGCTCTGGTACCTCGATGCCACCACCGCATACAACGAGATGCTCGTCGGCCAGGCGCTGGGAGTCGCCGGTCACGCGCTCTGGCACCTGGGGGGCGAGGATCCATCGATGTGGAACGCCATCGCCCGGAACGGCGTGCTGCTCGGCGCCGACAGCCTGAAGCGCATGCCCCCGAGCTACGACGCCGAGTTCGACGGCGTCGGCGAGATACTCCAGATCACTTACTTCCCCAACGAAGGACTGCGGAACGTGCGGGTGGATCCGGCCTCCGGGTTCATCGTCGGCCAGACGCTCGTTCGTGTGCCGATCCCGTACGTCATGAGCCGGACCGGCGGGCAGCCGCGCAATGCGCACCGCGTCGCGCTGACGTTCGACGACGGGCCGGATGGACGCTGGACCCCGATGATCCTCGACACGCTCCGCTCGCGCGGGGTGAAGGCGACCTTCTTCGTCGTCGGCCAGAACGTCGACACCCACCTCGGCCTCGTCCAGCGCGAGTACGACGAGGGTCACGAGATCGGCAACCACACGTACACCCACCCGAACATGGCGCTGGAAGGTGCGGCGCGCGACCGGATCGAGCTCGATGCGACATCGTCGCTGCTCGAGGCGGCGATCAACCGACGAGTCGCCTTCTTCCGCCCACCGTACTTCGGCGACGCCGAGCCGACGACGGACGCCGAGCTCGTGCCGGTGGGTATCGCCTCGAGGCGGAACTACTGGACGATCGGCCTGCACGTGGACGGCGAGGACTGGACGGGGATTCCCGCCGATTCGATCATCCGGCTCGTGCTCGACCGCCGCGCCGCACCGAACGCGATCAATGCCACGACGCAGGACTCGGCGCGGAACATCGTGCTCCTCCACGACGCCGGGGGGAATCGCATCAACACCGTGGCGGCGCACGGTCCACTGATCGACTCGCTGCGCGCGCGGGGGGACACGATCGTGCTCGTGAGCGACCTCGCCGGCATCACGCGCGACGACGCCATGCCGCAGCTTCCGCCGGCGAGCGAAGCGACGAGGCTGGTGCGCGAGGCGGGATTCCTCATGCTCGGCACCGGCGAGACGATGCTGTTCTGGATCTTCACCGTCGCCGTCGTGCTCGGGATCGGCCGGCTGGTGCTGATCGGCATGCTGGCGATGGCTCAGCGGCTGCGACAACACCAGGACCGCGCCGCCCCAGGGGGGTACGCGCCCGGCGTGAGCGTCATCGTTCCGGCGTTCAACGAGGAGAAGGTCGTCGTCCAGACGATCTCCTCCCTGCTCAACCAGCGCTACGCGGGAGAACTGGAGATCGTCGTCGTGGACGACGGATCGACGGACGATACGGCGGCGATCTGCGAGGAGGCATACGGCAGTCATGCGCTGGTATCGATCTACCGCAAGGCGAACGGCGGCAAGGCGAGCGCGCTCAACTTCGGCATCGCGCGCGCGCGGCACGAGGTGGTGATCGGCCTGGATGCCGACACCGTGTTCGACGACGACACCGTCGCCGAACTGGTGCAGCCGCTGTCGAACCCGGTGGTCGCCGCTGTGGCGGGCAACGCCAAGGTCGGCAACCGGATCAATCTCGTGACACGCTGGCAGGCGCTGGAGTACGTGACGAGCCAGAACCTCGACCGCCGCGCCTTCGCGCTGCTCGACTGCATCACGGTGGTGCCGGGTGCGGTAGGCGCCTGGCGGCGCGCCGCCGTGCTCGAAGTGGGAGGGTTTCAGAACGACACGCTCGCCGAGGATCAGGACCTGACTCTCGCCATGCGCCGCGCCGGCTACTCCGTCGCCTACGCCGATGGCGCCGTGGCGTACACCGAAGCCCCCGACACCCTCCGCGGCTTGGCCCGCCAGCGTTTTCGATGGTCATTCGGCACGCTGCAATGCGCGTGGAAGCATCGCGACGCGTTCTTCCGCCGGAAGTACGGCTCGCTCGGCTTCATCGCCCTTCCCAACGTATTCCTCTTCCAGCTCCTGCTACCGGCCATCTCCCCGATCGCCGACCTGATGTTCGTGCTCAGCATCTTCTCGGTCGCGCTGAACTCGATGGCCCACAGCGTGGATGGACGGCTCGAATACGGGCTGGTGAATCTCGAGCAGGTGCTGTCGTACTACGCCATCTTTCTCCTCGTCGACTGGCTGGCAGCGGTGCTGGCGTTCCTGATGGAAGGAGACGAGGACAAGCAGCTCACCTGGCTGATCTTTCTCCAACGCTTCGCCTACCGGCAGGTGATGTACTGGGTGGTGGTCCGGTCCTTCGCCGCGGCGCTGAGCGGCCGGCTCGTCGGCTGGGGAAAGCTCGACCGGAAGGCGACGGTGGAGCTCCCCGAGCATGCTCCAACGCTTACGACCATTGGCTGATCCAGTCCGCATTCCGGCCATCGTCAACGTCGACTCGGGCAGTGCGCCTGCGGCGCGCGAGGCGCTCGGCCTCAGCGATGCCTTCGACGTCCACGCGGTGACACCCGACGCCATCGAGTCGACCCTTCGCGCTCTCGCCGCGTCGGGAGCGAAGCGGGTGCTCGTGGCGGGCGGCGATGGGACGATCGCCACCGCCGCTGCCGCGCTGCTCGGCACTTCGACCGAGCTCGCCATCCTTCCCGGCGGTACCCTGAACCATTTCGCCCGGGACTTCGGGATCAGCACCGTGGCAGCAGAAGCGCTCGAGCTCGCGGGCAATCCAGGAACACGCGCGGTGGACGTGGGGATGCTGAATGGGCGCGTCTTTCTGAATACGAGCAGCGTCGGCGCCTACGTCCGCTTCGTCCGTACGCGTGAACGCATGGAGCGCACCCTGCCTTACCGGCTGGCGTCGGTCGTGGCGGCCGTTCGACTGCTGACGACCGTGCGGCGGATGGGAGTCGAGATCGAGATCGATGGGCGGGTGCGGCTGTTCCGTACGCCGCTGGTGTTCATCGGCGTCGGCGAGCGGGAGCTGCAGTTTCCCACCCTCGGCCGGCGAGTGAAGGATGGCCGGCGCGGGTTGCACGTGATGGTGATCCGCGGCCGATCGCGGGCGCGGCTCGTCGCGATCGCCCTCACCGCACTCTTCCGCGGCCTCGAGGCGGTGTCACGCTCGGGGCACTTCGAGACTATCATCGTCGATCGCTTTCGCATCACGTTGCGCGGCGCCGGCTATGTCGCGGTGGATGGCGAGATCGCCGTCCTCGACACCCCGCTCGAATATTCGCTGCGCCGAGATGCGCTCACCGTCGTGTGCCCGCCGCCATGACGGAGCCACTCTCACTCCCCGATCTGGCGACGCGCCTTCGCGACATCGTGGGCGAGCGCCGACTGCTCGTACGCGGCACCGAGCTGCGCACGTACGAGTCCGACGGCCTGCCAGGATATCAGCGGCGACCCGCGCTCGCCGTCTTTCCCGGTACACGCGACGAAGTCGTGGCCGTCGTGCGCCTGCTCGCCGAGTTGGGTGTTCCCTACGTCCCGCGAGGTGCCGGTACCGGACTTTCCGGAGGCGCGCTGGCCGACGGCATCGTCCTCCTCGGACTGCACCGGATGAAGAGCATCCTCTCCATCGACGCCGACGATGCGCGTGCCGTCGTCGAGCCGGGTGTGGTGAACAGCTCGCTCAGCCGCGCCGCCGCTCCATTCGGGCTTCACTACGCTCCCGACCCGTCGAGCCAGACCGCCTGCACGATCGGCGGCAACATCGCCGAGAATGCCGGCGGCCCGCACTGCCTCAAGTACGGCGTCACGCTCGACCATGTAGTCGCGATCACCGCCGTCCTGCCGAGTGGCGAGATTATCACGCTCGGCAACGTCGACGGTGAGACGGAGGGCTACGACCTGCTCGGCGCCTTCATCGGCTCCGAGGGGTGCTTCGGCGTCGCGCTCGACGTCACCGTCCGGTTGACGAAGAATCCGCAGGCGGTGCGCACGCTGCTCGCCGATTTCCCCTCGATCGGCACGGCAGCGCAGGCGGTGTCGTCAGTGATCGCAGCGGGGATCGTTCCGGCGGCGATGGAGATGATGGACGCCGCCACCATTCAGGCGGTGGAGGCGTCGATCTACGCCGCCGGCTATCCCATCGACGCGGCGGCGATTCTCCTCATCGAGCTGGATGGGCCGGCGCCGGGTCTGGACGACGACGCCGCACGGGTCGAACGTTTCTGCCGCGACGCCGGCGCGCGCGGCGTGCGCATCGCGACCGATCCGGCCGAGCGCGCACGACTCTGGCAAGGCCGGAAGAAGGCGTTCGGCGCGATGGGCCGCATCGCCCCCGCGCTCGTGGTGCAGGACGCCGTGGTGCCGCGCACGAAGCTTCCCGCCGTACTGACGGAAATCCAGCGCATCGCCGAGCGCCATCGAGTGCACGTCTGCAACGTCTTTCACGCCGGTGACGGCAACCTGCACCCGAACATTCCCTACGACGCGCGAAACGTCGACGAGTCGGCCCGCGTACACGCGGCGATGTCGGAGATCATGCACACCTGCATCGCCGCGGGCGGCACGATCACTGGCGAGCACGGAGTGGGACTCGACAAGCTGCCCTACATGGACGCGTTGTTCACCGCGCCCACGCTCGGCGCGATGTGTGCGCTACGGGAGGCCTTCGACCCCGACCGGCGGGCGAACCCAGGGAAGGTCGTGCCGGTGCACAGTTGCCGCGAGTGGCACGCCGTACCGTCGGCGCGGTCCGTGAGGGGCACGTGAGCGCCGCGGCGGCGGTAGCCGACCGCGTGCGGCGAGCACGGGCCGAGGGGACACCGCTCCGCATCGTCGGTGCGGGTCACTGGCTCGATGCCGGACGTCCGGTGCGGGCGGAGCAGCGGCTCGAGCTGCCGGCGCTCGTTCCACCCGGCATCGTCGAATACGAGCCGGGCGATCTCACGCTCACCGCGCACGCCTCGACGTCGCTAGTCGAAGTGGAGCGTGTAGCGCGAGGCGAGGGCCAGTGGTTGCCGCTCGACCCCGCCGGTACACCCGATGGGACGCTCGGTGCCACCGTCGCGACGGCCTCCGCCGGCGCTCTCGCGTCGGCGTACGGCACGCCCCGCCAGCAACTGCTCGGCTGCGAGCTGGTGAGCGGTACGGGAGATGTCGTGCGCGCGGGGGGCCGGGTCGTCAAGAACGTCGCCGGATTCGATCTGGTGCGGCTCATGACCGGCGCCTGGGGGACGCTCGGCATCATCACGCAGATTTCGGTGCGATTGCGCGCGTTGCCCGAGGTGGACAGCTCGATCGCCGTGACGTGCGGTGCCGATCAGGCATGGCGGTGGCTGCGCGAGTCGGAGTTCACGCCGCTGGCCGCGGAGCTGCTCTCCCCTTCCCTTGCGCGGTCGCTCGGGTTGGGAGAGGAGTCGACGCTGCTGCTGCGGCTCGGAGGCAACGAAGCGCTCGTGCGCGCCGCGACGGCCTCGACTGGATCGCTCGGCGAGTGGCGGCCGACGGATCAGTCGGCCTGGGGCATCCTCGCAACGAGAGAGCCGGCGAGCGCGGCGGTGGTCCGGATCAGTGCACTCCCCTCCCGCATCGCGACACTCTGGGAGCGCGCCTCCAGCGTGGTGGAGCGAGTCGGCGGCTTCGCCCACGCGACCCCGCGCCGCGGGGTGGTGCGCTGCGTCGTACCGCTGCATGAGGCAACAGCCGACGACTTGGCGCGCCTGCGCGGCGTCATCGGCGCGCTCCGGGTCGACGGCACGATGATCGCCGAACGCCTTCCGGCGCCGCTCTGGGCTTCCCTCGTCGCGCCGGCGGCCACCGACGCGCTGTCCCGCCGCGTCCGCGCGGCGTTCGACCCCGACGGCATCCTCAACCCCGGCATTCTCGGCGAGCCCGCGTGAGCCACCCACTCTCACCCTATCCCGACGGCTGTGCGATTCCCGGCACGCCGCTCGCCGATGCCAGCGCCGGCATCGACGCCTGCGTGCACTGCGGGTTCTGCCTGCAGGCCTGCCCGACCTACCTCGCGCTGGATGACGAGAACGACAGCCCGCGCGGGCGCCTCGTGCTCATGCGGGCGATCGTCGAGGGAACGGTTCCCGTGCAGGACGCGGACGTTCGCACGCACATCGACCGGTGTCTGGGCTGTCGCGCGTGCGAGACGGCATGCCCGTCGGGAGTTCCGTACGGCTTCCTCCTCGAGGCGACGCGCGCGACGCTGACCGCGATTCGTCCAAACCCGCCGATCGCGCGACTCATCCTGTTCGCGTTCGCGCGACGGCCGCTGCTGCGCCTCGCCATGCTCGGCGGCCGGATCGCCCGGGGAACCCGGCTGTCATGGCTGCTCTCGCGCCTGCCGGGACGGCTCGGCTTCGCGATGGCAATGCTGGAGTCCACGCGCCTGCCCATCACGCGGCGCGACTACACGCCGCCGAGCGACGGGACGCGCGGCACGGCGACGATCCTCACCGGTTGCGTCATGGAAGGCCTCTTCTCCGGGACCAACCGGGCGACCGAGCGCACTCTCGCCGTGAACGGCTACCGTACGGTGCGGACCGAGGGACAGCACTGTTGCGGTGCGCTGCATGCTCACGCGGGCGACGCCGAAGCGGCGCGCGAGCTGGCACGAACGAACGTGGCTGCGTTCGAGCGGTCGGAAGCGGACTACATCGCCGTGAACGCATCGGGGTGCGGCGCGATCATGAAGGAGTACGGTCATCTTCTCGCCAACGATCCCGTCTGGCACGAGCGTGCCGTGGCGATGGCGGCGCGGGTGCGCGACGTGAGTGAGCTCCTCGCCGAGGCCGGGCCGAAGCCGGGCGCCGCGCTTACCTTGACCCGGCCCACCGACGCGCCGTGCCACCTGCAGCACGCGCAGCGCCTCGCGACGCCGCCGCTCGCCGTGCTCGGTGCGGTGCCGGGACTCACGCTCGTGCCGCTCGAGGGGAGCGAGCACTGCTGCGGGAGCGCGGGAATCTACAATCTCATCGAGCCGGAGGTCAGCAACCGGGTTCTCGCACCCAAGCTGGCCAATATCGGCGCGACGTCAGCCCAGCTCGTGGCGACGGGCAACCCCGGCTGTCTGATGCAGATCGGTGCCGGCCTGCGGCAGGCACGGCTGCGGGCGCGGGTCATCCACCCCGTGGATCTCCTCGACGCGTCGTACGCCGCGGCAGGGCGTGGAGGGCCGGCGCAGCCCTGAAGCGACGCGCAGGTGGCCGACGCCCGTAGCGCCCTCCGCGGCAGCAGACTTACATTCGCCACATGGTAGACGCCGTGCTCCTCGAGTGGGATGGGGTGCTCGCCGACACCGGTTGCGCGCGACGCGAGGCGCTTCTGCGCGCGCTGGCCGATGAAGGCGTGGACTGGAGCGCGACGGCGTACGACGCCAGCTGCGAGGGTCTCGACGCGACCGCGAGCGCGCACGTGGCGATCGAGCAGACGCGGGGAAGCGATCCGGCGCTGGCCGACCTCGTCGCGCTGCGCGCCGGTCGGACGTTCACCGAGCGACTGTCGCGGGGATTCACGCTGCGCGTCGGGGTGACGGAGTTTCTCGCCGCCTGCGAGGCTCGCACGCGCCTCGCCATCGTGACTCGCGCGAGCCGTGCGGAGACCGACCTGTTCCTGCGCGTGTCGGGGCTCGATGGCGCAATGGCATGCGTGTTCACGGTGGACGACGTGCTGCAGCCGCCGCCGGCGCCGGAATTGTTCGAGCACGCACAGGCGCATCTGGCGCGCACGCGCCGGAGCCGCCGCGAGCAGATCGTCGCGCTCGTAGGCACGACGCCGTCGATTCGCGCCGCTCGCGACGCCGGCCTCCACGTGCTCGCCGTCGGCGCGCCGGCACACGTCGCGATCGAGAGCGATGGCGCCCTGAGCGACCTGAGCGCGCTGACGCTCGACGCGCTGGCGACGCTGGCTGGCATCACGCCGACGGAGCGCCGGCGGTGAGCACTCGCTTCCTGCACGCCGGCTCCC
>JBIOHU010000014.1:0-29248 GCA_044449225.1 Gemmatimonadales bacterium | reverse complement strand
TTCTCGAGCCAGGTGAAGGACGTCTTCGGTCTGCGCATGGGCGCCGTGCCGGCGCCATTCATCGAAAAGTGGACGTCGTTCGCGGCTCACCTGCCGTCGGCGAATGCATATGCCATCGGGCTGGCGTCGATCACCATTCTGGTGATTCAGCTCTGGCCGAGCGGGAGCAGGATCCCCGGCTCGATCGTCGCCCTGATCGGGACGACGCTGGCCTCCACGTTGCTGCATCTTCCCGTGGAAACGATCGGCAGCCGGTTCGGCGCGATCAACGCCTCGTTTCCGCATCCGGTCGTGCCCCATCTGAGCTTCACCCAGATGACGACGCTCGTGCAGCCGGCGATCGCGATCGCCCTCCTCGGCGCAGTCGAGTCGCTCCTATCGGCGGTGGTGGCCGACGGGATGACGGGGATGCGTCACAAGTCGAACATCGAGCTGGTGGCCCAAGGGGTGGCAAACATCGTCTCGCCCCTGTTCGGTGGCATTCCGGCCACCGGCGCGATCGCGCGCACGGCGACGAACATCAAGAACGGCGGCCGTACGCCGGTGGCGGGGATCATCCACTCGTTCACCCTCCTGCTCATCACGCTGTTCTTCGGGCGATGGGCGGCGATCATCCCGATGGCGACGCTCGGTGGAATCCTCGTCGTCGTCGCGTACAACATGAGCGAGTGGCGCACTTTCCGTAGCGAGCTGCGCGCCCCGAAGAGCGACATCGCCATCCTGCTCACGACCTTCCTGCTCACGGTGATCGTCGATCTCACCGTGGCGATCGAGGTCGGGATGGTGCTTTCCGCCTTCCTGTTCATCCGCCGGATGTCCGAGGTCACCAACGTGACGATGGTGACGCGCGAGATGGCCGACGACGACGAATTCGAGGATGCCGGCGTGGCAGACATGGCTCGGCAGCTTCCGCGCGGTGTCGTGCTATACGAGATCAATGGCCCCTTCTTCTTTGGCGCGGCGGAGCGGTTCAAGGAGGTATTGAACCGAGTGGCGGGCTCGCCGCGAGTCCTCGTCGTGCGCCTGCGACACGTGCCGGCAATCGATTCCACGGGACTTCATGCCCTGCGCGAGTTGTCGCATGGCCGGCTGGCCGGCGGCACGAAGCTGGTGCTCGCCGACGTGCACGCGCAGCCGATGATCGCGCTGGTGAACTCGGGGCTAATCGAGACGATAGGACGCGAGAACGTCTTCGCGTCGCTCGACGGAGCGCTGGAACGGGCAGCCGAGCTGGTCTCGCGGCCACGGACGCCGATGTCGGTGCCGGCGGCGGGGTGAGCTGGGCGCCGCACGGCGCCCGGCTCGCTTCGCTTGCTATCTGCTGAGGGCGAAGGTGAACGGCTCCTGAATCATCTGCTTCACCTTGCGGCCGCCGACCTGGGCGGGAACAAAGCGCATGTCCGGCAGCACGTCCTTCACGGCCTTGGTGAAGAGCGGGTGGGTCGACTTCAGCACCTTGAGGGAGGCGACCTCGGCGCGTCCCATGGTGTCGACGACGAACTGGGCCAGCACTTCGCCTTCCATGTTCGCCTTCTTGAGCAAGTCGGGATAATGTGGCTCCGGAGAACCGGGCATGACCTGAGCCTGCTTCTCCACCCGGAACTCGAAGTACGGTTGACGTGCACGGACCGGAAGCTTCGTCGGCGTCGCCGTCTTCGCCTGGGTTGCGGCTGCCTTCGACTCGGACACCTCATCGGTGATCGGCGACGAGCAGGCGGCGAATCCCGCGACGAGGCACGCGGCGACCGCGCCGAGGACACGGATGGGATGGCGGCGTGACGTGACGTTGTGCATGGCGTGAATCCTCCGTTCGAGATGGGTGCGCGACGCGACGAGCATCGGCGTGAGGGGCGCGACGCCGTTCCGCTGGGCCGCGAGCAGCAGGACCTGCACGTACCGAGTGACGTTCTCGCCGGCGGCCATCACCCGCGCATCGCAGTCCACCTCCAGGGCGAGGCGCGCGCGACGCGCGATGTACCAGAGCGGGAAATTCCACGGCATCGCCGCCACGGCGACGGCGAGACCGAGCAGCACCCAGCTATCGCCGGCGCGCCGGTGCTCCTCCTCGTGCCGGAGGACGAGCCGCCGCAGCGGCGCGTCGAGCTCGAGCATCGCGCGCGGCATCAGCACCGCCGTGTCGCGCAGTCCGACGACCGCCGGCCCGAGGTCTCCGCTCACCAGCACCTCGACTCCATCCATCGTTGCGCGCTCGGCACCGAGGCGGAGACGGCGCACGGCGAGCCAGAGCACCGCGTACCGCAGCACGAGCGCGACCGAGAGCATGATCCATACGATCAGAAGGATCCGATCGACGGCGAGCATCCATGCGCCTCCGGCATTCAGCCGGTCCGGCACGATCCGAACGACGTCGAGCATCGCCGTTCGCGGCGCCGGCGTCATCGGAGCGAGCGCGGGCCAGGCGCGACGGAGCGCCGGTTGGAGCAGCGGCCAGATCGTCCCCGTAGCCAGCGCAAACAACCAGGCACCGCGAGCGGGCCGGCCGGCGGCACGCAGCATCCACTCCGCCCAGTACGCCGCGATGGCGACGAACAGGGTGAACAGGATGGCCGACAGCATCCAAAGCGCGATCATCGGCCGGTCCCCTCGTCGGCGCGGCTGGCGAGCTTCCGCGCGATGCGCCGCAGCTCCTCGGGCGAGAGGTCATGCTCGTCGACCAGCTGAGCGAGCAGCGCCTCCGGTGATCCGACGAACAACGTGTCGATCAGCCGGCGCAGGGCGTTGCGCTGTGCGACCTTCTGCTTGACCTTCGGAAAATAGCGGTGTGCTCGACCTTCCTCCTCGCGGCGCAGGTAACCTTTCGCCTCGAGGTTGCGAAGGATGGTGAGGACGGTGGTGTAGGCGAGCGATGCGTCGAGCGCGTCGCGGACCTCTGCCGCCGTTCCCCCCGCCGCGCCGTTGGCCCAGAGCAGCGTCATCACGTCGAGCTCACGCTCGCCAAGCGACATCGCTTCCATCGGTCCTCCGTGGGTGAGTCCTACTACCTGCATAGTAGCATAGGGCCGCCAGATCGACTTGTCAACTATGACCTTAGTAGTCGATGATCGACGGGATGGACGGCGCCCCGCCTTCTGCACCATGATTGGCGGTTGGAACTCACCCCCTCCCCACCATGCCCGCTCGCCGATTCGCTGTCGCCGCGCTCGCCGCGCTCCCGGTACTCGCCGCTCCCGCGCGGGGTCAGGCCCGCCCTCTGCCGGGCCTCGCAGGCGACTACGTCATCCACGGCTTCACCTTCGCCAGCGGGGAGCGCCTGCCCGCGCTCTCGATCCACTATCGCACCCTCGGCCATCCGCGCCGTGACTCGAGCGGCGTGGTGCGCAACGCCGTGCTCATTCTCCACGGCACCACCGGCTCGGGCAGCCAGTTCCTCAGTCCGGTCTTCGCCGGCCCGCTGTACGGCGCCGGCGAACCGCTCGACACGACCGTCTATTACATCGTCCTGCCTGACGGCATCGGTCACGGCAAGTCGAGCCGGCCGAGCGAGGGGCTGCACGCCCGGTTTCCGCACTACGACTATGACGACATGGTGGACGCGCAGCGCCGGCTCCTCATCGACCACCTCGGCGTGACGCACCTGCGGCTCGTGATGGGGACGTCGATGGGCGGCATGCACAGCTGGGTGTGGGGGGAGCGCTACCCCGACTTCATGGACGGACTCGTCCCACTGGCCAGCGCGCCGACCCAGATCGCCGGCCGAAACCGAATGCTGCGCCATATGGCGATGGAAGACATCACGTCTGATCCGGCGTGGCACGGCGGCGAGTATACCGCGCCACCGCGCGGCCTCCGCGCCGCGCTGCAGATGCTCTACATCATGTCCAGCGCCCCGCTGGTCCAGCAGCGCGACGCTCCCACTCGCGACCGGGCAGACAGCCTGATCGACGCATTTCTCGATGCGCGCATGCGCTCGATGGACGCGAACGACATGCTCTATGCCTTCGACGCGTCGCGCAACTACGATCCGTCCACCACACTCGAGCGGATCACCGCCCCGCTCCTGGCGATCAACTCCGCCGACGACCTGATCAATCCTCCAGAACTCGGGCTGATGGAACGGCTGATGCCGCGCGTCGCCCACGGACGGTACGTTCTCGTGCCGATCTCGTCGATCACCAGGGGCCATGGCACCCACACCGTCGCCGCGGCATGGAAGGCGCCGTTCGCCGACTTTCTGGCGAGCCTGCCCCCACTTCCGGCACTGCATTGAAAGGAGCGGCGACACACTGATCGTCCGGATCCGCGCTCGAATCCGGGACACGGTGGAACTCCGGGCGTGAAAGATGAGTTGAAAGAGGAGATCACTCGTCTCTGACCCGACGCTCGATGACCGAACCGAAACGACCTCTGGAGACCGCCACCCTCGGCGGCGGCTGCTTCTGGTGCCTCGATGCCGTTTATCGCGGCCTGAACGGCATCGTGAAGGTGGAGAGCGGCTACGCGGGCGGGACGCTCGAGTCTCCGACCTACGAGATGGTCTGCAGCGGGCGCACGGGCCACGCCGAGGTGGTGCAGATCAGCTTCGATCCCACGGTCATCTCGTACCGCGAGCTACTGGACATCTTCTTCGTGATTCACGACCCGACGACGCTGAACCGCCAGGGCGCCGATGCCGGCACCCAGTATCGATCGGTGGTGTTCTATCACTCGGACGCGCAGCGTGAGACGGCCGAGTCGATGATCCGCGAGCTGGACATCGAGGGCCGGCACGACGCGAAGATCGTCACCGAGGTCGCTTCGGCGCCGAAGTTCTTCGTCGCCGAGCCGTATCACCAGGACTACTTCGTCCAGAACCCCGGCCAGGGATACTGCCGCGCCGTCGTCGCGCCGAAGGTGGCGAAGGCCCGAAAGGCGTTCTTCGAGAAATACGCCAACGCCTGAGCCTCGATCCGGAGTCGTCCGGCGACCAGTCGTCGACAGGTCAATCAGGCTCGGCATTGGGGCATCGGACTTGCCCCTGACTCCGGCATGATCAACTTGAGCTCTGCCCGCCGCGGCCTCGCGCCGGCGGGCGCACTCCTCGCGGCCCTCGTGGCCGTCTCGTGCATCGAAGTCAAGGACAGCTCGTCGAAGCAGGCGAAGATCGACACCACCTCGAGCGGTGCCGTGATCTCACCCGCCGATCCCAGCGCGTCGACGCCGATGCGCGACACCTATGGTGCCGACAGTGCAACGCCGGTGCGTGGATCGGGGCCGACCGAGATCCAACTCGCCCTGCGCACCGACACCGCGCACGCGCTCGAGGTGGATTCGTCGCCCGCCAACCTGCCGAGTGACATCGATCTCCTCGTGCTGCGCCACGAGCTGATGATCCCGGTGAGCGGCGTACCGGTCACCGCCCTTCACGACACGTATAACGAGAAGCGCGGAGACGGCACGCGGACCCACGAGGCGCTCGACATCCTCGCCCCACGGGGCACGCCCGTGCTCGCGGCAACGAACGGCCGGGTGCTCAAGCTCTTCAACAGCAAGGCGGGCGGATTGATGGTGTACGCCGCCGACTCGACGGAGCATTTCATCCTGATGTACGGTCATCTCGATGCCTACCAGCCCGGACTGGCTGACGGACAGCGACTCGTCCGCGGCCAGAAGCTCGGCATCGTCGGCACCACCGGCAACGCCCCGGCGAACACTCCACACCTCCACTTTGCCATCGCCCGCTCGGCGAACGTCAGCGAGTGGTGGAAGGGACTGCCGGTCGATCCGTATCCGCTCTTGACGGGAAAGTAGGGGGAAGGGACAGTGCAGGTGGGTAGGCCCGTGAGTGTGCGGGTATTTAACGACGATGGTACCCGGGCAGTTCCGGTGTGCCTTCCGAATTCTTACCCCCCTACGGAGCCAACCGAAGCTCCTACCGACCCACGCGGAGGCGTCTCACGCGCCTCAGCAGCACCGCCACCGTCAGCGCCGTCGCCATGGTCCAGATGACGACGAAGATCGTCCGCGTGTGCGGCGAGGCGTGCTCGATGCCTCCGAGGTAATAGATCCCCAGCGCCAACGCATGGAGCGCGACGACTCCGAGCACGAGTTGGAGAGTCGTCCGCCGCAACGCAGCCCGCCGCTCACTGATCACGTCTCACGTCTCACGCGTAGTTAGTCGCCCAGCGCCGGCAGCGCGCCGACCGGCACGGGATGCTCCGCCGTCATCGGTGGCGTGAAGCCGAAGCGGCGGGCGAGCGCATGACGCCACTCGTCCATCACTTCGTAGAACGTCGGGATGACGAGAAGGGTCAGCAACGTGCTCGTGAGCACGCCGCCGATGATCGCCATGCCGAGCGGCGCCCGGAACTGCGCTCCCTCGCCCCGCCCGAGCGCCACGGGCACCATGCCGGCGATGAGGGCGAAGGTCGTCATGAGAATGGGGCGCAGCCGGATCGCGCCTGCTTCGATCAGCGCCTCGCGTAACGGCTTCCCCTCCTTCTCCCGCGCCCACTTGGCGAAGTCGATGAGAAGGATGGCATTCTTCGCCACGATCCCCATCAGGAGGATCACGCCAATGAGCGACATCAGGTTCACCGTCATGTTCGCCACCGACAGCGCCAGCAGGACGCCGATCAGCGAGAGAGGCAGCGACATCAGGATGGCGAGCGGATCGAGGAACGACCCGAATTGCACGACGAGGATCAGGTACATCAGCATCACGGCGATGCCAAGGGCGAAGAAGATCTGCCCGAACACCTCCTGCTGCGCCTGGGCGTCGCCGCCGAGGGTCATCGTCACGCCGGGCGGGAAGGTCAGCCTTGCGGTCCTCGCCATTACGTCGTTCGTCACGTCGCCGCTCGCGCGGCCAGAGACGTTGGCCTCGACGGTCACCACTTGGTCGCGATCGAGATGGTCGATGATGGCCGGTCCAGTGCCCTGCGTGATGCTCGCCACCTGACCGAGTGGCATGGTGGTCGGCACGCCGTTCGGTCCGGCGACCACCAGCGGCAGCTGCCGCAGATCGTCGGCGTTCCGACGCGCCTCCGGCACGAGACGGATCTGCACCTTCCGCATCTCCCCCGAGGGATCCTGCCAGTCACCCGCCTCGATGCCGGCGAATGCCGGACGAAGCGACTGCGCCACCTGGCCAACGGTGACACCAAGCGCGCCGGCTACGCCGCGGTTCAGGTCCACCTCGAGCTCGGGCTTGAGTCCCTTCGTCGACAGATCCACGTCCACCGCACCGGGCGTCTGCTTCACGACGTCCATCACCTGCGCCGCCGCGGTGTTCAGCGCGACGAGGTCGTTCCCCTTGAGCTGGAACTGAAGCTGCTTCTGCCCGCCGCTGAAGTCGCTCGTAAACACGGACAGCGTGACCCCGCCGACCTTGTTCATCTCTTTCCGCAGGACGCTGGCGAACTCCTCGGCGCTCAGGTCGCGCTCGCTCTTCGGCGTCATGCGCACGTAGATGTTTCCTTCGTCTACCGTGCCGCTCGCGCCGCCGCCAAGCGTGGTATAGGTGTAGAGCACTTCCTTGTGGGAGCGAGCGATCCGAGCCGCTTCCTGGGCCTTGAGCCTCGTGTACGCCATGTTCGATCCCGGCGGCGTCTCGATCGCGATGATCATCTCGGCTCGGTCGTCCTCGGGGAAGAAGCCGACGCCGACCGTGCGCACGGGGGGAGCGAGGAAGACCAGCACGCAGGCTACTGCTGTACCGACGAGAATGCTCCCGACCGCCGCGACTCCGCCGGTACGCCGACCCGTCCTGACGGCGCCGATCGCCGACAAGGCGAGCCGACCGAAGAACCACGCGATGCCGAGTAGGACGAGGAAGGCGATCACCGTACGCGCGTTGATCCCTTGCGTCAATCCCCGGACGGCTTTGAACGCCGCGCCAAGGGCGAGCAGCACGAGGACGAGGGTCCCGAGCAGATGCAGGGCCAGGTTGGGCTTTCTCGACAACAACCAGACGACGACCGCGATGCCGACGAGGGCGCCGAGCAGCCCCGTGACACCCTTCGAGAAGAGCGTGAATGCGGCGAAGAAGGTACCGATCGCCAGCACGACCATCGCGACGCGGTGGTCGAGCGACCAGGCGATGACCTTGCGATAATTCTGCGCCTGATGATTGAACCAGTGGTTGAACCGGTCGAGCTTCTTCGTGATCCAGGGCTTCCGCTCCTCCGGACGATGCGGGTCGGCCCAGTACGCCGAGAGCATCGGGTCGAGGGAGAAGGAGACGAAGAGAGACACCAGCACGGAGCAGGCGATCGTCAGCGCGAACGGCTTGAACCACTGGCCGCCCACACCGGGCATGAAGCCGATCGGGATGAACACGGCGAGGATCGAGAACGTCGTTGCGGCAACGGCGAGCCCGATCTCGTCCGTTCCCTCGCGCGATGCCGTGTAGTGGTCCTTTCCCATCTCCACGTGTCGCACGATGTTCTCGCGCACGACGATGGCGTCGTCGATCAGGATGCCGATCGCCAGCGAGAGGCCCAGTAGCGACATCGTCTCCAGCTTGAATCCGAGCACCCACACGGCGATGAAGCTCGCCAGCACCGATACGGGGAGCGCGAGACCGGTGATCACCGTCGAGCGCCAGGAATTGAGAAAGAGGAACACGACGAGCACGGTGAGGAATGCGCCCTCGAGCAGCGCCTCCTCGACGTTGTGTACGGCATGATCGACCCGAACGCCGGAGTCCTTCACCAGCTCCAGCGTCGTTCCCTTGCCGAGCGTCGGTTGGAGCTGCTGCACCCGCTCACGGACCTTGTCCGAGACCTCGGTCGTGCTGTAACCCTTGCTCTTCTTGACGTCGATACCCACCGCCTCGCGGTCATTGAACAGCGCGAGGGTACGCGGCTCCTCGGTGCCGTCGCGAACGTTGGCGATCTGGCCGAGCCGAATGATCTGCCCGTTCCGCTCCGCTACGACGAGCTGGGTGAACTCCTGCGGGTTCTCGAGGCGGCCCTTGAGGCGGATCGACCGCTCGTCCATGTCGCCGATGACGCGGCCGACCGGGGCGGCAAGATTCTGGAGCTGGAGCGCCTGCACGACCTCACCCACGCTCACGCCGGCCGCCTGCATGTCGGAGGGGCGCAGTTCGACGGTGAGCTCTCGCTCCACTTTGCCGCTCACCGCCACTTCAGCGACGCCGGGAATGGAGCGGAGCTCGCGAGTGATCTCGGGATCGGCGAGGCGCGTCAGCTCCGCCTGCGTCAGCGTGCTGCTGCTCAACGCCAGCGACACGATCGGGCGGTCGGTATCGTTGAACTTCTGGATGATCGGCTCCTTCATCTCCGTCGGCAGGTCGGCGCGCTTGGCCGAGACGGCGTCACGCAGGTCCTGCGTCGCCTCCATCAGGTCCTTGCTGAACTCGAACTCGACCATGATGAAGCCGTAGCCATCGTACGCCTTGCCGTAGACATGCTTCACGCCGCTGATCGAGGAGATCTGCTCTTCGATCGGATCGAGGATCTCCTTCTCGACCCCTTCGGGCGAGGCGCCGGGATACGGGATGCCGACCGTCACGACCGGCGGAGCGACGTCCGGGAATTCGTCGGTCTTGAGCTTCAGGAGCGCGAACAGGCCGAAGATCGCCAGCGTCACCATGGCGACGACGGTGTTGAGCGGCTTCCTGATCGCTAAATCGGAGTTGAACATGAGAAGCGATCCTTATAGCAATGTCGTCATCCCGCAGGCACGGCCTCCGGCCGCGCCTGCGGGATGACCTGCAGTGTCATTTCCTGACGTCCGAGGGGCTTGAAACCTTGACCGGCGTGCCGGGCGAGATTCCGCGCGCCGCGCCGAGAAGCACGGTGTCACCAGCGGCGAGGCCGCTCGTGATCTCCACCGTCTCCGCCGCCTGGTCGCGAATGCCCAGCCCGACCTCGACCTTCTCGACCTTCCCGTTCCTCAGCCGGATCACCGAGGGCCGCAGTCCTCGTTCGTCGACCGCCGTAAGCGGCACCATCGGCGCCGTGTGCGACTCGCTGCTCACCCGTCCCTCGGCGAACAGCCCGCCGACGAGAGTGCTTCCCACGTTGGGGATGCTGGCGAGGATCTTCACCTGACGCGTCGTCGGATCGGCTGTCGGATTGATCCTCGTGATGCGGCCGGTGAAGTGGCGATTGGGGTAGCCGTTCACCGTGAAGTCGACCGGCATCCCGACACGTACCTCGGCCAGCGCGTCGGCCGGAATGCTCGCCTCGAGCTGCATGCTCCCCGGGTCGACGACGGTGTAGAGCGCCGCGCCGGGTGAGACGACGTCACCGGCGTTGACCGAGCGGAGAGAAACGACGCCATCGAAGGGCGACTGCACGCTCGCCTTGTCGAGCTGCTTGTTCACGTTCGCCAGCTGGGCGCGTGCCGTGGAGAGCTGTCCCTGAGAAGCGATGAGGGCGTTGCGGGCCTGCTCGAGATCGCGTTGGGCGATCGCACCTGCTCTCTCCAGCGTCTCGGCGCGCGCGAGCTCACGGCGCGCGATGTCGTAGGCACTCTGCGCGGTCGTCACCGCTCCACGGGCGGAGATCTGCTGGTCGCGAAGCACCGTCGCGTCGAGCTGCGCGAGTTGCTGTCCGGCATGCACGCGCTGTCCCGCCTCAGCGTAGGTCTGGATGACCGATGCACTCATCTCGGCGCGGATCGTCGCCGACTTCTCCGGCATGAGCGATCCGGAGAGCGCCGGCCCGGTACGTATTTGATCCGCCCGCACGACGGTCACGTTCTCCGGGCCGACGAGCATCGTCGCCGTCGCCGTCGGCTCGGCGCCATTGGCGTCGCCCTTGCTGCAGCCGCTCGTGCCGAGAGCGACGAGAGCGAGTACAGCGCCAACCGTTGCGCGCGGGGCGCGCGAAAAAAACATCGTCATCGTCATCACGGTGTGGAGCCCGGAAGTCCGATGCCGGCGGAGCCGGCGGCGGACTGTGCGCGCTGTTGCGGTTGCTGGGCTTGTTGTAACTGCCCCTGCGGCGGCCCTGCGCTGGCGCGCTGAGCGGCGGCGCCGAGCGCGGTCGTGTTGATCGGCAGGTCGCGGATGAGGGCGATTCGCGCCCGCGCCACCGCGAGATCGCGCGCCGTCTGGGACTGATTGGCCTCGGCCTGCTCGAGCAGCAACCGCGACTGCGTGAGATCCGTCTGAGTGGAGATCCCTTCGCGAAAGCGAATCTGGTCGATCGCGTAGGCACGCTGTGCCTGACCGGCGGTGCCGCGACTGGCGACGAACGCCGCCTCGGCCTGCTGGAGCTGGTTGAGCGCGACTCGCGTGTCGAGCGCGGCAAGCTCCTGGCTCTGCTGCAGCCGCGCCCGCGCCTCGTCGAGGTTCGCCTTCGCGACCTCGACCTGGCCAGCGACCCGGCCGCCACTGAAGATCGACAGGCCGAGCGTGCCGCCGATCGTCCAGTTCTCGCTGTACTGATTGAGCGAGGGAAGCAGGTTGTTCGGGAAAAAGAGCCGCTGGTAGTTGCTGGTGAGCGAGAGCGTGGGGAGCCGGTCGGCCCTCGCCACCGTGAGCAGGCCCTCCTGCGCGCGGACGGCCTCGGCGCTCTCGCGCACCGGCGCGCGATGCGCCGTCGTCGTGTCGGGGAGCGGTAGCCGCATCAGACTGTCGATGACCGGCGCGGGCACAGCTGACGGGCTGGCCGACGTCGACGCGTTCACCGCGATCACGCGCGAGATCATATCCGGCTGATCGATCGGCGTCGTGAGGGCGAGCGGCTCCTCGAGCGGCAGGTTCAGGAGCTGCTTGAGGCGCAGATACGCAATGTCGCGGTCGCCGCGGCGCTGGATCGCGACCGGCCGCTGGTTGTCGCGCGTCACGGTAGCCCGCAGCAGATCGTACTCGCTCGTGTTGCCGACCTGTTTCGCCAGCGTCGTCTGGCGCAGCAGCTCCTCGGTCTGCGCGAGCGTCGTGTCGGCGATGTCGACCAGGCGATCGGCGAGGACGGCGTCGAAGTACGCCTCGGTGACGTCGAGGGCGAGCTGGGCGCGCTGCGCGGTCATTTCCACTTCCGCGGAGCGGCGGCCAGCGGTGGCGGCGGTGGTCTGTCCGGCGTTGCGGCCGCCGCTGAACACGCTCTGCGACACGGAGAGGCCGACGGTGTACTGGTTCTTCGCGCCGAAGCCGACCTTGCTGAAGTCGATGCCTTGCTGCGCCGCGCAGGTCTGTGCCTGGGCGAGCGCTGCGTCGCGCTCGGCCTGCGAGGCGTCCGCCGCGATGAACGGCGAGCAGAGAGCCTTGGGCTGTGGCGTCGTCGACGTATCGGGGCTGCCGCTGGCGAGGGCGGAGAACTGGGAGCGCAGGGTGCGCGCGTACGTCACATTGCCGTTGACCTGCGGCAGGTAGAGACTGCGCGCCTGCTGCTGCTGTCCCTCGGCGCGAGTGATGCCAGCGCGGGCGATCTGCAGCACTTCGCTCTCGCGCGCGGCGAGCCGGATGGCTTCGTCGAGGGAGAGAGGGCGCACCGCCGGGTTGCCCGCGGCCGGCGAGCCCGACTGCTGGCCGATGGCGAGTGACGGAGCGAGGATCGCCATTGTCAGAAAGGCCGAGCGGAGGAGCGCGCGGCGAGTCGAGGTTTCGAGTTGTACGACGTTCATCGAGATGCGGAATTGGAAGAGGCGGGGCCGGTATCGGCGACGGCACGAGCACCGACGAGGCGAAGGAAGGCGCGCACGTAGCGCTCCGCTGCCTCGTCGATCGGCGGGTAGACGTCTGGCACGAAGTGACGCGCCATCGCATCGCTCATCACCGAGGCCGTGAGCATGACCGCGGCGACCTCCACGTCGACGTCGCGCGCGGCCATTTCACAGTCCTGAAGCGTACGGATGTACGCCGTGATGGTGTCATGAACGTGCGTTCGACCGCGACAGGCGAACTCGTGGGCCGGAGGCCGCTCGTCGAGCTCGCTCATGCTTCGCATGAGGAGGGGTCGAATTTCGCGCACGTGCTCGAGCTGAGCGGCGACGAAGGCGGTGAGCTCGGCGAGCGGATCTGCGGGCTTCGCGGGAAGGGTGAGCATCGGGCTGGAGCGGCCGTGCTGCTCGAGGACGGCCTCCAGGAGTGCCCCCTTGGAGCCGAAGGTACGGAAGAGCGTGATCTCGTTGACGCCGGCCTCGGTCGCGATGAGCCGGGTCGTCGCGCCTCGGAAGCCGTGCATGGCGTAGACACGGGAGGCGGCTTCGAGGATGCGTTCCCGGGAGACGGGAGCGCGGTCGGGTGCGGTCATGACCGCATCTTAGCGGAAACGGATGTGTATGCAAGTACCCACTTGCCCGATCAATTCCCGAAGATTCCGGACACTGGCTGATCAGATCAAGCGGTCCTCCCGTCGGCGCTGAGGGCCGTCACCGACTTCGCGGCGCCGCGGAGGATTCGCGTCGAGCAACATCATCGCGAATTGTTCGACGCTGGCGTTGCGCCAATCGTCCGACCACTGCGACAGCTCGACGACGACGTCCCCCGACGTGAAGCGAAGCACCTTCTGCTCCGCGCCGAACCGATCCAGGCACTCGTGCACGCGCACGGTCCACTCGCGGCCTCGCGGGCTGAGAAAAGTTCGTCGCGCCTTGAAGTCGTTGACCACCACGCTCTCGATCTCATCCGGCGCCGACGCCTGGCGATCGCCGGCGCCTCCGTGCGCATGGCGCCACACCACCGGACTGGCGCGACGGCAGAGCTCCTCGAGCTTCGCGATTCCGTACTCCGTCCACGCGGCAGGATAGGGCGCCTCGAGGCGACGCTTTCCGGTGCGCGACTCGAATACGAGCCATCCGTCCTGCAGCCCCATCATGTAATCCTCTCCGCGCGTCACGGGATGCAGGTGCATCGGCGTCACCGCCCACACCCGCCATTCCACCCCTTCACTGTCGGTGAACTCTCGAACGGCCATGCGGCGCGCTGCCTGGAGCGAGGGTGGGGTTTCGGATCAGTCGCGTTCGGAGCCGGGCTCCAGTTCTCCGCCACCGCTCGTCGCGCTGCCGAACTTCGGTGCCGTCATGCCTCCGGCGGTCGTTCGCGGCGGGTTCGGCGCGTCCGCGATGTGCTCGTCGGCGCTCGGGCGCTGATGCTCCCGTTCCTGGTCACGCTCACGCTCGAGGTCGGCAGCGTTCCCACCGGGAGTGCCCGCGTGGGTCGTATGCTTTGAGCGGTTCATTGGTGCTCCTTGTGTAATTCGCATCACATTGAGCATTGCGCGTGCCCAACGTCAGTCAGCCGTCGAGCCCTGCTGCTTCCCCTTGTCACGGCCACGCTGCTCTGCCGGCTTCGGCGTGCTCTGCTGCTCGGCGCGGGCGAGGTTGAAGGCGGTGCTCAGCAGCGCGACGTGCGAGAAGGCCTGCGGAAAGTTTCCGCAGAGCTGCTTCCGGCTCGAATCGTATTCTTCGGAGAGGAGGCCGAGATCGTTCGCGAGCCCGCGCAACCGGTCGAACAGTTCGACCGCGTCGTCGCGGCGGCCGAGCATCGCATAGCAGTCGGCCAGCCAGAAGCTGCAGGCGAGAAACGCCCCCTCTCCTGGGGGGAGACCATCGAGGGTCACCTCGCTGTCGTAGCGCATGACGAATCCGTCCACGACGAGCTCGCGCTCGATGCACTCGATCGTTCTTCGCACGCGCGGATCGTCCGCCGGCAGGAAGCCGACGAGGGGGATCATGAGAAGACCAGCGTCGAGCAGCGTCGAGCCGTAGGCCTGCACGAAGCATCCGCGCGCGGCATCGTACGCGTTCGCGCAGACGTCGTCGTGGATCGCCTCGCGCGCCGCCCGCCATTCGTCAAGCGGCCCTGGCAGCCCGAACTGTTCGATGCTCTTCACCGAGCGATCGAGGGCGACCCAGGTCATGATCTTGGAGTGGGTGAAGTGCTGCGCCGGTCCGCGAATCTCCCAGATTCCCTGATCGGGCTCGCGCCAGATCTTCGTGACGTGAGTCGTGAGGGCGACTTGAAGCGCCCACGCCTGGTCGTTCTCGGCGAGGCCGGCGAGCCGTGCCTGGTACATCGCGTCCATGACCTCGCCGTACACGTCGAGCTGCAGCTGTGCGTGCGCGGCATTGCCGACTCGCACCGGGGCCGAGTCGGCGTAGCCAGGCAGCCAGGGAAGCTCACGCTCGGGGAGCTGCCGCTCGCCGGCGATGCCGTACATGATCTGCACCTGCTGCGGGCTGCCGGCGGCAGCGCGGAGGAGCCAATCGCGCCATGCCGCCGCCTCGTCGACGTAGCCCGCGTCCATCAGCGCGAGCAGCGTCAACGTCGCGTCGCGCAGCCAGCAGAATCTATAGTCCCAGTTGCGCACGCCACCGATCGCCTCGGGCAGCGACGTGGTGGGCGCGGCGACGATGCCGCCGGTGGGGCCGTAGGTGAGTGCTTTCAGCGTCAGCAGCGAGCGCATCACCGAGTCACGCCACTCGCCGCGGTACTTGCATCGCGCCGCCCAGTCGCGCCAGAACGCTTCCGTACTCTCCAGTGCTGGCAGCGGCTCGATCGGCGCGTTGGGGGGAAGATGCGACGCCGACCAGGTGAGCACGAAGCAGCGCCGGTCGCCCTGGTGCATCGTGAAGTCGCTGACCGACGTGAAGTTCTCCCCGTGAAACTCCACGTCGGCGACGAGGGTGACCATGTCCGGGCCGGCGATCGCGCAGAGCCGCCCGTCGTCGAGCCGGGTGACCCATGGCACGGCGGAGCCATAGTCGAATCGCAGGACGAACTGCATGCACATGGAAGCCTCTCCGCGCGCGCATTCGACGATCCGCACGAGGTCCGAGTTGGTGCCGGCGCGGCGGCCGCCGGTCGGCATGAAGTCGGTGACGACGACGGTTCCGCTGTCGCCGTCGAACGTCGTCTCGAGAATCAGCGTGTCGGTGCGGTAGCGGCGCGTCACCCGCGGCGCGCCATCGGACGGCGCGATGCGCCAGCGGCCGTGCTCCGGACCGCCGAGGATCGCCGAGAAACAGGCATCGGAGTCGAACCGGGGCCAGCAGAGCCAATCGACGGAGCCGTCGATGGAGACGAGCGCGGCGGTCTCGCAGTCGCCGATGAGGGCGTAGTCCTCGATGCGTGCCGACGGGCTCATCGCGGGACGGAGTGTCAGGCCGGCAGCACGATCGACACGGTCGTTCCCTGTCCGAGAGCGCTCTCGAGCCGAATCGTCCCGTCGTGCGCCTCGACGATGCCGCGGGCGATCGGGAGGCCAAGTCCGGCGCCGTGACGCGCACCGGTGGCTGAGCCGCCGGAGACCTGGAAGAATCGATCGAACACATGGGGGATGAGCGACTCATCGATCCCTGCGCCGGTGTCGGTGACCCGGATCGTGATCCCCTCTCCGGCGTCGCTGGCGACTCGCACATCCACCCGTCCACCTGAAGGGGTGAACTTGAGCGCGTTGCCGACGACGTTCGACAGCACTTGCGTCATGCGCTCCGGATCGGCGTCCACCTCCGGCAGATCCTCCTCGTAGCTGCCGTGGAGCGCCACGTCGGCGAGCTCGGCGAGGGGTTGCATGGCGTCGAGCGCTCCGGCAACGAGCCGGCGCGGGTCGACGCGACGCCGTGTCACGCGGAGGTGCCCGGCGTCGATGCGGGTGACGTCGAGCAGGTCCTGGATGAGCGCGTCCATCTGCGTCGCGGCCTGCTGCATCACCCGTACGCGCTCGACGATCTCCGGCGACACCTCGCCGGAGTCCGCGTCGGCGAGGATGCTGGCGGCGAGCATCTTCACCGCATTCGCCGGGTTGCGCAGATCGTGCGACACGATGCCCATCATGTCGTCGCGCGCCTTGATCGCCAGGTGGAGCGCGTCCTCCGCGCGCTGGCGGGCGCTGACGTCGCGCAGCACGGCCGCGTAGACGCTGCCTCCGGCGACCTGCATGCGCTCGATCGATGCCTCGGCGGGAAACTCCTCGCCCGACTTCCGCAGGCCGCTGATCCGCTGGCGTTCGCCCATCAGCCGGGGCCGGCCATGCGCCGCGCCGAATCCGTCCACGTGGCCGCGATGCTGGGCACGGAATCGCTCCGGAAGAAGCATCGCGAGGTACTGCCCTCCCACCTCCTCCGCCGTCCAGCCGAAGATCCGCTCCGCTCCTGCGTTGAAGAAGATGATCCGCTGCTCCTCGTCCACGGCGATCACCGCATCGGCAGAAATCGCCAGAAACCCGGAGAAGAGCTCGGGTGGCAGCGGCCGATGCATGGCGGCCCGGTTCACGGCATCGATCGCGTCGCGCATGTCGAGGAGAAGCTAGCGACGGAGTCCTCGGGGCGACACGGTGTCGGGAGTTTCCCTCGCCCTTCGTCGGGACGTGGCGCGGCACAGACCGGTAAGCGCCTGACAGTGCGCGGCACGACGCGCGGCGAAGTTGCGGTGCAAGCCCCTTTCACCACGACGCAGATGCCCGACGAGTCCAACGAAGGCCAGATCGTTTCTGCCGCGCTCGCGCCGACCTCCACGTCACGCCGCGGCTTCCTGCGAGCCGCGTCACTCACGGCGCTCAGCGCCGGCGCCATCGCCGCGTGCGGCAAGTCGCCGGAGACGCTCTCGGCCAGGGAAGTTGCCGCTTCAGCGCCCCCTCCGCCGCCGCTCTCCCGGCGTGCCGCCGCCGACGCGATGGACGCCATGCACGAGAAGGGGATGAAGGCTTTTCCCGCGAAGACCGAGGGCAAGGGCAATCAGATCCTGGCCCCGAGAATGGACAACGGAACCAAGGTGTTCGACCTGACCGCGAAGGTCGTGCAGTGGGAGCTCGAGCCGGGCCGCAGGTCGGAGGCCTGGACCTTCAACGGCGTCGTGCCGGCACCGCAGATCCGTGTACGCGAGGGCGACCGCGTTCGGATCAACCTGCAGAACGACCTTCCCGAGTCCACGGCGATCCACTTTCACGGGCTGGAGTTGCCGAACGATCAGGACGGCGTTCCTTTCATCACCCAGCCGCCAGTCAAGCCGGGCGACAGTTTCGTGTACGAGTTCACCGTGCCGAACGCCGGCTCGCACATGTACCACTCGCACCACAATTCGGCCATGCAGGTCGGCCTCGGGTTACTCGGCGCCTTCATCGTCGAGCCGACGGATCACTCCGCCGAGCCGAAAGTGGACGTCGACTACGTCCTGATCCTCAACGACGGCGCGCACGGCTTCACCCTGAACGGCAAGAGCTTCCCCGCAACCGAACCCATCGTGGCGAAACGAGGCCAGAAGGTGCGGATCCGCTACATGAACGAGGGGATGATGACCCATCCGATGCACCTGCACGGGATGCACCAGACGGTGATCGCGAAGGACGGCTGGCCGCAGCCCGCGCCGTGGAAATGCGACACCTTGAACATCGCGCCGGGCGAGCGGTGGGACGTCATCGTCCATTGCACCAATCCCGGCACCTGGGCCTTTCATTGCCACATCCTGCCTCATGCCGAGAGCGACCACGGCATGTTCGGCATGGTGACGGCGCTCATCGTTCAGCAGTAGGTTACAGCCATGACCCGTCCGGACGTGATCCGTGTCATTCTCGCCGACGACCACCTGGTCGTGCGCGCCGGCCTCAAGGCGCTGCTCGGCGCGACGAAAGACATCCAGGTCGTCGGCGAGGCAACCAATGGGCGCGAGGCGATCGCCCTCATTCAACGACTCTCGCCCGACGTGGCCGTGATGGACCTGGACATGCCGCAGATGGACGGTATCGCGGCGACGAAGGAGCTCGCGACGCTGAACCTGCCGACGCAGGTGCTCATCCTGACGATGCACACCGAGGAGGAGTACCTCGTGACGCTGCTCGAGGCCGGGGCGGCAGGCTATCTGGTGAAGAACGCCGCCGACCGCGAGCTGGCCGACGCGGTGCGCGCCGTGGCGGCCGGCGATTCGTACGTCCAGGCGTCGGCCGCGCGAACCCTCGCCCGGGCGGTGAGCCGCCGGGCCGAGCACGCCGACGAACGGGAGCAGTACCAGCAGCTCAGCGAGCGCGAGCGCGGCGTGCTGGTGCTCGTCGCCGGCGGCTACTCGGCATCGGAGATCGGCGAGAAGCTGTTCATCAGCCCGAAGACCGTGGAGACCTACAAGCAGCGCATCACTGAGAAGCTGGACCTGTCGCACCGGTCGGACTACGTGCAATTCTGCCTGCGGCTCGGACTGTTGAAGACCGAGGCGACGAAGTAGGGGACGGCGGCCCTTCTGACGAACAGTCGGCTGTCCCGGGTGGAACGGTCGACCAGGTGCGAGTCGATGACCGCTTGTCAGGAGTTCTCACTACAATCCTGACCATTTTCCCCGGGGATTTTTCCTCTCTCTTCCCGACGGTCGCTCCGGACGAAAATCTCGATTCTTCCTCTGCACGAGAAACCGCCATCACCCTGGCAGAGGAAAATCCGACATGAACGTCCATCTTCGTCCGCTCGCTCCTGCGACCTCCGTGTCTCGGTTTGGGATCGCCTCGCTGCTCGCCATCGTCACGCTCCTGTTCGCCGCCACGCTCACGGGCTGCAGCTCGCCCGCCGACGCCGCCGAAGCCGGCGTACGTAGCACGGTGCCGATCCGCTCGGCGAGCGACCAGGTGACGGGCGAGGAGGTCGCCGTGGTGACCCACGCGCCGGACGTCCCGCCGCCGATCACCCGCACCCATCCGACTCGCGTCGTCGTGAACCTCGAGACGATCGAGACCGTAGCCGAGATCGCCGACAGCGTCGAGTATCCAGTCTGGACCTTCGGCGGCAAGGTGCCGGGCTCGTTCATCCGTGTCCGCGAGGGCGATCTCGTCGAGCTGCACTTGCACAATGCGAAGGGCAACACGATGCCGCACAACATCGACCTCCACGCCGTGACTGGTCCCGGCGGCGGCGCCACGGCGTCGCTGACGATGCCCGGCGGCGAGTCGGTGTTCACGTTCAGCGCGATGAATCCCGGGCTGTTCATCTACCACTGCGCCACGTCGCCGGTGCCGATGCACATGGCGAACGGGATGTACGGGATGATCCTCGTCGAGCCCAAGGGCGGGCTGCCGAAGGTGGACCGGGAGTACTACGTCATGCAGAGCGAGTTTTACACGACGGGGAAGTTCGGCGAGCACGGAATGCAGCATCTCGACATGGACAAGGGGATCGACGAGCGCCCGACGTACGTGGTGTTCAACGGCGCCGTCGGATCGCTCACCGGCGACAAGGCCCTCCAGGCGAACGTCGGCCAGCGCGTGCGGCTCTTCGTCGGCAACGCCGGTCCGAATCTCACGAGCAGCTTCCACCTGATCGGCGAGATCTTCGACAACGTCTATCAGGAAGGAGGCAGCGTCGCCACCCAGCACAACGTGGCGACGACGCTCATTCCCGCTGGAGGCGCGGCGATCGTGGAGTTCGGCGTGGAGCAGCCGGGCAACCTGATCCTCGTCGACCATTCGATCTTCCGTGCCTTCAACAAAGGGGCGCTCGGCATGCTGCACGTGAAAGGCGACGAAGACAACAAGATCTTCGCCGCCGTGAAGGGCCTTGGTCTGAAGGGCGAGTGATGCTCCGCCTCTCGCTTCTCACGGCGTTGCTCGGCCACATGGCGGCGATCCCGGCTGGCAGCTATCGGCCGCTGTACGCCGGCGACGCAGGCGCGGCACACATCGCCGCCTTCTCGATCGATCGCGAGCCGGTGACGCGCGCGCAGTTCATCGCGTTCGCACGAACCCGTCCTGACTGGCAGCATGGCCTCGACCTCACCGATGACCGGTCCGCTCGCCCGATCACCGACGTCACCTGGTTCGCGGCGCGTGCCTACTGCGCTTCACGAGGCAAGCGTCTGCCCACGACCGCCGAATGGGAGTACGTGGCCTCGGCGGACGAGCGTCGTCGCGACGCCACGCGCGACCCGGCATATTCACGACGACTCGTCGCACTCTATACCACGCGTCCGGAAGCGCGGGTGGGGGGTGCCGGCGAGCGGTTCCGCAACGTCTACGGGGTGTCCGCGCTGCACGGAGTGGTATGGGAATGGACGGAGGACTTCGACGGCACGCCCCGCGACTTGCACGGCATGCGCGGCATGCATCACCAGGACGACGGTCTCGAGCACATGCCCTCCTGCGCCGGCGCCGCCATCGGGGCCGCCAATCTGACGGACTACGCCGCCTTCATGCGGTACGCCTTCCGCGCCGGCCTGACGAGAACGTCGGCGCACCAGATGCTCGGCTTCCGCTGCGCGGCCTGACGCGTTCAGTCCGGCGCCGCGCGACGAGGGGATAGCGTGTTCGGTCTCGTCCGCCGGTACATCAAGACGGCGATCGGCTTCCTCGCGGTCGGCCTCGTGCTCGGCGGCTGGATGATCGCGCGGCGCGAGCTGCTGGGCGCCGTGCCGTCGGAGTACCTCGTCAGCGCGCACGCCCACGCGCTGCTCGCCGGATTCGGCATGATGATGATCATGGGCGTGGCGCTCTGGCTCTTTCCGCGGCCCATCCGTGGGGACACCCGGTATCGTCCGGCGCTGGTGTCGACCGCGTACTGGTTCGCCACGCTCGGCACCGGCACGCGAGTGGCTGGCGAGGTCCTTCACCAGACCGTGCTCGCATCCTGGCTCGGTTGGGTCATCGTGCTGGCGGGGCTGGCCCAGATCGTCGGCATGCTGTTGTTCTTCGCCGCGATGTGGCCGCGCATCCGAGGCGTCGGGAGCGCCGCGCGCGAGAGGGACGGCGAGCGCTTCTAGCGCGCAGCGAACGGCGAGTGGTCGTAGTGGGCGACGATGTCGGCGGGATCGTCGTAGATCGCCCGTGCGCCGACCAGGTCGGCGTCGCTCCAGTGGCCGCCGCAGCGCAGCACGACGATATCGACTCGAGCGCGCGCCGCCGCCTCGATGTCGTACGGAGTATCGCCGAGCATCAATGCGTGCGACGCTGGCTGTCGTGCCTTTCCCAACGCAGCTCGAACGATGTCCGGATCGGGCTTGGATCGACCCGCATCAGTCGACGACGCGGATGCCTGGATGAGGTCCGACACCCCCGCCTGCTCGAGCGTCGCCGCCACGTCGGCTTCCTGGGCCGACGTGGCCACAACGAGCTCGTAGCCATCCGTCCGGAGGCGCGACAGCAGCGCACGCGCGCCTCGCGTTGGAGCGAGGTGAGCCAGCTCGCGAGCGCGGAACAGCTCGCCGCGAGTCTGGCCGATCCGCTTGGCCTCGCCACTCTCCGGGTCGAGTCCCACCAGCTCGGGGAGGATCTTGTCTCCACCCTTGCCGACGAGCGGCCGTACCCGCTCGAAGGCGACCACGTAGCCGTGAGCGGCAAGCGAGGCGACCCAGGCGCGGGCGTGCGCGTCGTTGCTGTCGATCAGCGTGCCGTCGATGTCGAGGAGGACGGCGCGGCGTGAGGGATCGGGCGTTCCCGTGGCTTCCGGCATGCCCGCCACTGATCAATAGTGATGCCGCATCGCGTTCCACTGGGCTGGCCGGTACCCTACCTTACGACGCCAGCCGGCCGTCACCAGCCCACTACCGATGTCCGATTCTGCGGCCTCCCCTGCTCCGTCGCCAGCTCCCGACCGCGCGCGCGCGATCGCCCTCTTCATCGCCGCACTCTGGGCAGGAGCTGTCGTCGCCGCGACGGTGCAACAGGGCCTCCTGCACCAGAACAACAACTTCCTGATCTTCCGAGCCGCGTCGGTGCACCTGCTGCACGGTCAGGATCTCTACACGGCGTACCCGGCGCTGCACTTCGACTTCTACAAGTACAGCCCGACCTTCGCGCTCCTCTTCCTCCCCTTCGCGCTGCCGCCGCTCTGGCTCGGGATGCTGCTGTGGAACACCTTGAACGCCGGCAGTCTGTACTTCGCGATGGGCACCGTGCTCCCGCTGCGGTCGGCAAACGTGGCGCGGGCGATCGTCTTTCTCGACATGCTCGGGTCGTTGCAGAACGTGCAGAGCAATGCCCTCGTCGCGGCGCTGATCATCTTCACCTTCGCCGCCTACGAGCGGCGGCACACGGTACTCGGCAGCGTGGCGGCAGTGGTCGGCGCGACGATCAAGATCTTTCCCCTCGCCGCCGTCAGCTTCGCCGTGTTCCACCCGCGGAAGCGCCGCGTCGCCGCGGCGCTCGTGACGTCGACGATCGTGCTCGTCGCGCTGCCGCTGCTGGTGACGACGCCCGCGTCGCTGGCGATGCAGTACTCGTCATGGCGCGCCATTCAGGAGGCGGACGCCATGGCACGGGGCTACTCGGTGATGGAGATCGTGCAGCTCCTCCTACACAGCGACTGGCCGAATTGGCCGCAGCAGCTCGCCGGCGTGGTTCTCCTCCTCGCTCCCCTCGTCGTGCGGCGCGAGCGCTGGGGTGAGTGGCAGTTCCGGCGGCTCTACGTCTGCTCGGTGCTGCTGTTCTGCCTGATCTTCAACCACAAGGCGGAGAGCCCGACCTTCGTCATCGGCGTCGCGGGCGCCGCGATCTGGTTCGCGTCACTCGACCGGAGATCGCGCCGCGACTGGGCGCTGCTCGGCGTCATTGTCGTCTTCACGATTCTCTCGTCGTCCGACGCGATGCCCATCGTGCTACAGCGCAATCTGTTCGACCCGTACCGGCTGAAGGTCATCCCGCTGATCCTGCTGTGGGCGGTGCTTCAGGGCCGGCTGTGGGGCCGGCGCAATGACGCCCGGACAGGTGGATGACCTCGCCCGATACGTTCAGCCGGACGGGAGCTCGTCGAACCGGGCGAGCGTCAGGTCGCCTCGCGACAGGCGCTCACGTACGGCGGGCGACATGAGCGCGGCGATCTCGCGCTCGCGCGGCAGTCGATACGGATCCTGTGATGCGAGGAGGTCGTCGACGTAGCCGGGATGGAGCATCAGCTCCGTCGCACCACGCGGCAGCCGGTCGAGCAGATCGAGCAATCGCGCCTCGAGATCCGGCGCTCCCTGCAGGGCGATGCCGCGGAAGTGAGGCGCGCGCGCGAGGAGTGGCAGATCCTCGCGGTGCACACCGCCGAGAGCGCGTCGCCACGCGGCGTGCAGGAGCAGCAGCTTTGCGCCGGCGACCGGATCGCGAAGCGCGGGCCGATCGAGCGGGCGTCGAACGACGCGGATGCCGGCGGCGCTCGCGCTCGCCGCGACGGCGGGAAGCACGCCGGGAAGGGCGTGCGCGTGCCGATGGCTGTCGAGGTGCGTCGGATAAATGCCGTGCGCACGGAGCGCGGCGAGCTGCGCGTCGCACTCGCGCCGGACGTCGGCGGCGCTCACGCGACCGGCGAACGCCCGCAGAGCCATCTCGCGGAGTGGATGGAACTGTCCGGTGCGCGGATCGGTCAGCGTCGGGACGACGGCGAGAGGGCGCGCCGCAACGAGATTCAGATGCAGGCCGATGCCGAGCCGCGGGACACGCTCCCGCGCGAGGGTCGCCGCCTCAGCGAATGCCGCACCGTTGACGAGCATCGAGGTCGAGGGAAGCACGCCCGCCTCGTGGGCGTCGACGATCGCCCGGTCGACGCCTGGCGCGAGGCCGAAGTCGTCCGCGTTGATGACGAGGACGCGAGAGATCAACCGTCTCTCTACAACGCCCCCGCCATCGGACGCGTCGAGCTCTCGCCGGCGGCGTCGACTGCCGTCGGCGCGTCGAGTGCCGGCGCGCGATCGCCGTTCAAATCGACGACGCGATCGTGCCTCGCGGCGTAGCGACCGCGCCAGGCGTTCGCCTTCACCCGCCAGATGTCCTTCAGCATGCGGCGGCCGTCCCGCGCAAATCGGACCGTCGTCGGCTCGTCATCGTAATGGAAGCGGACGGCCGTCTGCCGGATCACCAGCCCGCGCTGCTGCGCGACGAACAGGCACTCGATGTCGAAGCCGAAGCCGGGAATCGTCGAATGCTCGAAGCAGAGCGTCGCCGCTTCGGCGGTGAACCCCTTGAGTCCCGCCTGGGTGTCGAGAATTCCCGGCAGGAGCAGGCCTCGCACGACCGCGTTGAACGCGCGACTCATGAGGTGGCGCGTGTACAGGTAGTGGAAGAAGGTGGGGCTCATGACGTAGCGCGACTCCGGCAACACGCGGCAGGCGATGGCGACGTCGGCACCGGCGCGGAGATCGGCGAGGATTCTGTGTACCTGGTCGAGCGGATAGGCGAGATCCACGTCGGTGAAGACGCGATGGCGCCCTCGCGCCGCCAGCATGCCACGCGTGACGGAGAATCCCTTGCCGCGGTTGCACTCGTTGCGGAGCAGCCGCACGAAGCCGCGTTGGCGGGCGAATTCCTCGAGCATGACCTGGGTCTCGAGCCGACGCGAGTGATCGTCGACGAGCACGATCTCGAGCGAGTCGGGATAGTGCGCGGCGAAGTCGTCCAGCGCCTCGAGCGTCGCGGGGAGCTGCTCTACCGCGTCGAATACGGGAATCACGAGCGAGAGCGACGGCGCGTCCGTCGTCGGATCGTACATCGATGCCTCTGGGACAACGGAGAGCGGAACTCTCCGCGGGTGGGAAGACGCGGTGCAGTCGCCGGCGAAGTCAGTATACCATCATTCGCCGCATTTGTCCCAGGCCCGTCGGGGAATGCACGAGCGCCCGGCTGACGCCGGGCGCTCTGTCAGTTTGCAGACAGGTCGACGGTCAGGGCGTCGCAGCCGTTCCGAGCTTGCCCTGGATGTCCTGCGCCTTCTTCAGGTGCGCCTGGAGGTTCGGAATCGCCTTCGTGATCAGCGCCTTGAGCTCGGCGTTCTGCGCCGCTCCCTCCGCCGTCTGCGCCGTCTGGATGACCGCTTGGTGGTACGTCACCTCGTGATCGATGTAGGCCTTGTCCCACGCCGCGCTCTTCGGCATCGAGGACAGACTGTCCTGCCAGCTCTTCGCCTGCGCGACGCTGTTGTCGCCGGCTGGCATCTCCGGCGTGACCTTGAGCTTTTTGACGAGATCCTGTCCCATTTTACGGAGTGCGTGGTGATCGCGCATCATGTCCCGCCCGAACGCCTTGACCTCGGCGTTGGTGCCCTTGGTGGACGCAAGGTGGCCCACCGAGCTGTCGGCGGCGTTGGCGTTGTCGAGGATGGCCGCGATGTTGGCGTCGGTCAGCGGCGCCGGCGCCGGCGCCGGATTCGTGGCTGGCGCCGGTGCCATCGCCGCCATGGAATCCGCCGGCTTGGTGCTGTCGGCATAGTTGTCCTTCTTTGCGCACGCTGCGAGAAGAGTGGCGGCACAGACTGCGGCGACTGAGGTACGACTGATAGCGCTGGACATCGGTCCTCCGGACGATTGCTGTGGCGGGCGTACTGCTTTCGCCCACGCGATGCGCAAAAAGCGGACTAGTGCGGACGCCCATGGCGGCGGAGCGGAGCCTCGACTTTCGATGGTGTCTCCTTTCGCCGCCGCCCCGCCAGGCAGCCCCCCCGAGGACATGGTGCGACAGATCACTTGAGGCCGGTGACGCCGGACCCATACTCGATGCCTCGGGGTAGCTGATCTTTCAGTCGGAGGTCACTCGATGAAGCGTCGGATCGGAGCCCTGCTCTCACTCGTGTCGGGCGCCGCCACCCTGTCCTGTGGCGACGGCGGTTTGTCGCGCGCCCACGTCGCCAGCCTCTCCGGTGAAGTCGCCGAGGCCGCGGCGTCGCTCACGGGCCAGCAGGCTCAGCTGGCGAGCGAGGATCTTTCCGACAGCGGACACATGGGGTTCGACACCGGCGTCTATCCGGGCGATGGGGCCATGCGCGCTTGGCGAACGGGCGGCGCGCCCTACGAATGGGCGGGCTATTACCTGCCGAGTCCCTGCCATCCCGATACGAGCTGGTCGGGAAAGCGCGAAACCGTCACGAACCTGGGGTACGGAATCGCCGTGCTCTATGTCGGCCAGCAGACGTGGGGCCGGACGCCGGGCAAGCCACACTATGTACCCGTCACGGTGACGAGGAAGGTTCGGGTCCACGTCGGCCATGGCTCCAGTCGGCACACCGTCCTCCGGTCGGTCAAGCGCACGGTGATGCGGAAGGCACCCCACCCCAAGCCGACGGAGACCTGCAATGCCGACTTCGTCAGCGCCTCGCGCGGTGAACGCGACGGCGCCGATGCCGCCTTCCGTACCGCCCTCGAGGGGTTCCCGACCGGCACCACCGTCTTCCTCGACCTCGAGCGGATGGACGAGATGCCCGCCGCGATGCGAAAGTACTACTCCGCGTGGGTGCGCACGATGCTCGAGGACGGCCGCTACCGACCGGGGATCTACGTCCACACTGACAACGCCAACACGGTCTACTCCGATGTAAAGGAAGTCTTCGTTGCCGCCGGCCATCGCGAGGAGCCGCCGTTCTGGATCGCCAAGTCGGAAGGCTTCGACGCCCGCAAGCTTCCCCACCAGATGGGCCACGCGTTCGCCGTCGTGTGGCAGGGCGTGCTCGACGTGGAGGAGACCTGGGCCGGGCACAAGATCCCGATCGACGTGAACATCTCCGGCACCAGGTCGCCGTCGTCCGCGCTGACCTCGTATCTGAGCGCGGCGATCACGGGATCCCGACTCGGCGACTGATCCCGTTAGCGCAACCTGGCGTCGAAGAACCCGGCCACCGCCTCGTCCACTCGCACCCAGTTTGCGTGCCGCATCATGTGATGCGTGTCGTCGGGGATGACGATCTCCTGGTAGCTCACCCCCGCGCCCGCGAGCCGCCGGGCGAGATCGACCGTGGAGCTGAAGCGCACGTTGCGGTCATCGTCGCCGTGAATGAGCAGGACGGGCGACTTCCAGGTCGCGATCGATGAGACGGGCGACGACGTCCACGCCACGGCGGCAGCGCTGTCCCGGTCCGTCCGCTCGTACCGCCATTCCGTTTCGCCGAATCGGCGGCCACCGTCGGCGGTGAAGTCGTGCACGCCGTGGATGTCCACACCGGCAGCGAAGAGGTCGGAGTTGCGGGCCAGCGCGAGCGCGGTAAGATAGCCGCCGTACGAGCCGCCGTAGATGCCGATCCGCTTCGGATCCACCGTCGGCTGCGCGCGCAGGAACTCGGCGCCGGCCTTCACGTCCTGATACTCGGCTGCGCCCTGCGCGCCGGCGTTCGGGGGGCGGTGAAAATCGAAGCCGTAGCCGATGCCCAGCCGGTAGTTCACCGACAACACCGTGTAGCCCTTGCTGGCGAGATACTGATTCAGCGCGTAGGCGTTCGTATAGTAGTCGGAGTAGTTCCAGCCGAGCTGCATCTGCCTCGGCGGTCCACCGTGCACGTACACGATCGCCGCCCCGCGGGCACCGGTGCGGATGCCAGGCGGCACGAAGAGCTGCCCATGCACCAGTACGCCGTCCGGTGAGCGGAAGGTGACGGGCCGCGGCGTCACGAGCTGCGCCGTCGGGAAATCGGTGGGAATTCGATCGGCTCCCAACCAATTCGGCGTCCCACCGGCGGCCGGCATCACCGCCGGCAAGGGCGGACGCTGTGCGGTAGCGCCGATGAAGGCGATCGTGCGCAGATCGCCCGTGAGGACTGGCGACCACTCCAACCCGGTGCCCGGGGTCAGCACCTCCGGCGCGGCGCGGTCCACCGGCACCCGCACGAGGTGCCGCCGCTCGCCGTCGTTCGGCGTGCTCCCTGTGTTCGCCGCGAAGAACAGCGTACGCCCGTCGGCACCCAGGGTGATGTGTTCCGCCATGTAGTTGCCCGGCGTAAGCAGCAGGGGCTCACCGCCCCGTTCACTCACCGAATACAGATGAGGCCACCCATCGAGATACGAGAGAAACACGATCCGACCACCCGCCGCCCAGTGCAGGTTGTACTCGCCATCGGTGCTCGGCACCGAGCCCCGAAGCGTCTCGGGACTCTTCCAGAGCTGGTGCGCCTTGCCGGTAGTGGCGTCCCCGATCCAGAGCGCCCACGGCTGCGGATGTTGTCCGAGCAGCGAGACCGGCGGTCCGCCAGTCCCGGGACGCCGCGCGAACACCAGCCGCGTGCCGTCGGGCGACCAGCGCGGCGAAGCGTCGCGCGACGTGGAGGGGGCGATCCATAGAATATCGGTCGAATCGCACGTGTAGACGCCGACGAAGGAGTGGTCGCCACGATCGGCGACGAACGCGATGCGTTTGCCGTCGGGAGAATACTGGATGTCATCCACCTCGCCACGCGTGGCGAACAGCTTTTTCGCCGGCGCCCTTCCGTCGATCGGCACGATCCACGGCTGCCCGTCGCGGAGGAAGACGACATCCGACCCTCCGGAGGCGATGACCGGCTCATCCCCCTCACCGAGGAGGTTGGGCGACCCACCCGCCGCGAGCACCGACCACACCTCGATCTTCGGGGCAACGGGGCTCGAGAGTGGATTGGGCGACGCGCCGGTCCAATTGCCGCCGTGGTCGCCCCCCCGCACGTACACGACGTAAGTGCCGCCGGCGGAGAGCGCGAGGCTCGTCAGCTCCTGACCGTC
>JBIOHU010000013.1:0-29681 GCA_044449225.1 Gemmatimonadales bacterium | reverse complement strand
CCGGAGTTCTGGGAGATGATCGCGCCGGCCACCTTGCCCTGGAGCGCATTGTCGATCGTCGGCGCCGCGACGCGCGTGAGCTGCTCGCCACTGATGACCGACACGGCGTTGGCGGCATTCTGGCTGGAGACCGCAGTGGCCGTGCCCGTCACGACCTGCGTCTCGAGCTGGAGGACGTCGCGGACGAGGGAGATCGTAATGTCGTCCTGGCCTGCGGGGGCCGTGACGAGCTTCTGGGTGTAGCCGATGCGCCGCACGCGTAGGGAGACGCTGCCGGCCGTGGGAATGGTTACGCTGAAGCGACCATCCGGAGCGGTATACGTGCCAATCGTCGTACCGACGACGGAGATCGACGCGCCGGCGAGCGGCTCGGCGGCTCCGCCCTCTCCAGTGACTCGACCTGTAATGCGGCGCTGCTGTGCCTGGGCCGCGCTCGCGGCCAGCACGGCGAGCGCACCCATGATGACAGTGCGGATCTTCACTGCTCCTCCGGTTCTGAGCGTTGGTGACCTGGGGGGTCTGATTGGCGATGGGTCGAAAGCCGTCATGGCCGACGAGGAGTCGGCCAGGGCTGTAACCGCCAAGACAGTCCAGACCTCTGCTAACGGAGATCCGTCACTTCCCCGTCCGAACCGATTCCACGCCGAGCTGCACCTGCATCTCGTCGCCGAGCATGGCGCCGCCCCCTACCACTGCCCGGTTCCGATCGTCGGAAAGCGGTCGGCGGCGAAGAAGTCGGAGGATCGCAAGTGCGTATCCCGCTTGGCGTTATCCGTTGAGATACTCGCTGTCCTTACTTCTACCTCCACTGCCGCGCCCTGCCACGATTCCGGGTCGGCGGCGATGGTGCCCCGGAGTTCGGTGAAGTAGCCGGGAACCCTCGTCACGAAATGGCGGATCCGGAAGCTCACGGGAGAGTGCGCCGGATCGATCTGCCAGTCAGCGACGGCCGGTCCCTGGGCCGCGGCTGGCCGGTTCGCCACGAGGAGGGGAACGAGCAGGGCGGCCGCGAGCATGGATACGTGCATGGGATTGCTAGGAGACGCGGACTGGCGCCGAGTCAGGCTCGGTCTTCGCCATAACCTGCGGCGGCGTGACGGCGAGAGGCGCCTCGCTCAGCATCGCCTGCTCCAGGCGCGCGTCGCTCTCCGACATCTCCGCGCCGGAACGGCATCGCACGAGAGTGAGGATCGTGTATACCGCGACCGGCTCGTCGTTCTGGTTCATCACCTCGACGTCCCAATGCACGATGCCCTGCGGGATCTGACCCGGGCGATCCTCCTTCGCCGTTTTCTGCTTGCAGGTCAGACGTGCGCGGATGGTGTCGCCGATGTACACCGGCTTCACGAACCGCAGCCCCTCGAGGCCATAGTTCGCCAGCACCGGGCCGGGCGCCGGATCGACGAACAGCCCTGCCGCCGCCGAGAGCACGAAGTAGCCGTGCGCCACCCTCTTCTCGAACAGCGAGTCGCGCGCGGCGACGTCGTCCATGTGCGCATAGAAGAAGTCCCCGGAGATGCCCGCGAAGTTGGCGATGTCGGACTCCGTGACGGTTCGGCGATGGGTGAGCAGCGTCTCGCCGATCTCGAGCTCCTCGAAGTACTTCCGGAATGGATGAACGCGATCACGCCGCTCGTCGGCGCCCTTGCTCCACTCGCGAGTCACCGCGGACACGGTTTGCGGCGAGCCCTGAATGGCCGTGCGCTGCATGTAGTGCAGCACGCCGCGCACGCCCCCCATCTCCTCCCCACCGCCGGCGCGGCCTGGCCCTCCATGCACGAGATGCGGCAATGGCGATCCGTGGCCGGTGGACTCCCTGGCGCTGTGGCGATTCACGAGCATCAGCCGCCCGTGATATGCCGCGGTGCCGAATGCCACCGTCCGGGCCACCTCGTCGCGCGAGGTGAAGAGCGAGCCGACGAGGCTTCCCTTGCCGAGTTTCGCCAGCTCGACCGCTTCTTCGACGCTCCCGTAGGGCATGATCGTGTTCACCGGCCCGAACGCCTCGACGTCGTGCGGTGCGGTGCGCTCGAACGGCTTGTCGTCGTACAACAGCGTGAGGGGATAGAAGGCGCCCCGCTCCACACCGGCGCCGACGACATCCAGCGTACCGGCGCCGCCATATACCAGCTCCGTCACCGCGCGCAGCCGCTCGGCATTCGCGCCCACCTCCCTCAGCTGCGCGCTGCCGGCGAGAGGTCCCATCCGCACGCCTTCCACTGCCGGGTTGCCGACCTTCACGCCGGCGAGCCGCTTGGCCAACGCCGTGGAGACGGCTTCGACGAGGGAGTGGGGCACGAGAGTCCGGCGAATCGCCGTGCACTTCTGCCCCGCCTTCACTGTCATCTCCTTGGCGACTTCCCGGATGAACAGCTCGAACTCGTCCGTCCCTGGCACCGCGTCGGGACCGAGCATCGAGAAATTCAGCGAGTCCGCTTCCTGGTTGAAGCGGACGTTGTTCTCGAGAATCGACGTCGTGCCGCGCAGCAGCAGACCGGTGATCGCGGACCCGGTGAAGGCGACGGAGTCCTGACAGCCGAGGTGGTCGAGCAAGTCGCCGGCGCCGCCAGCGATGAACTGGAAGGTGCCGCCCGGCAACAGCCCCGACTCGATCATCGCGTGTGCGACTCCCTCAGCGAGGAAGCTCGTGACCGTCGCCGGCTTGGCGATAGTCGGCACGCCAGCGAGGAACGACGTGGAGAATTTTTCCAGCATCCCCCACACCGGAAAGTTGAATGCGTTGATCTGCACGGCGACGCCTTCCATCGGAACGCAGATGTGTCGGCCGATGAAGGTGCCCCCCTTGCTCAGCGCTTCCGGTCCGCCGTCGACGTAGTACGTCTCGTCCGGAAACTCGCGCCGCCCTCTGCTGGCGTACGCGAAGAGCGTCCCGATCCCGCCGTCGATGTCGATCCACGAGTCTCCCCTGGTCGCTCCTGTCCAACTCGACAGCCGATAGAACTCTTCCTTGCGCGACGTGAGGTACTGGGCGAGCGCCTTCAGAATGCGCGCCCGTTGGTGGAAGGTGAGGTTTCGAAGGGTCGGGCCGCCGATGGTGCGGCCGTGATCGAGCATCGCGGCGAAGTCGAGTCCCTCGCTCGAGGCGACGCCGATCTGCTCGCCGGTCACGGCATCGTGGAGCGCGACTCCAGTGCCGGCGCCCTCCACCCATTCTCCCATCGCGTAGCTCTGCAGGCGCATCACGATCGCGTCTCTCCCCAGGTTCGATACGACATCTGCCGCTCGCGGCGGCCAGTCGGGATCTCCCGCAGCGGCTCGGCTTCGCGCAGCGTGGCGTGGAGCTGCGCCGGCAGCGCCTGATAGAGCGCGGTGCCTTCGGTCTTCCAGTCCAGCATCTCGTCGCTGACGTCCTTCACGATCCGCGCCGGATTGCCGACGACGACCTTCCGAGCCGGGATCTGCATTTCCGCCGGCACGAAGGCGAGCGCGCCGACGATGCATCCCGCGCCGACGAACGCATTGTCCATGACCACGGCGTTCATCCCGATCAACGAGTTCTCCCCGATCCGGGCGCCATGAACGATAGCCCCGTGACCGATGTGGGATCGCCGTTCCAGCACGACGGTCACGCCGGGGAACATGTGGATGACGCAGTTCTCCTGGACGTTACAGCCGTCCTCGATGACGATCGCGCCCCAGTCGCCGCGAATCGCGGCGCCGGGCCCGACATACACCTCGCGTCCGATGACGACGTTGCCGGTGACGGTCGCGTTGGGGTGCACGAACGCCGTCTCATGGACGACCGGGACGAACCCATCGAAGGCAAAGACGTTCGCCATCTATCGGTCGCCGCGCCGGAGCGAACGAAGGCCGTGAGCCATCAGACCCGCTCCAGGATCGTCGCCATGCCTTGTCCGACGCCGACGCACATCGTGGCGAGGGCGTAGCGCCGCTTCGTGGCGACGAGCTCGCGCGAGGCGGTGAGCAGCAGCCGCGCGCCGCTCATGCCGAGTGGATGCCCGAGGGCGATCGCACCTCCGTTCGGATTGACCCGCGGATCGTCGTCGCGAAGGCCGAGTTCGCGCAGCACGGCGAGCGACTGCGCGGCGAACGCCTCGTTCAGCTCGATCACACTCATGTCCGCGAGCGAGAGGCCGGCCATCTCGAGGACCCGCTTCGTCGCCGGCACGGGTCCGATTCCCATGAAGCGCGGTTCGACCCCCGCGACGGCGGTGCCGACGATGCGGGTCAGCGGCGCGGCGCCGATCTCCTTCGCGCCGCGCTCGGAGGCGACGAGCAGCGTCGCGGCGCCGTCGTTGAGACCGGACGAGTTGCCGGCCGTCACGGAGCCCCGGCCGTCAGTGCGGAAGACGCAGCGCAGCTTCGCCAGCGCCTCCTCTGTCGTGTCCGGCCGGATGAACTCGTCCGTATCCACCCGTTTCGGCTCACCCCGCTTCTGCGGGATATCGATCGGGACGATCTCCTCCCCGAAGCGACCGCCGGCTCGCGCGGCCGCTGCCTTCCGATGCGATCGTACCGAAAAGGCGTCCTGGTCCCCGCGGCTCACCCCGTACTGCTCGGCGACGTTCTCTGCCGTCTGGCCCATCGAGTCGATCCCGAACCGCGCCTCCAGACGAGGATTGATGAACCGCCAGCCGAGGCTCGTGTCGAACAGCTCGACGTCGCGACCGAACGGCTTCCCCGACTTGCTCAGGACGTATGGCGCGCGGGTCATGTTTTCCACCCCGCCGGCGACGTAGAAGTCGCCCTCGCCGAGCTTCACCGATCGCGCCGCGCTGGCCACGGCGCTCATCCCGGAGGCACAGAGTCGGTTGACCGTCTCGCCCGGCACGGTGACGGGCATCCCGGCAAGGAGAAGCGCCATGCGCGCCACGTTGCGATTGTCCTCCCCCGCCTGGTTGGCACAGCCGAGGATGACGTCGGTCACCCGCGCCGGATCGAGCGAGGGATGCCGCGCGAGCAGTCGCGCGATGACGTGCGCCGCCAGGTCGTCGGCGCGCACCTCGGCGAGCTGGCCGCCGATGCTGCCGACGGCTGTACGCACGCCGTCGAGGATGTACGCGTCAGGTTTCATGAGCCTTCGGTCGAATGCTTCTGCGGCGTGCGATAGACCGTCGCGTGCAGCAGCCCGACGACGGTGCCGTCCTGACGGGCGACGGTCACTCGATAGAACCCGAGCCGCGCGCCGGCGGTTTCCTCTTCGGCGACCGCGATCAGCTCGTCCCCCACCGCGACCGCGACCGGATAGGAGATCGTGTTGTCCACGCTCACCGTCACGTGGCCGTTCGTGTTGGAGGCGAATGCGAGCGCGCTGTCGGCGAGCGAGTACACGATGCCGCCGTGCGACACGCCGAAGCCGTTCACCATGTCGGGCCGCACCGTCATGCGAAGGGTGCACGCACGCGGACGCAGGGTGACGAGTTCGACGCCGAGCCACCGGCTGAACGCGTCGCGCGCCAACATGCCGGTCACCACGATGTCCGCCTGCGCCTGCTCGTCGCTCTCGTGAGTCATGCGCGCAAGGGGCGCGACTCCCGTACGCACCGACGAAGGAGCGGGCACGCACGATAGCGATCCTCGCCATACTCGTCCTGCAGGGCCTCGAGGCGTCCGAGCACCGTGGCCGGCCCGATCTCGTCGCCCCAGGCGAGCAAGCCCTTCGGGTAGTTCACGCCGCGCGTCATCGCGGTCTCGATATCGGTCGGCGACGCGACGCGCATGTACACCGCATCCACCGCGGCATTGACGAGCAGGGCAACAGTCCGATCGACGATCTCACGCCCGAGTGCCTCGTCACGCGTCGGCTCCGGCCGTATGGCCCCGGCACGATAGTCGTAGTAGCCGCGTTCGCGCTTCCTCCCGAACAGCCCCGCATCGACGAGCCGCCGTTGCGTCAGCGCCGGCCGGTAGCGTGAATCGTAGAAGAACGACTCGAAGACACTCTCGGTGACGGCGTAGTTCACGTCGTTGCCGATGAAATCCATCAACTCGAATGGCCCCATCCGGAACCCGCCGAGCTCGCGCATCGCCCAATCGATCGTCACCGCGTCAGCGAATCCCTCCTCGAGCATTCGCAACGACTCGCCATAGAACGGTCGTGCGACGCGGTTCACGATGAAGCCCGGCGTGTCGGTGGCGACCACGGTCGTCTTCTTCCAATCCGTGACGAGCGCTCTGGTGGACTCGAGGACCGCCAGGTCGGTCGTGATCGCGGGCACGATCTCCACGAGGGGCATGACCGGCGCGGGATTGAAGAAATGGACGCCGATCACCCGCCCCGGGCGATTGCAGCCGCCGGCAATCGCCGCCACCGACAGCGACGACGTGTTGGTCGCCAGCACCGCATCGCGACCGACGACCTGCTCGAGCTCCGAAAAGAGCCCGCGCTTGATCTCCAGCCGCTCGACGACCGCCTCGATTACCAGCCCGCAATGCCGGAAGGCGCCGTACCCGCCATCGAGCTCTCCCCCATCGGTGAGCCGCGCCAGTGCCGCATCGGCATCGGCCCGGGTGCGCCGCTGCTTCTCGACATCTCGCGCCAGCGACCTGCCGATCGCGGCAATCGCGTTGCGCACCATGACGCCGTTCACGTCGCCGAGGATCACCTGGTGGCCGGCGATGGCGGCCACCTGCGCGATGCCGCTGCCCATGGCGCCGGCGCCTACCACGCCGACCGTCGGCGGGCGCGAGGCCATCAGCGGCCCTGGAAGCTGGCCGGCCGCTTCTCGACGAAGGCCCGAACTCCCTCGGCGTAATCGGCCGTGCGACCGGCTTCGCGCTGCAGCTCCTCCTCGAACGCGAGCTGCTCGTCGAGGTCGTTGGCAAAGGCGGCATTGAAGCCGCGCTTGGTCAGCCCCAGGGCGCGCGTGGGCATCGCGGCGAGACGCTTCGCCAGATCGAAGCTCGTCTCGGCCAGCACCGAATGCGGAACGACGTCGTGCACGAGCCCCCACTCCTTGGCGCGCACCGCGGTCAGCTTTTCGCCGAGCATGGTGAGCGCGGCGGCTCGTTGGAGCCCGACGATGCGGGGAAGAATGAACGTGCCGCCGCTGTCCGGAATGAGCCCGACGCGGGCGAACGATTGGATGAACATCGCGTCCTCAGCTGCGACGACGATGTCGCAGGCGAAGGCGAGATTCGCGCCGGCACCGGCGGCAACGCCGTTCACGGCACAGACCACCGGCTTCTCGAGCGTGCGGATGGCATGGATGATCGGGCTATACTGGTGATGCACGACGTCGCCGAGGTCGGGCGCGGCTCGGCCCTCCACGTGTCGCACGTCGGCAAGATCCTGTCCGGCACAGAATCCTCGACCACTGCCAGTGAGGAGGACAGCGCGAACGGAGGCCGCAGCCGCAGCCTCGGCCAGCGCCGATCGCAGTTCGTCGGCCATCGCGCGATTGAAGCAGTTGAGGACGTCAGGACGGTCGAGCGTCACGACCATCACGCCGTCGCGGCGCTGCGTGATCAGATGCTGATATGCCATGGAATCCGGGGGTACGAGCGGGCCGCCGACCTGCCGGAAAGCTATTCCGCGATCCGGCTTGCCGCAGCCGTGGCGGGGCAGCGCTCCCCTTCCCGCGGCGCGGAGGCCACATTTCCAGTGGAGCGCGCGCCGTAGCCGCTCGTGCATCTCCGCAATCTCGCGCGCCCCCGATCACGCCGCCCCCCGAGCCGCTGATGTCGCACGCCGCGTCCCAGAAGAACCGCCGCCCCAATAGAGCCATCATCGACCCGAGCCTCGACTGGCGTCGCATCGCGTACCACGTGCTCGTGTCACGCGCGCTCGATGACCTCGAGGAGGGGATAAATCGGAACCGGGGTAGCGTGCCACGCGAGCATCAGGTGCTCTATCAGTTCTCGGCGCGAGGTCACGACGTGGCACAGGTGGTCCTAGGCGCGATGCTGAACCGAAGGCACGACGGGGTGGGCGCCTACTACCGCTCGCGTCCCCTCCTGCTCGCCCTTGGCTTGTCGATCGAGGATGCCCTCGGCAGCCCCCTCGGGCGCGCCGGCGGATTCAGCGACGGGCGCGACATCGGCGTCGTCTGCAACCTGCCCGGGTGGAACGGGCCGACCGTCCTACCCATGTCCGGTGACGTCGGATCGCAGTACACGCCGGCCGCGGGTTGCGCGCAGGCGATAACCTATCGCCGAGACGTGCTCGAAGACTCGGACTGGGAGGGCTGCATTGCCGTTGCGCTCGGGGGCGAGGCCTCGGTCGCCACGAACGGATTCTGGTCGGCACTGACGATGGCGACGACTCTGAAGCTCCCACTCCTCTTCTATATCGAGGACAACGGGCTTGGCATCTCCGTCAGGGGAGAGATGCAGACGCCGGGCGGCAATATCGCTTCAAATCTGGCGTCGTTCGGGAACCTGTTCCTGCGCGACGGCGACGGGTGCGATCCCGTCGCCGCGGCGACGTTGATCGCCGAATGCGTCGACCACGTCCGCGGGGGCGGTGGGCCGGCGCTGGTGCACCTCACCGTGCCGCGCCTATCAAGTCACTCAGGGCCCGACAACCAGAAGGGGTATCGCACCGAGCGCGAGATCGCGGCCGACATCGCGCGCGATCCACTGCCCCGGCTGCGCGCGCATCTCGTGCCGGCGCTCATGAGCGATGGTGAGTGGAGCGCGCTGGAAGAGGAGGTCACGCGGAGCGTCGAAGCTGGTCTCGCGCGCGCGCGCGCGCGTCCCGCGCCCGATCCAGTGATGGTGAAGCGGTTCGTGTATGCCGAGGAAGCGCGGGAGGGCGACGTCGTCGCGTTCGGCGGGCTGTCGGCCGCGGAGCGCGCGTCGCTGGGTGGACGCGAGACGCCGGCCTCCGACGGTGACGTCGTGCGATTCGCCGACTCGGTACGGCGGACCCTGGCGAGCGAGCTCGCCGCGAACCCGAAGCTGCTCGTCTTCGGGGAGGATGTCGGACGGAAGGGGGGGGTGCACCTCGTGACGGAAGGGCTGCAGAAGAGGTTCGGTGCAGCGCGGGTGTTCGATACCAGCCTGTCGGAGGAGGGGATCGTCGGCCGCGCCGTGGGCATGGCCGTGAGCGGACTCGTGCCGGTAGCGGAAATTCAGTTCCGCAAATATGCCGATCCAGCGCACGAACAGCTGAACAACTGCGGCACGATGCGCTGGCGCACCGCGAACCGGTTCGCGGCGCCCATCGTGGTGCGGATGCCGGGAGGCTTCGGCAAGGACGTCGGCGATCCGTGGCACTCGCTGAGTGGCGAAGTGACGTGGGCCCACGCCGTCGGCTGGCAGGTGGCGATGCCGTCGAACGCCGCCGACGCCTCCGGCTTGCTGCGCACGGCGATGCGCAGCGCGAATCCCACGATCTTCTTCGAGCATCGGTCTCTGCTGATGACGAGCGAAGGCAGCGCTCGCTATCCGGGCGACGATTATCTGCTTCCGTTCGGCCGAGCGGCGCGGCTAAAGGATGGCGACGGCGTGACCGTCGTCACCTGGGGAGCGATGGTCCATCGCTGCCTCGCTGCGGCGGCCGATTTTTCCGGCGACGCCGAGCTGCTCGACCTACGGACGATCATGCCGTGGGATCGCGGCGCCGTGCTGGAGTCGGTGCGGAAAACGGGCAAGTGCCTGATCGTGCATGAAGACACAATGACGGCCGGATTCGGCGCGGAGATCGCCGCGGTACTGGCACGCGAGGCGTTCTGGCACCTCGACGCGCCGGTCGAGCGCCTGACGGTGGACGACGTGCCGATGCCCTATCACGAGGTGCTGCTGAATGCCGTACTGCCCGACGCGAGACGAATCGCCGAGCGGATCGCGGCGCTGCTGGACACGTAAAGCACCGCAGAGCGAGCTCCCTTGACGACTGGACCGGTCCCGTTTAGACTGGCTTCTCCCTGCACCACTTCAGTCGGAATCGATCGATGACCCTCGCCGCCGTCACCACCTTCGCCGCCACGCCCTCCGACTCGCGTCGGACCGCGACGAGCGTCGTCGTGGCTGGCCTCTCCCCGCGCGCAGGGTTCGAGTCGAGGTAGCGGCACCGCCGCCCGATTCCGGAGCGAGCATGATCGCCCCGCCTGCGTAGCCGCGCAGGCGGGGCGTATTGCTTTCGAGCATCGCGGACCGGTAACCGGCCGCACTTCCGCCGGTAAGGACCTCCATGACCACAAGCAGCAGGGCGATCGCCCCAGAGACACCAGAACTTCCTTCGCTCTGGGCGGCGATTCGCGAAGCATTGCGCGGCGCACACGGTCGCGACTTCACGGATGGTCCGATAGGCCGCGCGATCTTCATCCTCGCCGTACCGATGGTGCTGGAGATGATGATGGAGAGCGTGTTCGTCGTCGTGGACGTCTTCGTCGTCGCTCGCCTCGGCGCCGACGCCGTCGCCACGGTGGGACTGACCGAGTCGCTCATGACCATCATCTACGCCCTTGCCGTCGGGCTGAGCATCGGCGCGGGGGCGATGGTAGCGCGGCGCATCGGTGAGAAGGACGCGGAGGGAGCCGCCCACACCGGCGCACAGGTGATCCTGTTCGGCTTCCTCGTCTCGATCGTGCTCGGTGTGGTCGGCGCGGAGTTCGCCCCCCACCTTCTGCGCGCGATGGGAGCGTCGTCAGGCGTGCTCGAGCACGCAGTCTTCGCGCGCGTCATGCTCGGCTTCAATGCGAGCGTGGTGATGCTCTACCTCGCGAACGCGGTCCTCCGCAGCTCGGGCGATGCGGCGGTCGCGATGCGAGTCCTGTGGACGGCGAACGCGATCAACATCGTGCTCGGGCCGACGCTCGTCTTCGGGTGGGGACCATTCCCGAGGCTGGGCATCGTCGGCGCGGCGATCGCGACGACGATCGGGCGAAGCGCAGGCGCGCTTTTCGCGCTGAGCACGCTCATTCGGCCAGGCGGGCGGATCCGCGTCGTCGCGCGTCACTATCGCTTCGACGCGGCGCTCATCGCCCGCGTGGTGCGACTGTCGTCCGCCGCCACCTTTCAGGTGTTCATCGGGATGGCGAGCTGGATCGGCCTGACGCGGATTCTCGCCAGCTTCGGCAGCGAGGCGATCGCCGGCTACACGATCGGCATCCGCGTCGTCGCGTTCGCGCTGCTGCCGGCCTTCGGTCTCAGCAATGCCGCGGCGACGATGGTGGGCCAAGCGCTCGGAGCAATGAAGCCCGACCGTGCGGAAGCGTCGGTCTGGAAAGCGGCGCGGTACAATGTGGTCTTTCTCGGCAGCGTCGGTGTGTTGTTCGTGATCTTCGCGCGACCCATCGTCGTCTTCTTTACTCCGGACGTCGCCGTCGAACGCTACGGCGTGGCGGCGCTGCGGACGATCGCCTGCGGCTTCCTCTTCTACGCGTACGGCATGGTGCTGACCCAGTCGTTCAACGGGGCTGGCGATACGGCCACTCCGACCTGGATCAATCTGTTCGTCTTCTGGCTTTTCGAGATCCCGCTGGCGTGGCTGCTCGCGCTCCGCCTGGGAATGGGACCGAGCGGTGTGTTCTACGCCATCACGGTCTCCTTCTCGACGCTGGCGGTGGTGAGCGCAGTGCTGTTCCGGCGAGGGACCTGGAAAACGAAACGGGTTTGAGGCGAGCTGGTCTCCGCTCGCCGCCAGCGCGCCGCGCGCGCTCGTCACATCGCAGGACGGTTCGGCCCCCCGCCCTGCGGCTCGTCACCCGGCCCGAACCCTTTCCCGCTCGCCGTCCGTCTCATCGTTCAGACGGATGACGGAGAGAATCCCGTTACTCGCGACCCCCCATGGACGCATTCGTCAGCGCATGTCGCGCGCGAGCACTTCGTGCTCGAACCTCCTCTTCCGGAGCTGCGTGGGGCATCGTGCACATCAATGGAGGCGGATCATGCAGGTGCACCCCGTACGACTCGCGATCATCGCCGGCGCACTGTCCACCCTCCTGGCGCTGCCGGCCGCGCAGGCACAGGCATCGTTGAAGCCGATCACGGTGACCGACCGGCAGTCGCACGCCGAAGCGCTCGATAAGGAGGCTGCGCTGTACGAGACCTCTGACTGGAGCAAGATTCGCAAGGCGGCGTTCCTGCGGGAGAAGGCAGCCGGCCTGCGCGAGGACGGCGACACGCTGAAGGCGGCAAGTCTGTACTGGGCCGCCCGCGACCGGTACTACTCCGACGATCCCACAACCGCCCGCGACCTCATGGTGCGCTCCGCCGAGTACGCGCTCGCGGTCGGCGACGTGGTCACCGCGGCGAATGCGTTCACTGACGCGGCCTACATCTCCACCGACTTGCGCGATGTGGCGAACACGAAGTACTACGCGACGAAGGCCCGCCTGCTCACTGGCTCGCCGATGCTGACGGGCTCGCAGCGGAACGACCTGCTGTCGCGTCTCGCCGTCGGCGGACTGACGGCTGACCGCGTCGCCTCGCTGGGGACGCGATGACGGGAGGCGAGCGGGGCGCGCCGGTCCGATCGGGGCGCTCCGCCGCCACCTCAGAACGCCTTGAACTCCTCGAACGGCTGGCGACAGTTGCAGCACCAGCGGACCGCCTTGCACGCCGTGGAACCGAACTCGCTCCGGAGCTCGGTGTCGTACGAGTCGCAGTATGGACATTGCACGGCCGGTCGAGCTCGAAGCAGCTGCACCAGGTCGCCAGGTCCGGCAGCCGGGCCGGGCGGCGCGATGCCCCACGCCTTGAGCTTCGCCTTCGCCGCCGGGTCGATCCAGTCCGTCGTCCATGCCGGCGCATAGGTCGTGCGCACTCGCACCTCGGCGTGGCCGGCGGCCGCGATCGCCTCGATGATGTCGCGCTCGATCACCTGGATCGCCGGACATCCCGAGTATGTCGGCGTGACGATCACCGTCACCCCGCCGCGGACGTCCACGAGAACGTCGCGGACGATGCCAAGCTCGCGCACGCTGAGCACCGGCACCTCGGGATCCATGACCGTGTCGAGGATCGCCAGCACATCGTCGCGGACGGCTTCACCGACGATGCGGACTACCATGTCGCGCCTGGATGCGAACGCGCCACGATCTGCATCTCGGCCAGCATGTGTCCGAGGAACTCGGTGTGCGCGCCACTGCGGCCGCCACGAGCGCCGACAGGGCGTGGCCCGACGGCCGGAGTCGTGAGGGTGGCGCGCTCCAGGACGTCGCGGACGAGCGCCTGCCAAGTGGGCTGAAGAGAGGCGAGGTCGGGCGCGATCCCCGCGACCCCAAGCTCGGCGTCGACGCCGTCGGCGACGAACAGCTCGGGCGTGAAGCGCCAGAGCTCGTCGACGGAGCTCTGCGCGCGCCGATGGCTCTCCTCGGTGCCGTCGCCGAGCTTCAGAATCCACTCGCCACTGTGGCGAACGTGATACGTCGCTTCCTTGAGCGACTTCGCCGCGATCGCGGCGAGATCGGCGTTCGTGCTCCGCGACAGCGCGTCGAGCGTCACGACGGCGTACACGTCGAACAGAAACTGCCGCACGATCGAGAACGCGAAGTCCCCTTTCGGCAGCTCGACCAGCTGGCAGTTGCGAAACTCCACCGCCTCGCGGAAGTAGGCGAGCGCATCCTCGTCTCGTCCTTTCCCCTCGACGTCGCCGGCCAGACGAAGCAACATCGTCGCCTGCCCAAGCAGGTCGAGAGCGACGTTCGACAGCGCGATGTCCTCCTCGAGGATCGGGCCATGGCCGCACCACTCGCTCAAGCGGTGGCCGAGCACGAGGCGGTCGTCGCCGAGCCGGAGGAGATACTCGAACAGCGCATTCCCCTTCGGCGGCGGCGCTGGGACGACCGACGGCGAAACCGAGGTCATACGCCGCGCACGCCGCGAGGGACCTTGTAGAACTGCGGGTGGCGATAGGCCTTGTCCGCGCCGGGATCGAAGAAGGGTCCGTTCTCGCCAGGCGACGATGCGGTGATGGAGCCGCTCGGCACGACCCAGAGCGAGATCACGCTGCCGCGACGGGAGTACACGTCGCGCGCGTTTTGGAGCGCCTGCTCGGCATCGGCGGCGTGGAGCGATCCGGCATGCTCGTGCGGCGCCCCTTGCTCGCTCTGGGTGAAGACCTCCCACAATGGCCACTGGCCGTCGCCGACTCTCGCGTCCGCCTGCGCCGCGACGGCCGGCTGGTTGCTCACCGTGCTCGCCACGCGTTACGCCGCTTCCGACGCCCGCTTCGCACGCTGCTTGTCCGCGTAGGCCATCGCCGCCTCGCGCACCCACGCACCGTCCTCGTGAGCCGCGCGGCGTGCGGCGAGCCGCTCGCGGTTGCACGGTCCGTTTCCACTGATCACCTGGTTGAACTCGTCCCAGTCGATCGCGCCGAACTCCCAGTTCTCCGTCTCGCCCTCGAACGTCAGCTCGGGATCGGGGAGGGTGAGGTTCACGGCGATCGCCTGCGGCACGGTGAGATTCACGAACCGCTGACGCAGCTCGTCGTTCGTCTTGCGCTTCACTTTCCACCGGATGAGCTCCGCCGTGTTCGGCGACTTCGCGTCACTCGGTCCGAACATCATCAGCGAGGGCCACCACCAGCGGTTGACGGCATCCTGGACCATCGCCTTCTGGGCTGGCGTGCCGTTCGCCAGGGTCGCGACGATCTCGTAGCCCTGACGCTTGTGGAAGTTCTCCTCCTTGCACACACGGATCATCGCGCGCGCGTACGGTCCGTATGACGCCTTGGCGAGGATGGTCTGGTTGACGATCGCCGCACCGTCGACGAACCAGCCGATCACTCCCATGTCCGCCCAAGACAGCGTTGGATAGTTGAAGATACTGGAGTACTTGGCGGTTCCATCGAGCAGTTGCTGGATCATCTCGGAGCGGTCCACGCCGAGCGTCTCGGTGCCGCAGTAGATGTAGAGCCCGTGCCCGGCCTCGTCCTGGACCTTCGCGACGAGGGAGATCTTGCGCCGGAGCGACGGAGCGCGGGTGATCCAGTTCCCCTCGGGAAGCATGCCGACGACCTCCGAATGCGCGTGCTGCGACATCATGCGGATGAGCTGCCGCCGGTACCTCGCCGGCATCCAGTCCTTCGGCTCGATGCTCTCGCCAGCGGCGATGCGCGCCTCGAAGGCGGCAACCTTCACCGGGTCGTCAGCTGGAGCAGTGGCGGCTTGGGTCTGCGGCATGACAGTCGGCTCCAGAGCCTCGACGGCGGGCTCGACTTCGGGACGTGGTACGGCGAAGGCCAAGAGGGGCAACGGGTTGCTTCTGCCACCGGAATCTACACCTGAATCGCCAAATCGGACAATCGACGCCGCGACTACCGCGAGTCTATCTTGTTCACATGATTACCAGACCGGACACGCCGGGCACCGCCGTGGCCGGCGGCGACGTTACCGTGACGATCGCCGACGGAATCGGCACGATTCGATTCGGGCATCCCAAGGGCAACTCCCTTCCCGGAGCATTGCTGGCGCGGCTCGCTGAGGCGATCACCTGGGTCGGCCGCGATTCCGCGGCCGGAGTGATCGTTCTGCGCAGCGAAGGCGCCGGCGCTTTCTGTGCCGGCGCGTCGTTCGACGAGCTGTTGGACATTCACGATCCACAGGCGGGCGAGGAATTCTTCAGTGGGTTCGCGCGGGTGATCCTCGCGATGATCCGCGCTCCGAAGTTCATTCTCGTTCGCGTGCAGGGACGGATGGCGGGGGGCGGCGTCGGCATCGCCGCCGCTGCTGACTACGCCTTCGCCGTCAACGGCGCCTCGGCCAAGCTGAGCGAGCTCGCGGTCGGCATCGGACCGTTCGTCGTCGGACCGGTGATCGAGCACAAGGTCGGATGCAGCGCCTTCGCCGCCATGGCCGTGGACGTGAACTGGCGCGACGCCGAATGGTGCGAGCGGCACGGCCTGTACGCTCGGGTGTCTGACGACGTGGCGTCGATGGATGCAGCGATCAATGCGCTGGCGGGAACGCTCGCCGCGTCGAACCCGGCGGCGATGGCGGAGATGAAACGGATCTTCTGGGAGGGCACGAGCTCGTGGGAGACGCTGCTCTCCGAGCGGGCGCGAATCTCCGGGCGATTGGTCCTCTCCGAGTTTACCCGGTCGGCGATTGCGAAGTTCCGCGCCCGCTGACCTCGCGCATCGCGTCCTCGAACCCGATCGAGAAGTTTCGCTCCCGCGCGTAGCGGGTCGCCTCGTACGCCGCGCTCTCGAGCTTGCGGGCGGCCGCGAACAGCGTCCGCACCTCGAAGGGCATTCCTTCGGCGCGGGCGAGATACTCCTCTACGGCGGCGAGATAGCCCATCATCCCCCCGAGCTCGGTGGGCGCGTATGCCGTGTGAGCGCGGCGCAAGGCGTCGGAGCCGGCAGCCTCCTCGGGCATCGCGAGGTTCTCCGATCCGCACACGACCTTGATCCGCTCGTTCGCCACGATCCGTGCGATGGCCTGTGGATCGAGTGATCCGCCGGCGGCGTTGACGACGACCGCGTCCATCGGCCGACGGAGGAACTCGCGCTTCTCGCTCGGCTCGAAGGTGGGAATGCCGAGCGCAGCGAGGGCCTCGCGCCGCCCCTCGTTCGCCTCGACGGCGAGCATCGCCGCTCCGTCGTCGTGCAGGCGGCGGATGACGTGCATGCCGACGTTGCCACAGCCGATGAGCCCCACGGTCGATCGCTCGATCGCGACGTCCATCGCGCGCAGCATCCCAGCCAGCACGTGGTAGTTGCCCTCGCCGGTCGGCCTGGAGGTATCGGCGACGACGCTGCCGCTGAATCGCGAGTTGAGATATTCAAGCGACTGTGTTCGGCCATCCGACATCAGACCGTGGCCGAGATCCTGTCCCGTCGCGAGAGAGAAGCCGTATCGCGTCTCGACGTCCTCGAAGCAGGCGATGGCGAAGTCGAGCATCTCGAAATCGTGCGGCTGACCGACGCGCGCCTGGGGTGTCGGGTGAAGGACACACTTGCCTCCGACGATACGGTGCCGATCGCGCTGAGCCAGTGGTCCGCCGACGCCGATCAGCCGCGACCAGTAGACCTTCTCCTCCATGCCGATCGCCAGACCGATCGCCTCGCGGTCGCTATCGAAGCCAGGGACGGAAGTTCGCTCCTCGGGCGCGATGCGGAAGCCGCCGAGCGACAGCTTCTGCGAGCCCGGCTCGGCATGCGTGGCGATGCTGAGCCGCCAGCCGGTGGACGGATGCGTGTAGCGATAGACTCGCACGCCCGAATTCGCCGTCGCCGCCAAAGCGGGAACGAGGCGCGCTGCCGCGGCTGGATCGATCATCGCCGGCGCGCCGCTCTGCCGGGGCGACCCGACGGGGGGAGAGGTCAGTCCCACATCAGCTCGTCGGAGGATTGAAGGCGTCGTGCTGCGCGTCGAGCCAGCTTCTGTGATAGCTCGCGTCCTCGATGTCCAGCGCCTGCTTCGCCACCTGAAGAGGACGGAACGTATCCATCATCACGGCGAGCTCCTCCGTCGACGTCGCGCCGATCGATGCCTCCGCCCGCCCCGGATGCGGGCCGTGCGGGATGCCGTCGGGATGATGGGTGATCGAGCCGAACTCGATCCCCTTCCGGCTCATGAACTCGCTCGAGGCGTAGTAGAGGACCTCGTCCGAGTCGACGTTGCTGTGGTTGTAGGGCGCCGGCACCGCCTCCGGATGAAAATCGTACGGCCGTGGACAGAATGAGCAGATCACGAACCCGTCGCCCTGGAAGGTCTGGTGCACCGGCGGCGGCTGGTGCACCCGCCCGACGATCGGCTCGAAGTCGCGAATGTTGAACGCCCACGGATAGAACTGCCCGTCCCATCCGACGACGTCGAGAGGATGGTGGTCGAGGACGATCTCGTTGATCCCGTCGTACTGCTTGACGAGGATCCTGAAGTCGCCCTTCTCGTCGTGAGTCCTCAGCTCGCGGGGAACGCGGATGTCGCGCTCCGAATACGGGGCTCCCTCGACGAGCTGCCCGAACTCGTTGCGATAGCGCTTCGGCGGACGTACGTGCCCTCGTCCCTCCATGATCAGCAGCTTCGCGGACTCGGCGCTGTCGAGACGATAGCGGTGCATGATGCCGCGATGGATGACGAGATAATCTCCCTCTCCGAACGGCAGGTCGCCGTACTGAGTCTCGAGATTCCCCTTCCCCTTCGCGACGTACACGACCTCGTCCGCCTGTGCGTTGCGGTAGAAGTGCTCGTCATCCTGATCCGGCTCGACGTAGAGCATCGCGACGTCCTGATTGAACAGGAGCGGGATGCGATCCAACGTCGGACTCCCTCCTTTCTTCGTCCGAGCGGTTCGGAAGTGACGATGGCGGAGCGTGTTGTCGGGGTCCGCTTCGTACCTCACTTCCTTCACGCGCTTCACCGACTTCACCGTCGTCGGAGGATGCACGTGGTAGAGCAGCGCCGACGTGCCCGTGAATCCCTCGTGCCCGACGAGCTGTTCGGCATACAGTCCGCCGTCGGGCTTTCGGAATGCGATGTGGCGCTTTTTCGGAATCCTGCCCAGCGTGTGGTAGTACGGCATTCAGAGGTTCCCGCGGCGGCCCTGTTCGCGCTCGATCGCCTCGAACAGCGCCCTGAAATTGCCCGCCCCAAAGCTCTTCGCTCCCTTCCGCTGGATGATCTCGTAGAAGACAGTCGGACGGTCCTCGACCGGCTTGGTGAAGATCTGGAGCAGATACCCATCGGGATCACGATCGATCAGGATCCCCAGGCTCGCGAGCGATTCCACGTCCTCGTCGATCGTGCCGACGCGCTTCTGGAGATCGTCGTAGTAGGTCGTCGGCACGGAGAGAAACTCGACCCCGCGGTCGCGGAGGGTCGTCACCGTCCCGATGATGTCGTCGGTGGCGAGCGCCATGTGCTGCACCCCCGGTCCACCGTAGAAGTCGAGGTACTCGTCGATCTGCGACTTCTTCTTGCCCTTCGCCGGCTCGTTGATCGGGAACTTGATCCGGTCGTTCCCGTTCGCCATCACCTTGCTCATCAGCGAGGAGTATTCGGTACTGATGGTCTTGTCGTCGAAGGTGAGCAGGTTGCGGAAGCCCATGACGCGGGCGTAGAAATCCACCCACTCGTTCATCTTGCCCAGCTCGACGTTGCCGACGCAATGATCCACGTACCGGAGGCCGACCGGCGGCGGATGGTAGTATGGCGTCGCGGCGACGAAACCGGGCATGAACAGGCCGCGATAGTTCCTCCGCTCGACCAGCGAATGAATCGTGTCCCCGTAGATCTTGATCGCCGCCACGACGACTTCCCCGTCGTCGTCGTGGAAGACGATCGGCTCCTGGACCGACTCGGCTCCGCGCTCGACCGCTTTCGAATGGGCATCGCGCGCGTCGTCGACCCAGAGCGCGAGGTCGCGCACCCCGTCGCCATGGCGCTGGATGTGCTCGGCAATCCGCTCGGCGTCGCGGCTCAGGTCGGGACGGATCGGCGTCGTCAGGACGAAGCGGATCTTGTCCTGTTGGAGCAGATAGCTCGCCCGGTCGCGCGTTCCCGTCTCCGGCCCGCGATAGCCGACGAGCTGAAAACCGAAGGCGGATCGATAGTAGTGGGCCGCCTGCCGGGCGTTGCCCACGTAGAACTCGATGTAATCCGTCCCGTTGATCGGGAAGGTATCGTGCACCTCTGGGGTGCGTGCGACCATCGTGGCCATGAGCGGGCTCCGGACTGGTGTCTCCCTCAAGCTAACGTCGTGGCAGTGCCCGGACCACGGCACTCCGCCGCGCACCGCCGGCGAGAGAGCCCGGCTCGCCTGGACGTCGCCCTAGAAGGCGAGCTCCGGAAGATCGCGAAAAAGCTCCAGCGCCTCGGGATTGGCCATCGCCTCGCGGTTCCTCACCTCTCGTCCATGCACGACGTCGCGCACGGCGAGCTCGGTAATCTTGCCACTGATCGTTCGTGGGACGTCCGCGACCTGAATGATCTTCTTCGGCACGTGGTGGGGGGTTGCATGGGCGCGGATCCGTTGCTTGATCCGCTCGCGTAGCGCGTCGTCGAGCGTCAGTCCGTCACGAAGCCGCACGAACAACACGACGCGCTCGTCGACGCCGTTCGGCTGCCGCACCTGCTGGCCGATCACGAGGCTCTCGACCACCTCCTCGAGCTGCTCGACCTGACGGTAGATCTCGGCCGTGCCGATCCGCACTCCCCCCGGATTGAGCGTCGCGTCGCTCCGTCCGTAAATCACCATCCCGCCGAGCCCGGTGAGTTCGGCCCAGTCGCCGTGGCGCCAGATGCCGGGATAGACGTCGAAGTAGGCGGCGCGGTATTTCGCGCCGCCGGGATCGTCCCAGAAGGAAACCGGCATGCTCGGAAATGGCGCCGTGCATACGAGCTCGCCCGGCACTCCCCGAACCGACCGTCCCGCCTCGTCGAAGATCTCGACCGCCATCCCGAACCCGCGCGTCTGCAGTTCGCCGCTGTAGACCGGCAGCGTCGGATCGCCGAGGGCGAAGCAGGAGATGATATCGGTGCCGCCGCTGATGCTGCTGAGCCGCACGTCGGCCTTCACCTGCTCGTAGACGTAGTCGAATCCTGGTGGCGTGAGCGGGCTGCCGGTCGAAAGGATCGCCCGCAGCGCCGACAGATCGTGCGTCTCCTTGGGAACGGTCCCCGACTTCTCCGACAGGGTGAGCCACTTCGCGCTCGTGCCGAAGATGCTCACCGACTCGGCTTCGCAGACGTCCCATAACACCGGCTTGCTCCGGACCGGTGAGCCGTCATACAGCACGACCGTCGCGCCCACGGCGAGGCTCGAAACGAGCCAGTTCCACATCATCCATCCAGTCGTGGTGAAGTAAAGGATGCGGTCGTCGGGCCGGAGATCGGTGTGCAGCACGAGCTCCTTCAGGTGCTGGAGCAGCGTTCCCCCCGCCCCGTGCACCATGCACTTCGGCAGTCCCGTGGTGCCCGACGAGTACATGACGTAGAGCGGGTGATCGAACGGCAGTCGCTCGTATCGCGGCGTCGCCTCGCCACCATGCTGTTCCAGCGCCGCTGGCCACCAAACGGCGTTCGCCAGGCCGCGCGGCGCCGCTCCGGCGGGATCGCCGGCGAGATGCGGTACCACGACGATTACCCTCACGCTGGGTAGCGACCGCGTGAACTCGGCCACCCGTCCGAGCGAGTCGTGAGTCTTCCCGCCGTACCGGTAGCCGTCGGCGGTCACGAGCACCGTCGGCTCGATCTGGCCGAACCGGTCGAGCACGCCCGTCACGCCGAAATCCGGCGAGCAGGATGACCAGAGCGCGCCGATCGATGCGGCGCCGAGCATCGCGATCACCGCCTCGGGAATGTTGGGGACGAAGCCGGCGATGCGATCGCCGGCGACGACACCCGACCGACGCAGGAAGGCGGCGAACCGCGCCGCGTCGCGGCTCAGCTCGCGATAGCTGAGTCGCCGCCCTGCCCCGTCCTCCGTCCACAGGACCAGCGCCTCGCGGTCTTCGTCGTGGCGCAGGAGGTTCTCGGCGAAATTCAGTCGCGCTCCGCCGAACCAACGCGGCCCGCGAACGGGCTCCGGCGGAGCCACGCGATGCTCGCCGACGAGCACATCATCCCACGGTGGCCGGCCGGCCCGCTGCTCGCTCACGATGCCGCAGAACTGCCACACGGCCGGCCAGAACTCGGCCGGCCGTGCGATCGACCACTCGTACAGCGACGGGCTGTCGTGCACCTCGGCCGCGCCCCCGCCCAGGGGGCGGACGCAGTCGCGGATGAACCGGGTGAGGTTCGCCTCGGCGATCTGCTCCGGCGTCGGCGTCCATAGCGGCGTGGGCACGAACGCAAATATACCCGCCTTTCAGAATCCGACCGTCAGTCGCGTGTAGATGAACCGCCCGTTGAACCCGAATGGCGAGATGCCGTTGTACGGGAAAATTCCGAAGTTCGAGGTTCCACCATTTTCCGCCGGCGGAGTGACGTAGTTGCCGTCGTTGTTGTTCCGATCGGGGTAGATGTCGAAGATGTTGTCCGCGCCGATCGTCAGCGTGAGCTGGTTGAAGGTGTACGAGCCGCTCAGGTCGGAAACCCACTTCGGCGAGAAGATCTGGTCGAGCGGTCCGAAGGCGTTCGTCGGCGCGCTCCCGTAAGAGGTCACCTGCCCGAATCGCTGGGTACGGACGATCAGACCGAAGTGATGGATGTCGTAATTCGCCGAGAGGATCAGGTTGTTCTCCGGATTCCCTTCCTCGATGCGCCCCTGCTCCACCCGATCGAACAGCGAGCTCTTGAGACCGGAGAGATTCGTCGGCAGGGTATCGACGCGGGTGACGCGCGTCCGGTTGTGGTTGTACGCCGCCGACAACCGCAGCACCGAACTGCTCGCCAACGTCATGCCGTAGTTGGCAATCACGTCGTATCCGTGGGTCTTCGTGTCGATGGCGTTCGTGAAGTATCGGCCACCCTGGATCCCCGTGATGCCGATGTTGTTCAGCGCCGCCGTCGCCGCCGGACCGGTGAAGTTGTTCGACAACACGATCCGGTCGCCGATCGCGACGTAGTAGTAGTCAGCCGTGAACGACAGCCCGGTCACCGGCTCGGTTGCAAACCCGAAGCTGTAGTTGCGGGATTTCTCCGCTTTGAGCGGCGACGAGCCGAGTGCCTCGGCTTCCGGTGAGTTGGCGGGGAACGTCTTGATGTCGAAGGGTATGCCGCCGACGAAGTTGGTCGCCGTGGAGGAGAAGTATTCCTGCATCAGCGACGGAGCGCGGAAGCCGGTGCTCGCCGCGCCGCGAAGGGCGAATCCCGTTACGATCTGATAGCGCGCCGAGAGCTTGCCCGTCGTCGTCGACCCGAAGTCGCTGTAGTGTTCGTACCGCCCCGCCACGTCGACGAGTAACCGCTGGGTCAGATCCGACGACAGGTCGGCATAAAGGCCGGTGTTGTTGCGCGCGTGCGATCCCTCGTCGCCCTTCTTGCCCCCGCTGTCAGCCTTGAAGCCGGGGAAGACCTGCGAGCCTGGCGCGCCGGGCCGCGTCGTCGGATTGCCGTTCTGGTCGATGACGGTGAATCCGCCATTCCGCCACGAGTCGAACTCGCCGGCGACGATCGCGTAGTCGTCCGCCCGGAACTCCGCTCCGGCCGCGACGTTCACGGGGAAGGGAAGTGAGCCCCTGAAGTCCCGATTGAGATCGAGCGTCGTCGTGCTCTGCTTGAATCGCAGCTTGCCGGCGTCGAACTCCGTCGGTGAGGTCGGCCCGAGGGAGACGTTTGCCGTATTCTTGATCGTGAACGCGAACTGATTACCGCCATAGACCGTGCCGAGGTCCCAGTTCCATCCGCTGGCGACTCCCGTCACTCCCACCGCGGCGGAGGCGTCGTCGAGATCACCGTGAATGATCGGCAGGAATCCGTTCGGATAGATGTTCCGCAGCGTCCGGTCGTCGTTCGGCCGGCGCCAGAAGCCCGGCGCCTCGGAGCGCCGCACGGCACCGCCGCCGAAAGTGTAGAAGTCCACCGAGCCGAGTGATCCGCCGGCGTTCCAGAAGCCCTGCACGTCGTGAGTCGCCGCATCTCCCTGCCGGTGATCGATCCGGCCGTTCAGTGGCAGGGTCGGATCGTTCTCGCGCGGGTCGCCGGGAAAGTACTGGACCCGCGGATCGGGTAGCGTGCGATTGGTGAATCCGCGATCGCGCAGCTCACCGGTGAGGTGCAGGAACCCGCTCTGCGAGAAGGTCCAGCCCTGATCGAGCGCCGTCTGCAGCACCTTGCCGTCGCGCGCCTGGCGGTCCCCGATCTGCATCGGAAAAGGGGTGAGGTTGTCGGCGCGGTTGTACATCGTGTAGTCCTCGCCGAGCGTGGTCGTGAAGCCGCCCGGCGTTCCACGCTTCAGCACGATGTTCATCACGCCAGCAATGGCGTCGGAGCCGTACTGCGCGGCCGCGCCGTCGCGCAGGATCTCGATGTGGTCGATCATGCTCGCCGGAATCGCGTTCAGGTCCACCGGCGCCGAGCCTCGCCCGACGAAGCCGTTCACGTTGACGAGCGCGCTGTTGTGCCGGCGCTTGCCGTTCACCAGCACCAGTGTCTGGTCGGGAGCGAGGCCGCGCAGCGTGGCCGGTCGCACCGCGTCGGTGCCGTCGCCAATCGACGTCCGCGGAAAGTTGAAGCTCGGCGCGACGGCCTGGATCATCTGCGCCGTCTCGGTGCGGCCAGTCTGCTTGATCTCGGCGGCGGACAGCACGTCGATCGGCACCGGCGCGTCGATCACCGTGCGCGCCTCGCCGCGCGTACCGAGAGTGGAAACCGCTTCGAGCGTCGCGACCGACTGGACGATGCTGAAGTCGAGCGTCGTCGTCGCGCCGGCGGTGACGGTCGCCGAGTCCCGCGCCGTGACGAATCCGATCAGCCGCACGCGAACCTCGTGGCGGCCGGGCGGCAGAGCGAGGCGGTACGAGCCATCGGCGCGGGTGAGCGTCGCCCGGCCGCCCGTGGCTGTCACGGTCGCCCCGTTTACTGGTGCGCCAGCCGACAGGACCCGTCCGGCGACGGTGCCGGTGGTCTGTGCGGCGGCCATGGCGGGAAGCAGAACCAGCGCGGACGCGAGCCCCAGCGCGCGAGCGGTGAGTGATAGCGTGTGATCCATGCGGCGTCTCTCCGGTGGTAGGAGCCTGATCGACGAGCGGCGTTCACCCGAATCCCATCATTCTCTATTTCGTTCGCACCACGATGAACTGCAGTTGCGGGCTCGGTGGTCCCGCGCCAGAGGCCAACCCCAGCAGTGCCTCGCGTCCCGCGCCCACGGCAAGCCGGTAGTAGCTCGCCGACGTCCCCCGCACCCGCACGCGCGCGCCGATGCCGTTCGTGAGCGGCGACACTCGCAGCGGCGAGCCGATCGGCGTGAAGATGCTGTGGCTGGGATCGTAGCTGCCGAAGGTGTTGCCGAACAGGCTGCGAAAGTTCCAGCTCGGATGAGCGAATCGGGGATCCGTGGTAATGCCTGCGTCGTCGAGCAGGTTCGCCACCGTCCAGTCGCGAAACAGTCGCGGCAGGTCCACCGGGCTCCCGAACACCACTTGAAGGGTGCCGATCCCCGTCGTCGTCGAATTGTCGAACCGCCTCCACACGTCGCCGTCGTCGGAATAGAGCTGGTCCGCGGCATATCGGAGGAAAGTCCAGGTGGCGCCACGCGTCGCCAGTTCATCGTCGGCGGCGGTGGGCGAGTTGTCGCCGGGGTCCTGGAGGTACTCGATCCATCGGGAGAAATTCGCGGCGAGGTCGGCCTTGAAGAACGGATAGGTCTCCATCGAGGCGACCCGCACCGCGTTGTCTCCCAGGTCGCCGCGCGCCAGCATGCCGCTCTCTCGGTAGTACAGCAGCTCCTCGGCAACGTGGCTCAGCCCCTCGTTCAGCCAGACCGCCTCGTCGATTGCCGCGCCCGGATTGACGTACAGCCGGCGCGACGCGTTGATCAGGTGCTGCATCTCGTGCGCGAGCACGCCGGTAGTGATGGTGTCCACGAATCCGCGGCCGCGCACGTTGCCGTTCACCTCGCCCGCCGAGTCGGGGACGAGCATGTACACCAGCTCTCCCTCGTTGCTTCCGGCGCAGGGCGATGCCCCCGACGCCGGCAGCAGGTCGCGACCGTAGAAGAAGCCGGCGACGAACGACGAGGAGTTTGCCGGCGTGAGCTCGTTGACGGCACTCGTGAACAGGATCGCGACCCGTCCGTTGCCGTCGATGTCGCTCGGATCGCCGAACGGCGTCGCGTCGAGCGGATAGACGAGAGTATCGAAACGGGCGGCGAAGCGGGCATAGTCGGCGTCGCTGAAGCCGTTCGCCGGATTGAGGGTGTCGGCGAGCACGATCGACCGCGTGCCGACGGCGACGACGCGCGCCCCACGATATGCCGGCGCGGTGCAATCCTCGTTCGCGTTCACGTTCACCTTCAGGATGCTCCCGGCCACCGGCAACGCCGGAATCGCGGAGTACGACGGCGCGACCGAGAACGTGCCCACCTTCGTCGGCGCGGGCGCGAGCGTCCGCGCAGCGTACCAGCGCCGCGCGCTGGCAGCATGCGCTTCGACGGTGCGGCGCACTCGCTCGTGCAGCCGAAGGTGAAATGTCTCGTCGGCGACCGGTGCCGCCGCGCTGCTGCCGCGGGCCAGCATGGGCGGCGCGGTCGGCTCGGCCAGCGATGCCGGACTGGATAGCAGAGCGAGCGATGCCGTCGGCGCCGCGGCGATGCCGCTCGGGGTGACCGTTGCGGTCAGGCTGAACGTCCCATCGAGCGAGGAGTTGAAGACGATCAGCGCGTACTCGGCACCCGTCGTCGTGCCGGCCAGGCAGCCGCTCGACGTCCCGCTGAACGTCACCAAGTCCCCAATCGGCGGCTGGCTCGGCGTCGCGACTCCGGTGCACGGGGTGATCCCGGCCGCCGTCACGGCGATCGACGACGAATCCGCATGCGCGCCGGACGACACGACGACCGTCGTCGAGCCGTCCTGACGCAGGGCGGTCACCACACCGGCGTCGACGCGAAGCAGGCTCGGATCGGCGACGGCAAAGGTGAGAGCGCCGGCGGACAGCGTGTTGCCATACTGGTCGAGCGCCGTCGTGGCGAGCTTCAGGGTATCGCCGACATAGAAGATGCGAGCCGTCTTCGGGTTCACGACGATCTGGACCGCCGGCCCCGCCGTGACGAGCATGGTCACCTGCCCCGTCAGAGCGCTTCCGCCCGCACTCGCCACGACGGTCGCCAGACCGCTCTTCGTGCCGGCCACGATGCTCGCGTGCGCCTCCCCCACCGCATCCGTCCGCACGCTGTCGGGCGCCACCGTCACCAGCGTGCTCGTCGTGAACTTCACCAGGACGCCCGGCACGGCCGCTCCCGCTGCGTCGGTGACGCGCACCGTCATCGACCCTGCTCTCTCGCCCACGACGACGGAGGCGCTCGGCGCCGACGAGACGCTCAAGCGCGCCGCCGGCCCGACGTGCGGCGCCACCGCATCGCCGCCTCCGCATCCCGCAACGGCGAGCTGGACGGCGACGACGATCCAGCGGGAAGAGCGCACGGACATCAGTGGTGCTCCAGGAGGCAGATGATCGAATCGCGCCGTTGGTCAGCGGACCCGGACGGCCAGTTCCCGGTCACGTCGCGCCCGCTCGCCTCGTGGCGGCGGACGAGCTCCGTCGTCCCTCTGCAGACGACGCCCGCTCAGCGTAAATTCCCTCCCATGCCTCTCTCCAGCCGGCACGACGACCCGATCCTCGATCAGATCGCGCGCGACACGTTCGCGCTCTTTCCGCACTGTCATCGTTGCGGACAGCCGATCGCGCGGTTCGAGGACGCCGACATCCGGGTTCACGTCCAGCGCGCCGTCCATCGGAGCGGCTGCCCCGTTCCCGCCCTCGTGGAAACTGAGCTGCCGCCCGAGCGGTAGTGCGGCGCCCTACTGTCGTAAGGCGCCCACAATGCCCGGCAGGGCTCCGCAGATCCACAGCAGCACCGCGGCCATCGCCGCCTTCGATCGCGGGATCCGCCCAGTCACCGAGAGCCCGATCGCCAGCAGGACCGTCACCCAGATCGTGAACACGTCGACTCGCCCGAGCAGCGCGAGCAGCATCGGCGACGCCGTGTCGGGATCCAGGAATCGGCCCACTCCGAGCGAGACCTTGTAGCGCCCGTTGAGCGACGCGGGATCCATCAGCAGCCCCTGGACTCCGGTGAGCACCGACTCGAGAATCTTCGGCACGTAGGCGTACGCCGTCACCATCAGCGCCGCACCGAGCGACTCCTTCGCGTCGAACAGCTTGCCGATGAGCCACAGCACGAGACCGGTGAGGAAGATCGCGATCGGCACGAACACGAATGCGCCGATCTTGGCGAACGTTTCTCCGATCGCGCGCCCCTTCTGCATCATCTCCGGCGTGATGGCGGGATTCTTCTTCATCGCCGCCGCCATGCCGCGGCTGAACTCCGCGTCCATGATCGGCTGCATCACCCCGCTGTTGGCGATGAAGATGACGCCGATGATGACCGTGACGACGAGCAGCGGGATGCCAAACCCCGAGGTCGCGCGTCGCGCGAACACGGAGGTCGGCGCGTAGAAGATGTCGATGAAGTCTTCCCAGCGGGACGCTGGCTTCACCGGGGTGGGCGCCGCGGCGAATGCATCGCCCGGCGCGGAGGTGGAGAGGTCGCTCATGGGTCGAGGGGTGGAGGGAAACGACCCACGAAGCTGGCGAACCGCCACCGATTCCGCAAACGTCGGGCGGCGCGCCGCACCGTGGCGGCCGCCCTGTCCGCTCCTCGGGCGCCGATCAGTCCAGCCGCACGCTCGCCGGGTCCAGCACGCCGGTGTAGTACGACATCAGCGCCCGCTGGAACACGAGACTCGACCGCGCGCTCACCACCGCACTCTGCGCCTGGATGAGCGTCGCGCGGGCCAGCGTGACCTCGACGAAGGTCGCCAGCCCGACGCGGTACCGCGCCTGCGCCGCCTGCAGCGCCAGAGCGGCGGCGCGCTGCTGGGCGTCCGCCGCCGAGAGCTGCTCCCCCGCCGAGATGTAGTCGAGGTACGCACGCCGCACGTCGAGCGCCACCGCCTGCTCCTGGTCCCGGAGGGTGAGCAGCTCGTTGTCGAGTTGGATCTGCGCCCGCTGCTTCGCGATCGACACCGCACCGCGGTCGAGGATCGGCACCGAGACACTCACCCCGACCGACCCGCCGCGCCGCTGGTTGAGCTGCGTCGCGAAGCCGCCGTCACTGGAGCTGTTGTATCCGGTCCCGTACCCCGCGCTGCCCGTCACCTGCGGCAGCCGGCCTCCTTCGGCAATCTTGATCTCCGTCTGCGCCGCCTGCACCCGCAGCGTCTGCGCCCGAAGGTCGACCCGCTGCTGGAAGGCGACCGAGATGAGGCTGTCGAGATTGAACCTCGGCAGCGGCCCGGTGGCCGTGTCGGTCGGCGTGGCGAAGGTGTAGTCGAGCCGCGGATCCAGCACCAGCTCCTGGATCAGATTCACCTTGGCGACCTCGGTCCCCCTCTGCGCGTTGACCAGCGCCAGCCGCGTCGAGGCGACCGACGCCTGCTCCTGATACAGGTCGCCGATCGGCCGCGTCCCCTGCTTCACGAACTGCTCGAGCTGCGTCAGCTCCTGCTCCTGCGCCGTGAGGTTCTCCTGCTGGACGCGCAGCTGCTCCTGCTGGGTGATCAGCGCCAGGTAGTCGGAGGCGACGGCGAACGCTACCGATTGGCGGGTTCGGCCGAGAGCCTCGCCCGTCGCCTGCGCGTTCACCCGCGCCTGGGACAGGATGTTCCGGTTCTGACCGCCGTTGTAGATGGTGATGCCGCTCGACAGCCCGACGCTCGCCGAGAACGGATTGCCGCCGCTCCCGTTCAGGATGCTCTGTGACGACGACGAGCTGGCCGAGAGGTTCGGCAGGAACGCGTTTCGCGACTGCCGGACGGTGAGCGAGTCGAGAGTCAGCGAGTTGCGCCCGAAGCGCACCACGGAGTTCTGCGCGAGCGCGATGCGAATCGCATCCTGCAGGGTGATCAGTCCGCCGGCCGGGAGTGCCGTCCGCGTCGTGTCCTGCGCGGCGAGCCCGAGCGGCGTGCCGGCCAGAAGCAGGAGCGCGGCGAGCACACGAGCGCCCCGCGCGCGATGGGTGAGCACGAGTCGCGCGGAAGTTGAAACGAGTGCCGTGGTCATTCGTAGCGCAGGGCCTGGATCGGGTTGAGCGCGGCAGCCCGGCGCGCCGGATAGTAGCCGAAGAACACTCCCACCGCCGCCGAGAAACCGACGGCGATGAATACCGACGACACCGGCACGACCGTCGCCCACCCCGTGATG
>JBIOHU010000012.1:0-30254 GCA_044449225.1 Gemmatimonadales bacterium | reverse complement strand
GTGCGGGCGGGACGGTTCGTGTCGTCGCGAGACGAACGCCGCCGGCGCCGACGAGCCCTCCTCGCGAGATCCCGCCGCCCACCGCGCCGGACGTCCGCCTGGACCGCACGAGCGACGTGTTGTTCGAGCACTTCGCCGCCAAGCGCGCGCCGGCTGGCTCGGCCGAGGCGTTGCTCGCCCAGCTCGAGGAGGCCGGAGCCGTGCCGGTTCTGACGCGCCTGCTCGACGATCTGGCCCGACTGGCCGAGGCGGCGGGGCGGGAAGGGCGGACCGCGCTGGCCGCAGAGATCCTGCACCGGATAGTGATGCGCGAGCGCGACGTCCACGACCTCGACGCGAAGCGAGCCTTCGTGCTCACGCTGCGCCGGCTCTCCAAGGGCGCCTTGCTGCGCGCGGTGGCCGAAGAGCTGCCGCGGTCGCCGCGAAGACGCGAGGAGCACATGACGGTGCTCGCGCGCGCCGGCGAGGATGGCGCGGATGCGCTGATCGACCAGCTCGTGTCCTCCGCCGGCCGGAGCGAGCGGCGGGTGTACTTCGACGCGCTGCTCGAGCTGCGGTCCGGCGTGCCCACCCTCCTCCACATGCTCGGCGATCCGCGCTGGTTCGTGGCCAGGAATGCGGCGACGCTGCTCGGCGAGCTTCAGGCACGCGAGGCCGAACAGCCCCTCGGCGAGCTGCTCCACCACGACGACGAGCGGGTGCGGCACGCGGCGACCATCGCGCTGATGCGACTCGGTACGCCGCGGTCGATGCCGGCGATCGAGCAGGCGCTCCGCGATGGCGCGCCGCAGATCCGGATGCAGGCCGCCGCCGCGCTCGCAGAGCATCGTGACGAGGCGAACGCCGACCCGCTCATCCGCGCCCTCGACGCGGAGAAGGACGACGAGGTGAAGGCGGCGTTTCTGCTCGCCCTCGGACGACTCGGGTCGCCCCAGGCGGTGGAGCGATTGATCGCCGCCGCACAGCCGGAGCGGGGAATCTTCCGCAAGAAAGTCGTCGGCCTCCGCGTCGCGGCAGTGCAGGCACTCGCGGCCGCCGGCACGCCGCAGGCGCTCGACGCGCTCGTCCTGCTGCAGTCCGACCGTGAGAGCGACGTGCAACAGGCAGCGCTGCAAGCGCTCACGGTCGCCGGCAACGACGCCTGGGGAGCGGAGAAGCGGCTCGGTCCCTGACCCGGCCGCTCAGCGCGCCGTCAGGTCCGTCTTCGCCGTCACCGTGCGGCAGAATTCGGCGATCAGCGTCGCCGCGTCGTCGACGTCCTTCAGATCCACCATCTCGTTGGGCGAGTGCATGTACCGATTGGGGATCGACACGAGCCCCGTCGCAACCCCCTCGCGCGCGATGTGGATCGCGTCGGCGTTCGTGGAGGTGTCGCGCCCCACGGCGTGAATGGCGTGGACCATCTCGAGCCTCCTCGCCGTGTCGCGCAGCAGGCCGTGAACGACGGGCGAGATCAGCGAGCCGCGCGCGATGATCGGCCCCCCTCCCATTCGGTGCTCGCCGATCTCCTTCTTCTCGATGTTCGGGTGGTCGGTGGCGAAGGTCACGTCGACGACGATGGCGATCTGCGGGTTGACGCCGTGTGCACAGACGAGCGCGCCGCCGCCGTGCCAGGCGATCTCCTCCTGCGTCGTCGCGGCGGCGACGACGTGCGCTGCCCCCGGCTTGGCGGCGTAGCGACGCAGCGCCTCGAGCACGATGAACGCGCCGATCCGGTCGTCGATGGAGCGGGAGACGAGGCGTCCGTTCGGAAAATCATGCGCCTGCGAGTCGATCACCCCCGGATCGCCGATGTTGAGCCGCGCTTCGGCGTCGCCGCGCTTGAGCGCGCCGATGTCGACCCAGAGGTCGGCGAACTTGCTGGCGTGCTCGCGATCCTCGGCTTTCATCAGATGGATTGGTTTCTTTCCCACGACGCCGATGACGTCGCCCTGGGGGCCGAGAAAGCGGATGCGCTGCCCGACGAGCACCTGCGGATCCCACCCGCCGATGGGCGCGATGTAGACATACCCGTCGTCGTCGATGTACTGGACGATGACGCCGATCTCGTCGATGTGGCCATCGAGCATGATCGTCGGCGAGCCGCCGGGGTTCACCTCGGCGATGCTGTTGCCGGCTACGTCGGCGGACACGTTGTCGGCGAAGGTCTCCGCCTCGGTGCGCCAGGTCCGGGCGGCAGCGGTCTCGTAGCCCGAAGGGGCTGGGGCGTCGAGCAGTCGCTTGAGAAACGAGATGGAGGACGAGCTCAGCATCGGAACGGGGCGTGGGTGGGACGGCGAACTCACGGCGAATGCTAGCCCGCACGAAGAGGCGAAGGAAGAGCGCCTCTCGCACGTCGAAGGCCATCCAGTTGCGCCGCTGGCGGAAAGACGACAGCATGCACGCCATGTCACTCCTCAAGAAATACCTCCTCGACTCGTGACCCTGCTCACCCTGGCGCTGCTCGTCGCCTCCGGCTCCTTTCTCGCCGGCCTGCTCGGCGCCCTTACCGGGCTCGGCGGCGGCATCGTCGTCGTGCCGATGCTGACGCTGCTCTTCCACGTCAACCTTCGCTATGCGATCGGCGCGTCGCTGGTCAGTGTGATCGCGACCTCCTCGGGCGCCGCCGCGGCGTACGTCCGCGACGGATTCACCAACGTGCGAATCGGCATCTTCCTCGAGGTGGCGACGACGATCGGCGCGGTGACGGGAGCGGCACTTGCCGGCTTCATCCCGACGAGCGCCCTCGCCGTACTCTTCGGTCTGGTCCTGCTCTACACCGCGTATCGCTCCCTTCAGGGCCGCGACCCGGACGACCTCGCCCTCACCCCCCATCCCTGGTCGCGCGCGCTTCGCCTCGATGGAGCGTATCCGACCGCCGAGGGCATGACGTCCTACAAGGTGCAGGGAGTGCCGGGCGGATTTCTCGTCATGCTCGTCGCCGGCACCCTGTCGGCGCTGCTCGGCATCGGCTCCGGCGTCGTGAAAGTGCTGGCGATGGACCGGATGATGAAGCTGCCGTTCAAGGTCTCGACGACGACGAGCAATTTCATGATCGGCGTGACGGCGGCGGCGAGCGCCGGCGTGTACCTGCATCGTGGCTACATCGAGCCGACGATCGCCTTCCCCGTGATGCTGGGCGTCCTCGCCGGCGCGCTGCTCGGCGCGAGGATCCTCGCCGTCGCGCGCACCGACTGGCTGCGCAAGCTCTTCACCGTGGTGGTGGCCGTGATGGCGGTGCAGATGCTGTACAAGGGCATCACGGGGGGCCTGTGAGCGCGCCGCTGAAGGCGCCGATGGGGGAGCGACAGCCGGGCCAGCGCTGGACCGACCATCAGGTCGACCAGGTGATCGCGCGACTGCTCCAGTTCGGAGTCCTCGTCGCGACGGTCGTCGTTCTGCTGGGCGGCACGCTGCTCGTCGTGCGCGGTGGCACGGTGCTCGATCTGTCCATCTTTCACGGCGAGACTTCGGCCATGACCTCGGTCGGCGCCATCCTGCGTGGCGTCGGCGCGATGGACGCGAGGGCGATCACGCAGTTGGGGCTGGTGTTGCTGATCCTCACCCCGATCGCGCGGGTGGCCCTGACGCTCGCGGCGTTCATCCTGCAGCGGGATCGCCTCTACGTCGGCTTGACGGCGATCGTGCTCGTGCTGCTGCTCATCGGGTTGTTCTGAGGCTCAGTCCTTCCGGACGGGAAACGCAGCGAAAGTCACCAGCATGAGCGCCACGCCGGCGGCGAACCACCGCACGTCCTCCGTGAAGGCGTAGTAGACGACGCCGAACCAGGCGAGCATCTGCCCGAACAGCCAGGCGATGATGCTCTCGGGGATGCCCATGGAAAGACGGCGTCGCTCGGCGACGCGGCTGTGCCAGAAGCGCATGTCGACGATCTGGAGCAGCGCATAGAGCCACGTCATGATGCCGACGATGCGGAGCTTGCGCACGAACGCCGACGGCTCCGGCGAGCCGGCGCCGAGCGAGTGCCACACCCAGACGACGAGCCCGACGAACAGCGCGATCCCGAGGAGGATCGCGCGAAGCTGCGCCTGCCGCTCGGCGGTGAGCCAGCGATGGCGCGCGGGCTGGTCGCTCGCGCGCGAGTCGATCTCCGTGCCGGGAATGGGAACCATGAACTGCGCCTTCCCTGCGGGAGTCAGGGGCGCGCGCGCGCCCGCTCGTAGACGGCCTTTCCCCCAATATAGGTCGCGATCACCGTGGTGCCGAGGATGTCGCGCTCCGGCACCGTCATGATGTCGCGATCGAGGATGTCGAAGTCGGCGAGCTTGCCCGGCGTCAACGACCCCATGATACGCTCCTGGAAGGCGGCGTAGGCGGGCCAGATCGTCATCGACTCGAGCGCCTCCTGTCGGGTCATGCGCTGCTCCGGCATCCATCCGCCGACCGGCCAGTTGTCGGCGTCCTGCCGCGAGACCGCGGAGTGGAACGAGAAGAGCGGATTCACCGACTCCACCGGGAAGTCGCTGCCGTTGGGCACGACGACGCCGGTGTTGAGCAGCGACCGCCAGGCATACGCGCCATACAGCCGGGCGGGACCGAGCCGGCTCGCGGCCCAGTACATGTCGCTCGTCTGGTGCACCGCCTGCATCGACGGGATCACGCCGAGCTCGGCGAAACGCGGAATGTCGTCGTGATCGAGGATCTGCGCGTGCTCGATCCGGAAGCGATGGTCGGCGGTGGGGTGGGCCTTGAGCGCCGCTTCGTAGGCATCGAGCACGATGCGGTTGCCCCGGTCGCCGATCGCGTGGGTCGCCACCTGGAAGCCGCCCTGCAGGGCGAGTTCGGCGACATGCTCGATGTGGGCCGGCGCGCTGACGAGGAGGCCACGGTTGTCGGGATCGTCGTCGTAGGGCGCCAGGAGCGCGGCCCCGCGCGAGCCGAGCGCGCCGTCCGCGTAGAGCTTGATCGCCCGCACCCAGAGATGGTCGTCGTACAATCCGCTGCGTGGGCCGATGGCCAGGTAGTGCGCGATGGCCGCGGAGTCGTCGGAGATCATGACGTACAGCCGGAATGGCAGCTCGCCGGCCTTGGCCATCTCCTCCATGAGATCGATCGTGGCGCGCGATTCGCCGGCGTCGTGGACCCCGACCAGCCCGTACCGATGGGCATCGACGATCGCGGCGCGCAGCGCCTGGCGGTCCTCCTCGCGCGTCGGAGACGGGATGATCCGCTCGATGAGGTCCTTCGCGTTGTCCACGAACACGCCAGTCGGCTCACGCGTGGCGGTGCGCTCGATCCGCCCCCCGCTCGGATCGGGCGTCGCCGTCGTCACGCCGGCGGCTCGCATCGCCGCGGCGTTGGCGAGGCCGGCGTGGCCGTCGACCCTCGTCAGGTACACCGGGTTGTCCGGCAGTGCGCGCGAGAGCGCGTCGTGGGTGGGAAAGCGAGTGTCGCCCCAGTCGTTCTGGTCCCAGCCCTGTCCGAGGATCCATCGTCCGGCGGGCAGGCCCCGGGCGGCGGCCGTCACGCGCGAGACGACCTCCTCGTAGGACTTCGTGCCCACGAGGTCGACCTGCCGGAGCGCCTGACCGAGACCGAGCAGGTGAGCGTGGGCGTCCACCATCCCTGGAATGATCGTCTGGCCGCTGGCATCGATGACGCGCGTCGAGGGCCCGCGAAGCGCCATCGCCTCGTGCACCGAGCCGACGAACAGGATCTTTCCGTCGCGCACCGCCAACGCCTGGACGACCGGTCTGGTATCGTCGACGGTGTAGATGCGCGCGTTGGTGATGACGAGGTCGGCGGGACCGCGCGTCTGCGCGCGCGCGGCGAGCGGAGCAGCGAGAGCGAAGAAGAGAAGTGCGAGGCGGCGCATGCAAGGGGGGAGAAGGGGAGGATGTCGAAAAGTGTCCTCGCGTCAGCCGGCGCGGCAACCTCCCCCATCGTACCCTTACGTCTCACCATTCACCATTCACCATTCACCATTCACCGTCCGTTCACGTTCCCGGCAGCCGCGTCCAGATGACGATCGCCCCGCAGGTGTACGAATAGGGAGGACTCACGAACTGCGGCGGGGTCGTCGCCGGTCCGGCATAGATCTCGACTGCCTCGAGGTCGCTCGGCGAGAATTCGTCAGGCGAGCCATTCACGATCCGCATGCCGTCCACCACATATTGCGGCGGGCAGTCGCGACCGCCGACCGAGCGGTTGAAGCGAAGCGCCGGGCGGCCGTTCACCGTGACGACGCGCAGGCTGGGGATCATTCGTGTCAGGTCGACGAAGCTATGGGCATCGCGCTGCTCGATCTCCTGCCGCGTGATGAAGCTGCCGAAGCCCTTGTCGCGGCGTGCCCAGAAGTCCGCCAGCAGTCGGTGCGAGCGCTCGTCGGCGGCATCCTGTACGAGGACGCCGGGCAGCGTGGCGGCTACCGACGTGAGGGCCAGTACCAGCGAGTCGGTGCGTCCCGGCCGCAGGATGACGTGCTCCGTATCAGGCGCGAAGCCGAGCCGGCGCACCATCAGCGTCGTCGCGCCGGGCACGAGCGACGCCAGACGAAATCCACCCGAGTCGTTCGTGATCGCCGCGAGGCGGAACGAGCCGTTGATCCTGACCTCCGCGTCGCGGAGGGCGTGCCCCGCCGAGTCGCGCACCACCCCGACGAGCCCGGCGAACTGTGTCTGCGCACGCGTCACTAGCGGAGCGCAGCAGGCGACGCACGTCATCACGGCAACGCGCGTCCGTCGACTTCCGAGACTGGCCATGGATCCTCCCTCTCCGTCGCTCGGCCACGGGCGGCGAAGGTTATCGTTATTCCAACGGTCGTTGCACGCGCCGGGCCACCAGGTAGAGCGGCACGGCCAGCAGAACCACATAGGCGACGATCGAGAGCACGTTGCTCGTCGCCGGCGCTCCCAGGACCTTCCCAAGGTCGAACGCCGTGTCGAGCTGCCGCGCCGCGAGTCCCGCCAGCGCCACGCCCATGATCGCGCCGCCAGCGATCAATCCGGACGAGAAGAGCACCCCGGGACCGGAGTCCGCGTCAGTTTCGTCTCGCTCGGCGGGGCTCGCCCGCCGGTCGACCAGCCAGCGGATCGCCCCACCCAGAAACATCGCCGCCGAGGTGGAAATCGGCAGATACACCCCCACCGCCACCGGCAGGGAGGGAACGCCGAGGAGCTCGACCGCGATCGCCAGGAAGGCCCCGACGAGAATCAGCCCCCAGGGCAGCTTCCGGGTCAGGATGCCGTCCACCACGAGCGCCATGATCTGCGCCTTCGGCGAGTCGAGCTTGTCGATCTCCCGGCCGTCGTAGTTGCGCCGCTCGCGGCCCCCCACGCCGGGGTCCACCAGGTACCGGATGCCGCCGGCATCGTCGACGAGATACTTGCCGGCGATGGCATTCCCCGTCTGCTCGTACAGTCGGCCCACCCGGTAGCTCGGCGCCGAGGGGGCATCGGCCGCGGCGACCATCCGCCCATTCGCCAGCGCATACCGGTTGCCCTGCTCGATCACCGAGACGTGCACGGCGGGGTAGTTCTTCGGCACGATCGTCGTCTTCGCGTCGTTGAGGAACTGGATGATCCCTCCGACCAGCAGGGCGCTCGCCGTGACGCCGACGATCAGGCCGATCTGTTGATAGCGCGGCGTGGCGCCGACGAGATAGCCGGTCTTCAGGTCCTGCGACGTCGCCCCCGCGGTGGACGCCGCCACGCACACCACGCCGCCGATCGACAGAGCGAGGACCCGGTACTCGATGCCCACCCAGCCGACGGCGAGGAACATCAGCGACGTGAGCAGCAGCGTCGCCACGGTCATGCCAGAAACCGGGTTGGCCGACGAGCCGATCTGGCCGGTGATCCGACTCGATACGGTGACGAACAGGAAAGCGAAGAGCACGGCGAGGATGCCACCAACGATGTTGATCCCGATCTGGGGCAGCAGCACCATGGCGACGAGGCAGAGGAGCACGCCGCCGACGACGAGGCCCATCGGCAGGTCGCGATCGGTCCGCGCGACGCTCTCGGCACTGCGTCCGCCGCGCGACGCCCTGAGGCCGGCGACGAGCGCGCTGCCGATGGTCGGGAGGGAGCGTCCGAGGCTGATCAGGCCGGCCATCGTCACCGCGCCGGCGCCGATGTAGTAGACGTAGTTGGCGCGCACTTCGCCGGCGTCCATCGTGCCGATCAGCGTCGTGGCGGGAAAGATCGCCGTCGTCAGGCCGGCTCCGAACAGCTTGATCGCCGGAATGATCACGAAGTACGACGTGAGGCCCCCGGCGAACAGGTAACCGGCGATCCGTGGGCCGATGATGTAACCGACTCCGGTCAGCTCGGGACTGATCTCCGCCTGCATCTCACCGAACAGCTGCGTCTGCCCGTTCGCCAGCACACTGGTGAAGGCGTGCTTCGGCACCTCGAGAAACAGGTGAAGCCCGGCGTTGAGGAACTTGTACGCTGCACCGAGGCCGAACCCCATGAACACCGTCTTGGCCTGGACCCCTCGTTCCTCGCCGACGATCAGGACCTTCGCGCACGCCGTCCCCTCCGGGTACTTCAGGTTGGCGTGCTCCTTCACGATCAGGCTGCGCCGGATCGGAACGAGAAAGAACACGCCAAGCAGTCCGCCGACGACTCCGATCGCCATCACCTTGACCCAGGGCAGCTCGTAGCCGAGCAGGAGCAACGCCGGCAGGGTGAACGCGATCCCGGCGGCGATCGACTCTCCCGCCGAGCCGGTCGTCTGCACGAGGTTGTTCTGGAGGATCGTCGCCGGCTTCGCGCCGAATGCCCGCGAGATGTAGCGGAAAATCGTGATCGACAGCACGGCGATCGGGATCGACGCGCTGACGGTGAGGCTGACCTTGAGCGCCAGATAGATGCTGGACGCGGCGAAGACGAGTCCGAGCAGTACGCCGAGGACGATCGCGCCGATGCTGAACTCTTTCGGCGCCTCCGTCGACGGGACGTAGGACCTGAAGACCGGCTCGTCCGTCGTGTGCTGGGAGGGTATGGTCATGCGCGAATATGAGCGGTCGATGGGAAGGCGGGTAGGTGGGGTGAGCCGCTCTTGCCCCCCGTCCGTCCGGGTTGGATCATTGCGCTCCCGCCGAATGCGCCTGCCGGACCACGCACTCCACGTTGGAAGCCCGATGCGCCTCTTCTCGTACCCGTCCTGGCGACCGGCCCTCGCCGCGATCCTCGCCCTGGTTCTCGCTCGCGCAGTCGGGGCGCAGACGCCTGCCGACTCGATGCGCTCGGCGCCGGTGACGAACGTGCACTACGAGGTGAGGGCGGACCGCGCCGCGCTCGCGACCCGGCGGCTGCACGTCACGACGACCTTCGACGTCGCCGGCAGCGACGCGGTGGTGCTTTCCCTGCCCGCGTGGACCCCGGGCGCCTACGAGATCAGCAACTTCTCGCGCTGGGTGATCGGGTTCGGCGCGTCGCAGGGAGGATCCTCGCTGCGATGGGACAAGCTCGACTACGATAGCTGGCGGGTGCGGCCGGTCGAAGCCGGTTCCGTGACGGTGGAGTTCGACTACGAGGCCGATTCGCTCGACAACGCGATGTCCTGGACCCGCCCCGACTTCGCCCTGTTCAACGGAACCAACCTCTTTCTCTATCCCGAGGGACGGCCGCTGGAATTTCCGGCGACGATGTCGGTGGTCACCGATCCGGACTTTCGCGTCGCCACGAGCATGACGTCGGCGGGGGCACCGCGGCGCTTTCGCGCGTCGTCGTATCACGAGCTGGTGGACATGCCGGTGTTCGTCGGCCGGTTCGACCTCGACAGCGCGACGATCGCTGGCCGGATCGTCCGGCTCGCGACCTACCCGGTCGCCAGCGTGGCGGGCGAAGCGCGCGCCACCGCGTGGGAGCAGCTTCGTCGCCTGATCCCGGTCGAGGTCCTCGTGTTCGGCGAGGTGCCGTGGCCGAGCTACACGCTGATGCAGATCGCCGACTCCACCTATCCCGGCGCGAGTGGGCTCGAGCATTCGGCCAGTCACGTCGACGTCGTCAGTCCGATGGCGATCGGCAGCGACTTCCAGCCGTCGCTCTACGCGCACGAGATCTTCCACTCCTGGAACGTCAAGCGCCTGCGGCCGGCCGAGATGGTGCCGTACCGCTACGACCGCCCGCAGCCGACGCCATGGCTCTGGGTGAGCGAAGGGATCACCGATTACTATGCCGACCTCGCGGAGGTGCGCGGTGGGGTCGTCGACGTGGCCGGCTTCTACGCGCTCACGGCGGGGAAAATCGGCGAGATCGAGAACACGATTCCGTTCGCCCTCGAGGATGCCTCGCTCAACACGTGGATTCACCCGCGCGACGGCACGGAGTACAGCTACTATCCCAAAGGCTCGCTCGCCGGGCTGCTGCTCGACATCACGATTCGCGACGCCAGCGACAATGCGAAGTCGCTCGACTCCGTGATGCGCGAGCTGTACCAGACCACCTATGCAAAAGGGCGCGGCTTCACGAGCGCGGACTGGTGGGGCGCAGTGAGCCGCGCCGCGAATGGCCGCTCGTTCGACGACTTCGTGCGCCGCTATGTGGACGGGCGCGAGCCCTATCCCTGGCCCGAAGCCCTCCGCACCGTCGGACTCCGCATCGAGCGCGACAGCGCGCCGCGGATCGGCGTGTCCACCGCCCCCGACGCCGCCAACGCGATCCGCGTGATGGAGGTGATGCCGGGCAGCACCGCTTCCGCGGCTGGCGTGCGTACGGGCGACGTCATGCTGCAGGTCGGCGACGTGGACGTGAGCGATCCGGACTTCGGGGCGAAGTTCCGGACGGAGTACGCCGGCAGGCCAGCGGGCTCGCCGCTGACGATCACCGTCCAGCGCGGCGGCGCCAGGCAGGTGCTGCACGGAACGCTCGTGTACGGACCGACGGCCCCGCGCATCAGCGAGGACCCGACGGCGGGTTCGCGAGCGGTGCGCCTGCGAAACGGCATCCTGCGCGGGACGACGGGACGATGAACGCGCTGAACGACGAAGGCCCCGGGCGGTCGCCCGGGGCCTTCGTCGTGCCGATCGAGCGGAGGGCTCAGTAGGTGACGAAGTTGTCCATCCAGGCGTTCGGATAGACCGAGTAGGAGGCCAGGCCGCTAGCCGCCTTGGAGACCTGACAGGAGTCGTACTGGAAGGTCTTGGTGCCCTTGGCGAGTGCATTTCCCGGATTGCTCGTCAAGGTCGAGGTCGTGAGCTTCTGCGCGTTGGCGAGCTCGGTGGGGTCGAGCAGTTCGTTCAACCCGCTCATCGTGGCGCCCAGCATGGTGTTGTTGCCGTTCGAGGTCATCTGACCCCCCACCAGCATGATGCCCTGCCAGAGGTTGTTGCCGCTGATCGTCATGTCGCCCATCACGATCAAAGTCCCGTGGCCACCGGAGTTCGGCATCGTGAAGTCGCCGTTGACGCGAATCACCGGGTAGTAGGTTGGGTCGCTCATGTTCGGCCAACCCGCGTTGGCCGCCGACGAGTTGGCGAAGGTGAAATCCGGCTGGATCCGGTTGCCGTTCACCATGCCGTCCCAGTCGATCTTGATCGTCGCGTTGGTCTGGGCCTGGGTGCCGAGGTACTGGATCGGTGGGTTGCCCTGCGGCGTGAAGTTGCCGTTGACGTTGAAGTCGCCCGTGGGCACGGCGATGCCGGCCACGGTGGACTTCTGACCGCAGTTGTCGATTCCGCTGATAGTGCCCGAGGAGCCCGACTTGTCCAGCCCACTCGCCGAGGTCCAGCCGGAGAGCACCTGGACCTGGTTCACGTTCCAGTAGACGAGCTGCGCCACGGTGCGCTCGGCGCGGGCGGTCGTCTTTCCGACCGTTCTCGCCGAGATGGCGATGCCGGTGGTATCGATGCCGCGAGACCGCAGCAGGTAGATGGCAGGCTTGGTATTGTCGCCGGCGCGGATCTGCTGCGCGACGACGTACGCGTAGCCGTTCTTCAGCTTCACCTTCGTGGACTCGTACGTCACGGCCGGCGGGAAGCCACAGTTCGCGCAGAACCCAGGCTCGTTTCGACGGGCCATGAAGTTCTCCATCCCCGCCTGCGCGATCATGTACGCTCTGCTCTCCGAGCGCTGAGCGCCATTCGTCGTCAACTCGGACGAGGTCGCGGCGTAGGCCGCGGCGATCGTCACGGTGAGGAAGGCGATGACGAGAATCGCCATCGGGAGGGCAAAGCCGCGACGGTCGCGGGCAGTGCGCCCGGCTGGCAGCACATTCGTATCGGCGCCGTAGCGCCGGAGGTCGTCGAGTTTCATGGATCTCTCCGGTTCTTGAAGAACACTCCAGTGACCATCGCGGCCTGTTTCATCTGGGAACCACCCTCCGGAACGCGGACGCTGCTTCCGGCGAGCACCATCTCGATCCCGCGCACGTCGTTGATGTTGGTCGGCAGGGTATCCTGCGCCTGGTCCGCATTCAGGGCATAGAACCGGAACTTCGCCGAGGAGTCGAAGGGCGCGATGATCTCGTCGGCGATCGGCGCGCTCGGCGTGCTGGTCTTCGCCAGCCGCCAGAGCCCGCGTCGGCCAGGGAAAGCGGTGGACGTCGCAAACTTGTAGGTGACCTGCTCATAGATGAACGCCGGCCAACCGGGATTCGGCGTCCCGATCGGCGGATCGGTGAGGAGCACGATGCGCGAGGAGCGAGTGCCGTAGGTGAGCGAGGAGATTCCTGCTACGGTGCAGGTGGCGGAGACGCCGTTGGCGAGATTGGGAATCGGAGTCGGTACCGCCGCGTTCATGTACGTGTACGTCCCGAGCGTCGAGTCGCGGTACGCCCAGCCCGCATAGACGCCGAGCGCTGTCATCGCCGAGTCGACGGGAAGGAGCGAGATCGTCGTACCGCCGACGGTCGAGCAGAGCAGCCCGAACGCGACCGGGATACGCACCGTCACCGAATCACGGCTCGCGGCGATCAGGCCGTCCTTGTCCTGCACCATGCGCAGGTCGGAGAGCATGATGTTCATCGCGTTGCGCGACACGTTGCGGGCGCTTCGCATCGCCATCTGTCCCTCGCTGAACCGGGCCTGGGCGAGGATCAGCCGCACCAGCGCCGCGCCGATGATGCCGAGGATGGCGAGCGAGATGACCATCTCGACGAGAGTGAAGGCTCGTCGCGCGCGGGCCCGTACGCGGGCCAGTCGACTGGGTGCGCTCATATGAAGAGGGGGCTCTTGGCGTAAGTCTTGGCGCGCTGGAAGACCAGCGAATCGACCTTGGTCGTATCCGGGAGCGGCTTGAGAATCACCAGCACTGTTCGGTACTCGCTGCCCGTCAGACCCTGGGTGTAGGTCACCCGGCGCAGATACTTGAACCGGCCGGCGAAGACCGTATCCAGCTTCGGCGCATAGGTCGGGATCGAGTCGTAGGGGAGAACGGAGAAGCGGTTCGACTGCTGCATGAGGACGAAGGTGCGGGCGGAGCCCATGTCGAGGGCGCGCGCGCGCGCGGCCGTCTTGGCCGACATCAGCCCGAGGGAACCCAGCACGGTCGCCAGCAGCACCATGGCGATGATGATCTCGATCAACGAGATGCCGCGGCGAGGACGGGGTACCGACGCGCCTCGACGGCGTGCGCGGATGATCAGCATTTGTTGGTCGCTCCGGTTGGGCAGATCTGCACGAGGCCGCCGCGAAGCATGCGGATGCGGCGTCCAATCCCGTTCTTCGAGATGACTATCGACAGTGAATCGGACGCGAGGCCCGGCGGGAATACCTGGAGAGTGGGGTACGTCGCGGGATACACCGTGACCTCAGTCGACTGCAGCGTGTACGGTGACGTCGGCCCGAAGGTGCGCCTCGCGAAGACGAGGGAGGTGTCCGCCCGGTCGGTGAGGCGTAGCTCCATGGTCGATTTGTCCATCCAGATCACGACCGGCTTCCGGTTGCGCCCGACGACGGCGAAGGCGGTCTGCAGCTCCTCCTGGAACGCCTGCGCGGCCCGGGTCACCCGCCAATCCGTGATCAAGTGCGACGTGCGGCCGAGGGTCACGGTGGCGAGCACCGCGAGCATGCTCAGCACGATCAGCAGCTCGATCATCGTGAAGCCAGGCCGGCGACGAATCAGTGAGTAGCGCATGCCCTTCTCCTTGGCACTGTCCGGGCCGGTTCTGGTGATCAGGGGTAACCCCTGTGCAGGTAATGACTTGGCATTCAAGCACCGCACTCTCTCGGTCGCATTGCTATGCAAATTGTTGCGAATCCTGCACTCTTTTCGCACCCCGGCTAGCTTTCCGCGAAGCGCTGCACCGTGGCCTTTTCCCGCGTCCCATTTCTGATGCGCATCGCGAAGCTCGGCGTCGTCGGCGCCGGAACCATGGGGAGCGGCATCGCTGCCCTCGCCGCCTCGGCCGGCATCCCGGTCGTCCTGCTCGACGTCGCCGGCAAGGACGGCGACCGGAATGGGCCGGCCAGGAGCGGTCTCGAACGAGCCAGGAAGGCGCGACCGGCGGCATTCATGGATCCAGCCCGCGCCGCGCTGATCACGATCGGCAACCTCGACGACTCGCTCGCCCTCCTGGGCGACTGCGATCTGATCCTCGAGGCGATCGTCGAGCAGCCGGCGCCGAAGCAGGCGTTGTATGCCCGGCTCGAGCCCACGCTCAGGACGACGGCGATCGTCGCCAGCAACACCTCCGGCATCCCGATGACGACTCTCCTCGAGGGCCGGACGGAGGGATTTCGGCGCCGTTTTCTCGGGATGCACTTCTTCAATCCGCCGCGCTATCTCCACCTTCTCGAGCTCATCCCGACCTCCGAGACCGATCGGGGAGTCGTCGAGGAGGCGCGGCGGTTCTCCGAAGTGGTGCTCGGCAAGGGCATCGTCGTCGCCCGGGACGTCCCCGGCTTCGTCGCCAACCGGCTCGGCGTCTACGGCATGGTGGCCGCGATGCGCGGCCTCATGGAGTCCGATCTTACGATCGACGAGGTGGATGCGCTCACCGGGCCGCTGCTCGGGCGCGCCAGGAGCGCCACCTTCCGGACCGCCGACATCACGGGGCTCGACGTCCTGCTCCACGTATCGAAGGAGCTCGGCGCCGGCACCGGCGAGGACTTCTCCATGCCAGTCTGGGTCGAGAAGCTGGCGGCGAGCAACCGGCTGGGCGACAAGACGGGCGGCGGTTTCTACCGGAAGGTCGACAAGGACATCACGACGCTCGACTGGCACACCCTCGAGTATGGTCCGCAGCGGAAGCTCGACGACCCCGCGCTCGGCGCTCTGCTTCGCGAGCCGCTGGAGAAGCGGCTGCCGATGGCCACGCGCCTCCCGGGCAAGTACGGCGACTTCGTGCGCGACTATCTGTTGCGCATGTCGAACTACGTGCTGGAGACCACGCCGTCCATCGCGTACGACCTCGTGTCGGTGGACCGGGCGATCGAATGGGGCTATGCCTGGGACGCCGGCCCCTTCCGGCAGATGGATGCGCTGGGCCACGACTTCCTCCGCGAGGGGTTCGCTCGCCTGGGCCTGCCGGTGCCCCCGCTGCTCGTCGCGGCCAAGGGCGGCTCCTTCTATCGGAGGAGCGGCGACGGCTGGAGCTATCTGACCGATTCCGGCTCGTTCGCTCCGGTTCCCCCGGTGCCAGGTCAGATCGCGCTCGATGTCGTTCGTGGCCGGACGGGTGGCACCGTGGCCACGTCGAAAGACGCGAATCTCCTCGATCTCGGTGACGGTGTCCTGTTGCTCGAGACCCGGAGCAAGATGAACACGATGGGCGCTGGCGTCATCGAGATGCTCCAGCGTGGGCTCGATCGGGTCGCCGAGGGAAAGTTCGCCGGCCTCGTGATCGGCAACGACGATCCGCGCGCCTACAGCGCCGGTGCCGACCTCGCCGCCGTCGTCGCGCAGGTGCAGGCGAACGACTGGAAGGGGCTCGACGGCATGGTGCGCGCGTTTCAGGAAGGAGCGCAGCTCGTGCGACGCGCTCCCTTTCCCGTCGTCGCCGCGCCGTTCGGCCTCACCCTCGGCGGCGGCTGCGAGTACGCACTCCACTGCGACCGCATCCAGGCGCACGCCGAGTTGTACATCGGTCTCGTGGAGGCCGGCGTCGGACTGATCCCCGCCGGCGGGGGGACCACCGAGTTGCTCTTCCGGTTCACGAAGGAGCTCGAGCCGTACGAGGAGGCCGACCCGTTCGAGGCGGTGAAGCGCGCCTTCAAGATCATCGCCATGGCGACGACGAGCACCAGCGCGCTCGAAGCGCGGGCGCTCGGGTTCCTGCGGCCGATGGATCGCATCACGATGAATCGCGACCGTCTGATCGCCGACGCCAAGGCGCGGGTGCTCGATCTGGCGATCGACTACGTCGCGCCGGCGCCTCGCACGATCGGCGCGCTCGGCAAGGAAGGGCTGGGCAATCTGCAGTACGCCGGCTGGGCGATGCGCGAGGGAGGCCAGATCACCGATCACGAAGTCCGCATCGCTCGCGAGCTCGCGTACGTCCTCTGCGGAGGCGACGGCCCGCCGCGCGTCGTCACCGAACAGGACATCCTCGACCTCGAGCGTGAGGCATTCCTCAAGCTGCTCGGCACGAAGCCGACGCAGGAGCGGATCGCCTACACGCTCAAGACCGGCAAGCCGCTACGCAATTAGAGGAGACCATGGCCGACAACAGTAACGACGTCGTGATCGTGTCCGCGGTCCGCTCGGCAGTCGGAAAGGGAAAGAAGGATGGCGCACTCGCGACGACGCATCCGATCGAGCTGTCCTCGCTGGTCATGAAGGAGGCGATCTTGCGGTCGGGCGTGGACGTGGCGACGATCGGCGACGTGGCGTGGGGCTGCGCGATGCCGGAGTCCACCCAGGGACTGAACGTCGCCCGGCTCGCCGCGTTGCGCGCCGGGATCCCGGTGGAGGTGCCGGCACAGACGATCAATCGCTTCTGTTCGTCGGGGCTCCAGACTATCGCTACCGGCGCGATGGAGATCATGGGCGGGATGGCTGACGCCGTGCTCGCCGGCGGCGTCGAGATGATGAGTCAGGTCCCGATGTCGGGTTACCATGCCCGCCTCGACATGCAGTCACTCGATCCGTACATCGGCATGGGCTTCACCGCCGAGCGAGTCGCCGAGCGCTGGAAGGTGAGCCGCGCCGATCAGGACGCGTGGGCGCTCGCGAGTCAGCAGAAAGCGGCGAAGTCGATCGAAGGCGGCGCGTTCGAAGGGCAGATCGTGCCCGTCCCGGTCGAGCGGGCGACCTGGCAGGGTGAGAAGAAGTCCGTCCAGACCATCCAGTTTGCCCGCGACGAGCCGGTGCGGGCGGACACCACCGCCGCCGGGCTGGCGAAGCTCCGTCCGGCGTTCAAGGTGAACGGAACCGTCACGGCAGGTAATGCGAGCCCGTACTCCGACGGTGCAGCGGCGGTGGTGTTGATGCGTCGCTCGCACGCCGACGCGCAGGGACTGAAGCCGCTGGCGCGCTACGTCACCTTCGCCGTGGCCGGCGTCGAGCCCGACGTGATGGGCATCGGCCCGATCAAGGCGGTGCCGAAGGCGCTGGCGCGGGTCGGGATGACGATGAAGGACATCGACCTGATCGAGTTCAACGAGGCCTTCGCGTCGCAGGTTCTCGCGGTCGTACGCGAGCTCGGCATGCCGGAGGACCGGGTCAACGTGAACGGCGGCGCGATCGCGCTCGGCCACCCGCTCGGCGCGACCGGCGCGAAGCTGACGACGCAGCTCGTCCACGAGCTGCATCGTCGTGGCGGCGGAATGGGGCTCGTGACGATGTGCATCGGCGGAGGGATGGGAGCGGCGGGAATCTTCGAGGTGTATTGAGCACGCCGAGCCCCGATTTGCCAGGACGCCTCCGTCGCTACGGCGTCTGCCGGTATCGCTGCACGATCTCCCGGTTCCGCTTCGCCGGTCCCGTCCATTCGGACTTCATCAGCGCCTCGAGCTCCGGGATCTCGCGCGGGACTCCGCGCGACAGCCACTCCACGCCGTTGGCGGTCACCGCGTAGTCGTCCTCGATCCGCACGCCGATGTTCTTGTAGAAGTTGACGAACTGGCGCAGCCGGTTGGCGATCTCGTGGTTCCGCGGCGTGTCCGGCATCTCGTCGAGGACGTGCTCGCGCACATATACGCCCGGCTCGATCGTGAACGCGCTGCCAGGCGCGATCCGCGCCGTGTAATAAAACTGCTCCGGATCGTGCACCTCGAGCCCGATGCCGTGGCCGAGACCGTGCATGTAGTACAACCGATATTGCGGGCATTGCCGCGGCGTGGCACCCACGCTGCAGTCGTAAGTCGCATCCGGCGAGTCGATCAGCTTGAGTCGCGCCAGACCGGCGGCCATCACCGCGTTCGCCGAGTCGTTCATCAGGCGTGACGGCGCGCCCGAAACCGCCTGCCGCTCTGCCGCCGACTGCACGTCCCGGACGAGCTGGTAGATGTCCCGCTGCGACGTGGAGAAATGGCCGCTGGCCGGCACGGTGCGCGTGACGTCGGCGGCGTAACCCTTGTACGACGCGCCGACGTCCATCACCACCATGTCGTTGATGTCGATGAAGCGGTCGTCCTGGTTGTAGTGGAGGGTCGTGGAGTTGGGGCCGGAGCCGACGATCGTCGCGAATGCCGGCCGGTCCGCACCGTTGCGGCGAAAGGTGTACTCGATCAGCGCCTGCAACTCGAACTCGTTGATGCCATCGGTAAGGGCGGAGATGGCCTCCTGCTGTGCCAGCACGGTGATCTCCACCGCCTGCTTGATCAGTGACAGCTCGGCGGCGCTCTTGGTGCCGCGCAGCTGCTCAACGACGTCGTTCACCGACGTCACCTTGAGCGCCGGGTGCTTCATCTTCAGCCGGTCGAAGAGCTGATCGTCCGGCGTGCGCACCGCCACTCGACCTTCCGCCTCCGCTTCGTGCCCACTGATGTCGCCAACGACGAGGAACTGCGTCCCCGCGCCGGCCAGAGAGTCGAGCACGGCGGGGAGGTCGGTCGACGAGCGGCCGTGGATGCCGGTCAACCGCTCGATTCCCCCCGTGCCGATGCGCGTCCCCGTCCACGCCTCGCGGTCCGGCAGGCGAGGCTGGACGTACATCGTCGCGCTCAGCGAGCCGTTCTTCTTGATCATCAGCAGCGCTGCCTCGGGCTCCTTGAATCCGGTGAGATAGTAGAACGAAGGCGACTGGTCGAACGACAGGAAGTCCTGCGCCGGCTCGGGGGCGCCGAGCGCGATGATCGCGCCGTCGCCGACCTTCCGCAGCAGCGCCTCGCGGCGCGAGGCGAACTCCTTCTGCGACTGGGCACTCAGCACGCCGGGCGCGAGCAGCGCGGCGAGAACGAGACGATGAAACACTGATCCTCCTTTCGATGATGCGCGTCGAGACATCGACGCGTGGTGCGAGGCGCTCTCGCCGTCAGCCCACGAAGACCGTGAGCAGATAGAGCAGGAGGCCGACGAGGCCGCCGACGAGCGTACCGTTGATGCGGATGAACTGCAGATCGCGCCCGATCTGGACCTCGATCTTCGCCGACGCCGCCGTGGCGTCCCACCCTTCCACCGTCCGCGCGATCAGGGACGCGACTTCGGGCCGGTACTGATCCACGAGACCGACGATCAGCCGTTCCACGGCCTCGTCGACGTCACGCAGGATCGCCTCACTGCCCAGCGCGCGCACGGCGATCGCGCCGAGCGCGCGCTCGTGCGGCTCCGGTGTCGGAGCGTCTGGTCCGGCGTAGCGGGCAATCACTCCCTGCGCCGCACCGAGGAGCGCGCCCGAGAGTTCCTCGACCGCCGGGTGCTCCAGCAGACGCTCCTTCACGGCCTCCGCGCGGGCGATCGTTTCGGGGGAGCCATGAAGCTTCTCCACGAAGTCGCGCAGCGCCTTGTCGAACTGGGCCCGCAGCGGATGGGCATCGTCCGTCGCGACCTCGGCAAGCGTGTGCTCTATACCGGAGACGATCTTCTGGTACAGTTTGTCATCTATCGCGCCGGGAACCCACCATGGGCTCTCCTCGGCGATCCGCAGGCGGATGATCTCCTTGTTGTCCTCGACGATCCGGTTGACGAGCGTGATCAGCCGGTCGAGCATCTCCTGGTGCCGATCGTCGGTGACGGCGAGCGCCAGCAGGTCGCCGAGCAGGGGCGCCGCCTGCACCTTTCGGAGCTGCCTCACCAGGGCGCCGTGGACGCTGGACTGCAGCTCCTCGGTCGGCACGGCCTCCGCGGCGCGGGCGACCCCCGTCGCGATGGCACGAGCCACCCGTGCCTGGTGTTCGGGATCGGCGAGCCATCGCGCCGCTCGCTCGCCGAGCTTCATCCCGGCGAGCTGTCGAATGATGACGTCGCGGGCCAGGAAGTTGTTGCCGACGAAGTTGCCGAGGCTGCGGCCGATGCGGTCCTTCCGCTTCGCGACGATGGCGGTGTGCGGGATCGGGATCCCCATCGGATGGCGGAAGAGCGCCGTGACGGCGAACCAGTCGGCGACGCCGCCCACCATCGCTGCTTCGGCGACTGCGCGGAGGAGGCGGACCCAGAGTGGCGCGAACGTCGGCCACAGGTGCGCCACGGTTGCCGTGACGACGAACAGCACGGCGAACGCCGCGAGCAGCGCCGTCGCCCGCCGCCGCATGATCGCGTACTGTCTGGCCTTCTCGGTATCGTCGCTGACGACGAGCATCGGACGAAATTATCGGCCGGGACGCCGATGCGCTCGGAACGCCCGCCTCAGTAGGGCACGATGTCCACCTTCGGCGTGGCGTGCAGATACGCGCCAATGATCTTGGACACCAGTGTCGCCGTCGTCGCCCCCTGGAACGGCACGTACTCGAGCATCATCGCGACGACGATCTTCGGATCGTCGGCTGGCGCGAAGCCGACGAACCAGGAGAAGTTGAGCTCCTTGCCGTTCGCCGCGAACTTGCGGCTCTGCGCCGTGCCGGTCTTTCCCGCCAGCACCACCCCCTGCATCTTCGCGCGCTGCGCCGTGCCCGATTCCACCACGTTGGCGAGCGCCGCACGCAGTTGAGCGAACTGCACGGTATCCAGGGTGAAGAGCCTCTCGTGGACCGGCGTGAGTCTCGCGACCTCTGGCCTCGACGCCGTGCCATCGGTGGCGAGCGCCGTGTAGAATTTCGCCATGTTGATCACCGTCTGCGCGTTCTCACCCTGCCCGATCGCCAGGTTGAGGACGACTGCGCCGGTCCATCTCGACTTGCCGTAGCGGCGGTTGAAGTACTCCGTCGTCTCCGGCCAGAGCGGTCGGCGCTCCTCCGGCAGATCGATCCCCGCCCGATCGCGGAACCCGAGATCCACTCCGCCAGCGAGCAGCCGAGTGAGGCCGAGCTTGAGTCCGAGCTGGTAGAAGTAGACGTTGCACGACTTCGCGATCGCTCCGGCGAGGGAGAGGCTGCCGTGGACCGCGTCGCAGTGGAAATAGCGCGAACCGTACTGGAGCCCGCCCGTGCAGGTGATCGGCATGTGGTCGTTCATCGTCACCACATGGTTCTCGAGCGCGGTCACCGCCGTGGCGATCTTGAACGTGGAGCCCGGCGGATACTCGCCCTGGAGCGCCTTGTTGTAGAGCGGCCGGCGCGGGTCGTCGCGGAGAGAGTCCCAGTACTGCTGCGGAATGCCGCCGATGAACCGATTCCCGTCCCAGCTCGGTGCACTGTAGAGCGCGAGGACTCCGCCCGTCTTCGGGTCGAGCGCCACCACCCCGCCCTGCAGGGAGTCGCCGAACACGCTCGCCGCCACCCTCTGGAGATCCATGTCGATGTTCGTGTAGAGCGGCGGGCCGGCGACCGGAGGCAGGTCGGCGCGTGCTCCCTCCTGTCGTACGACGCGCCCGCGCGCGTCCACCTCCACGAACTGGCTTCCCTCCTTGCCACGAAGAAGGGATTCGTACTGCTTTTCCAATCCCTGCTTGCCGATCTGCTGCCCCGCCTTGTAGTCCTCGCTGTCGCTCGCCTTCGCCAGCTCCGACTCGCTGATTTCGCCAGTATAGCCGATGAACGAGGCGACCAGCTCGCCATCGGGATAGAACCGACGCGGCGAGCTCTCGATGATCAGGCCGGGGAACTGCGTCCGGTGCTCCTCGAGCACGCTCACGACGTCGAACGCCGCGTCGGGAAGGATCACCGCCGGCCGGCCAGGCGCGCGGCGAAAGCGGCGAATCGTCTGGTCGATCTGCCCCTTCGTCAAGGTGATCGTGCCCCCGAGCCGCTCGAGCACCGCGCGCAGCGTATCCTCCCGCTGCACGAGGATCGACACCGAATACCCGATGACGTTGTCGGCGATGATCTTGTTGTTCCGGTCGTAGATCACCCCGCGCGGCGCCGGTAAGGGCAGCTCGCGCAGCCGGTTCGTCTCGGCTTGCAGCGTGTACTTCGCATGCTGGATGACCTGGCTGCGGAAGAATCCGCCGGTCAGGAACAGCATCAGGCCGACGACGATGATGTTCGCCGCGCGGCCGCGCCGGCGAATGTCGTTTGGATGAAAGCTCATTCGTACTACCTCGGAAGCGAGCTACCAGAACACCACGATACGACCTACCCGCGCCAGGCGTGCGACCCGTTCATGCCTGTCCGTCTCCATTCTCCAGCGAGCGCCACAGATACCAGCTCGCCACCGACGCATGCGGCCGCCACCGGTCACCGATCCGGAGCACCTCCTTCGGCGTCGGTCGCTTCTTCAGCCCGTATGCGCGCTGAATGGCGTTCTGCACGCCGAGATCGAGATCGGGCAGGACGTCGGGGCGTCCGAGCCTGAACATCAGGAACATCTGCACCGTCCACTTGCCGATCCCTTTCACTTGCACGAGATGCTCGAGGATCGCCTCGTCCGAGAGACGGCCCAGGTGAGCCAGGGGTAGCGAGCGGTCCACTACCCGGGACGAGAGATCGCGCAGGTAGGCCACTTTCTGCCTCGACAACCCCGCTCCGCGCAGCCTGATGTCGTCCGTCTCCAGCACCAGGTCGGCTCTGGGCCGGTTCCTCGGATACAGCGCGCAGAAGCGACGGTGGATCGTCCCGGCCGCCTTTCCCGAGAGTTGCTGGAAGACGATCGAGCGCACGAGGGCGTCGTAGTGGGTTCCTGAGCGGCGCACCTCCAGCCGGCACGACCCGACACGATCGATGATCGCGCCGATGACCGGATCGGCACGTCGAAGGTGGGCGAGGGCGGACCGATGGCTCGTGGACATGACGCAAGATCGCCAGGCGGGCGCCCAGCCCGCTACTCGCCACCGATTCCGACGTCAATCAGGATGGCTCGCGAGGTATCGGGCGATCTTCTTGAGGTCGCCCACGAACGCCTGTTCCGCTGCTGCTCGAGACTCGCTCGGGGTGCGGAGCACCGAGCTCGGGTGAACGGTGGCGAAACCCGCTTCGGCCAGAGGAGTCCGGAGCACTCGTCCGCGTTGCGCCATCACCTTTACCGTTTGCCCGAATACGGCCGTCACGGCCGTTGCCCCCAACGCCACGATCAGCTTCGGCCTCACGGCGGCGATCTCCGCGTCGAGCCAGGGGTGGCAGGCGCGGATCTCGATCGCGTTCGGCTTCTTGTGGATGCGCCGCTTCCCTCGCTCGGCGGGCACCCACTTGAAGTGCTTCACCGCATTCGTGACGTACGTCTCGTTGCGATCGAGGCCGGCGCGCTCGAGCGCCGAATCCAGCAGCCTCCCCGACGGTCCGACGAAGGGCCGGCCGGTCCGATCCTCCTCGTCCCCGGGCTGCTCGCCGACGAACATGATCCTTGCCGAGCGAGATCCCTCACCGAAGACGGTCCGGGTGCCGACGCGCCAGAGGTCGCAGCCGCGACAGCCCTCGGCGGCGCGCCTCAGCGCGAGAAGCGTGCGGCGCGCCGGCAGAAAATCAGCGGCGCTGCCGGTTCCGGTCGCTGTTCTTGTCGGCTTCATCGTGCTGTTCCCGGTCTTCCTCCAGTCGATGCTTGCCAGCGCGATGTGAGGTGTCCTCGGGCATGGTGGGATCGGGCACCTCGCGAAACTCGCTGATCTCGTCCTGGAAGCGCTCGCGAGTCCGCGCTCCCTGCTGCCCCTCCGCATGATCCTGCGGGCCCTGCTGGTCGGGTTTGGTCATGGGTGTGGCGGGTGAAGGTGATTGCCGGATGTGATGCACGGAGCAAGCCTCACGCCGGACCCCTGTCGCTCCCGCCGTTCGGCGCTAGCATACGGAGCAGTCACGCTTCTCCGGCCCCTCAGCCCTCGGAGCTCCATGTCTCGCCACAACCTCCGCCTCGCCGCCACGGCAGCGCTCGTCGCGCTCGTTCCGCTTGCGGGTTGTACTCCGTCATCCACCTCGACTCCCCTGGCGTCGTCGCCGGCAGGAGCGACGAGCCTCATCGTGCGTCTCGGCAATGACACGCTCGCCCTCGAGCGGTATACCCGAACGGCCACGCGCATGGAGGGGGTACTGTTACAGCGGTCCCCGTTCACCACGTTGTCGCACTATCACATCGAGATGGGACCAGGGAACGTGCCGACCCGCGCCGAGTACACGCTGCGTCGTGGCGACGGCAGCCCCATCACCGGTGCGATGCAGTCGCTGTCGGTGCGTTATGGAATCGACTCGGTGACCTTCACTGCGCATCGGGCCTCCGGAGACTCGAGCCGCACCGCCGCCGCGAGCGGGGTGCTCCTTCCTTACGTGAATGGCTCCTACGGGTTGTTCGAGCTCGCCATCGCCCGGCTTCGTTCGATGGGGCGCGACAGCATCCAATTCGGCATCGTCCCCCTCAACTTCAACGTGCGCGGCAGCACGCCACTCGCCGTGAAGCTCACCAGCGGCGACGCCGCGCGCATCGACTGGTTCGGCTACCCGCTCTTCGCCCGCTTCGACTCGCGCGCACGACTGCTCGGTCTGGACGGCACCCAATCGACGATCAAGGTGCGGGTCGATCGTGTTGCGGCGGCGAATCTCGATTCGATCGGGGCCGCGTGGACGGCGCGGGATCAGGCATCGGGACCGACGGGGCAGGTGTCCACGCGCGACACGGCACGGGCGACGATCGGCGCGGCTCACGTCTGGATCGACTACGGCCGGCCCGCCCTTCGCGGCCGGAACGTGTGGGCGAGCGGCGTCCTCGGCGATACCCTCTGGCGGACCGGCGCCAACGCCGCGACGCAGCTCGGAACCGATGCCGACATCCTGATCGGGGGCACCGTGGTGCCGGCGGGAACGTACTCGCTGTGGACGTCCACGAGCGGCGACGGATATCACCTCGTCGTCAACAAGCAGCACGGACAGTGGGGAACTGAATATCATCCCGCTCAGGATCTGGCGCGAGTTCCGCTGCGCGAGAGCTCCGTTGCGCCAGCTGTCGAGCGCTTCACGATCGCGCTCGCGCCGCAGGGCGATGCCACTGTCCTCAACCTCGCGTGGGGGACGAAGCAGCTCAGCGTTCCCATCACGGCCAAGTAGCTAGTGTCCAGATTCTTCAATTATTTCTTCAAGGGGCTCGTCTTTCTCGCACCCTTCGCGCTCACGATCTACGTGTGCGTGCGGCTGTTCACCACGATCGACGGCTGGCTCGGTATCCCGATTCCCGGAGTCGGATTCCTCGTCACCGTCCTCCTCATCACGCTGTTCGGCTATCTGGCGCAGGGGCTGCTCACCGCGAGTCTGTTCGGCGCGCTCGAGCGGTTGATGCAGCGGCTGCCCTTCGTGCGCCTGCTCTACACCTCGACGCGCGACCTCCTGAACGCCTTCGTCGGCGAGCAGCGGCGGTTCGACAAGCCGGTGATGGTGTCGCTCCTTCCCGGCGGCACGGTACGCGCGCTCGGATTCGTCACCCAGGAATCGCTGGCGACACTGGGACTCGCTGGCCACATCACGGTCTACCTGCCGCACTCGTACAACTTCTCGGGGATGCTCCTGATCTTTCCCGCCGACGCCGTGACGCCCTTGATCGCCGACAGCGCCGACGTCATGGCCTTCATCGTATCGGGCGGAGTGACCGCGGTTCCGGGAAGCGCGGTCAGGCGGGAGATCGCCGTACAGTAAGGCGACCGCCGTACTGAAAGTCGACCGCTGTCCAGTCAGCTGACCGCCGTTCGGTAGGTCGACCGCCGTTCGGCAGGTCGACCGTTTGTTCCGGGCCCCTACGGCTGCGGAGGCCCTGCCATCAAGGCGTCGGACACGCGCTCGCGCTGCTGATCCCGCTGGCTGTAGAGTATCGCCAACAGGTTGTCATTCTGGATCGCCGTCGCCTCGTGACGCATCGTCAGGGCGGCGGATGGCGCGATGAATCTGGCCGGGTCGAGTCCGGCCGCCGCCTGCCGCCGCGCGGTGGAGTCGGAGTACAGATAGACCGCGAGCCCATTCGTCCCCACCACGTACATGATCGTCGACGGTCCCAGTCGCGGCAGGTCGTCGAGGGAGGTATCGCGGGGAGCGAGTCCTGATTGCTCGAGCCGCCGCCTGACCTGACAGGGGATCCAGTGTCCGGTTCGGGGACAGGAGTCTGCCGTCGACGAACCCGTGGCGGACGCCGGCTGCGACGCGGGCACCGTGCTGTCGCGCGCGGGCGTCCGATCTCCCCTGCACGCCAGCGCCGACAGCGCCACGGCGGCGAGCGCCGCGCCGTGTCGCACCACGTTCACGTCCATTTCATTCTCTCGCGCAGCGACGTCAGCTGCGCCGTGTGATGCCGACCGTGCCAGGCGTACATGTTCAGCAGCGCGTCGAGCGTCATCGACCCATTCTCCGGATGCTCGAGCGTTCGGGAGAACTCCATCTCGGGAGTCGCGCGGAGCAGGTGCACCATCCGCGCGTGGATGCCGTCCAGGATTCCGAGCGAGAGCTCGATCGGCATCGCCGAGTCGGCGAGGTTGACCCAGGCATCCTGGTCGTACGGTTTGATCGTGGGGTTGCGTTCGGTCAGGGCGAGCTTGAACCGCGTATAGGCGTTCAAGTGGCTGTCCGCCAGATGATGCACGAGCTGCCGCACCGTCCAACCCCCGGGCCGGTAGGGGGTGTCCAGCTGTGCGTCGCTGAGCCCTCGCACCGCGGCGCGGAGAGCCGGCGGTGCGGCGGCGAGGGCGGCGATCGCGTCTCGGCGTTGCGCAGAGGTGAACGAGGAGACTCGATCGAGCCGCCCGATCGGATAGCGGAGGGTATCGGAGGCGGCGTCGGCTGTCGGCATGGTCGGGGACGGAAGGTGTGGATCTGCCAGGATCGGGAGTCAATATGGGAAGCTATTCCTGCGCCCTCCCAGCGCGAGATGGGTACGCGGTCGGCGACCTGAACTTCCGCGCCGATCGGTGATTTCCCCTCCCGCGCCGCCCGCGACTGGAATAGCTTCCAGCCGTGCATACGCGGACGCTCGCGCCATGACCGAGAAGAAGCGCCGGACCGCGAAGAAGCGACCCGGCACCGGCCACCCATCTCCCTACTTCCTGCAGCCGGCCAAGCAGGGAGCCGTCACGGTGTTCAGGCGTCCTGCCGGAAACCGGATCGATCCCAAGCTCTGCGGGACGATGGCGAATCGGGCGATGGCTCTCTCCCTCGTGAAGCAGCTCGAGAAGGCGGAGTCGGTCGTACGCGACCTGTTCCTCGAGGCCACCGACGACGGCATCGAGGCGCTGGAGGCGGTGCTCGAGGCGTGCCGGCAGTCGGTGATCCGCCGCGGCGAGAGCTCCGCCTCTGGCGGAAGCGGGGGTCCTGGCCTGGGAGCGAAGCGCCGCGGACGCGGGAGACGGCGCGGCCCGTCACCACCGAGTGCCGGCGACGGCTCGAACGGACGCTCGGATTCCACCGACGGCGCGTCCGGATCCGGCGCGCCGGATACGAGCGCCGCCTGACGCTCCTTCCTCTCGCGCGGACGCACGCAGCGCGTGGCGGCGCTCCGGTCGTGAGCCTGGTCGATCCGGCGATCTTCGTGCGTCGGTATTTCGGCCACTGCCTTTCCTGCTCGTTCTGTCACGACGGCTGCTGTGATCACGGCGTCGACCTCGCGCTCGTCGAACGGGACCGGATTCTCGCCCGCGCCGACGAGCTCGAGCCGATCGTCGGGCCGCGTGAGAACTGGTTCACCGGCGCAGTGGCCGAGGACCCCGACTTCCCGGGGGGAAGAGCGACGCGCACGGCGGTCATGGATGGCAGCTGCGTCTTCCGGATCGCCGGCGCGCGTGGCTGCGCGCTCCACGCCTTCGCTCTTCAGCGAGGCGAGGACTACCACGCCCTCAAGCCCATGGTCAGCTCGCTGTTTCCCGTCACCTTCGGTGGCGGCGTGATCCTCTGCAGCGAGGAGCTGGCCGACGGCACGCTGATCTGCGCAGGCGACGGGCCGACGGCCTTCGAGATGGCGCGCGACGAGCTGGCCTACTACTTCGGGGCCGAGCTCGTGGCCGAGCTCGACGCACTCGCTGCCGCCGCCGCGACGCGTCTCACGAATCCATAGACTGGCGCTCTGTCCCGTATGGTGGAGTGCGTGGGACGAGCTGCTGCTGGCGCAACTTCGCCAGGAAGGCTGCTGGACCGGCGCGGTCGGGAAGCGACTGGAGGATCCGCATCGCGTCCTCGCGGGAGACGTCGATGCCGACCGGAAAGCTGTTGAGATCGACTCCCACGCGCTCGAACTCCGCCAGCAGCTCGTCGAATCGTCGCTCGTTCGTCATGCAGGACCGAATCGGATGGAACATCTTCGCTCGCGCGGAGGCGGCGCATGCCTGTCGCGCGCCTGTCGCGGAATGCCCGTCTCGACGTCGATGACTCGCATCGGCAGCCGGTTGCGCAAAAGTACTGCCAAGCAGGCTGTTGCGAAAAGGGCGACCCGAGAGAGTCGCCCTTTCGACACCGTGGATGCTCCCGACGCGCTCGCTTAAGGCGTCGCCGCTGCCGGCGCCTGACCCCAGCTGTTGTTCGTGCGATCGATGTCGACCAACCTCTGCTCCGGGTCGAGCTCGATCCGGCTCAGCGTCTTGTTCGGGAACTCGTAGCTCCGCACGTAATGCGTCGTATTCGTGCTCCACACCTCGGCCGGATAGTCGAAGGTCGTCGTCGAGCCGTCGGTGAAGGTGAATCTGGCGTGGATTGGAAGCACCCCGCGCGCCCGGTTTCCGTACACCACCGACACGTTCTCGGTCGTGCCGCTGTGCGACGTCGCCACGCTGTCGATCGCCTGGTCGAAGTGGGGGTTCTCGATGAACCATTCGCGCCAGAACCAGTCGAGCCGCTTGCCGCCCACATCCTCCATCGTCCGGTAGAAATCGACTGGCGACGGATGCTTGTACGCCCAGCGTTGGATGTAGGTGCGGAAGGCGTCGTCGAACGCTGCCGGTCCCATGATCTCCTGACGCAGCAGCTGCAGTCCGACGCTCGGCTTCACGTACGCCGCCAGTCCGAGCAGCCGCGGATCGATGCGGTCGGGCATCACGTCGATCGGCACGTCGACGTTCATCTTCATGGCGCCCTCGACGTACGCGCGCTCTCCGGCTGCCCTCGCCATCTGATCGCCCTTCTCCGGATAGCGCCGTCCCTCGCTGAACGTGTTGATGAAGGTGTTGAACCCCTCGTCCTGCCACATGTGCATGCGCTCATTGGAGCCGACGAGCATCGGGAACCAGTTGTGCCCGATCTCATGCGTCACGACGTTGTAGAGGTCGTACTTGTCGGCGCTCTTCGCTTCCATCACCAGCATCGGATACTCCATCCCGCTGATCGGCCCTTCGACCGCGCTCATCTGCGGCCAGGGGTACGGGTACCAGCGGGTCGAGTACTCGTCGATCGACATCCGGGCCTGGTCGGCGGCGTCCTTCCAGGGGTCGATCGCCGTTGGACGGTAATACGCCTGGGTGATCACGCCCTTCCACGAGCTCGCGTCCCACAGATATTCCGGCGAGCCGGCCCACGCCACATCGCGCACGTTCTTCGCCGCGAATTTCCAGGTCATCGTCCCCGTCGTCCGCGGACGCGCCGCGCCCGATCGCATCTCGTCCAGGGTGATGATGTTCACCGGCGTCGCCGACTTCGCCGCCTGGGCCAGCCGGCCGATCTCGGCCGCCGTCAGCACATCGCGTGGATTCTGCAGCGTGCCCGTGCTCGCCACCGTGTAGCCCGCCGGCAGGGTGATGTCGACGGTATAGTCGCCGTACTCGAGGTAGAACTCGCCCTGGCCCAGATACGGCTCGGTGTTCCAGCCGCGGAGGTCGTCATAGACGTTCACGCGCGGATACCACTGTGCCAGCTCGTAGAGTGGCCCCTCGCTCCCCATGCGGTCGGCGCCATGCTCCGGAATGAGGAAGTGCCACGCGACGTCGAAGGTGGCCGTCCTCCCCGGCGCGAGCGGCTCGGCGAGATCCACCTTCGTCACCGTCCCGTTGTCACGGAGCTTGAGCGCCATCCGCTT
>JBIOHU010000011.1:0-31794 GCA_044449225.1 Gemmatimonadales bacterium | reverse complement strand
GGCGTCCTCGCGCAGGCCTACTATCAGATCTCGAAGGCCGGCAAGGCGTGGGAACAGGCCGCCGAGCAGACGGCCTGGACGATCAAGCATTTCTCCGAGCTCGTGCTCCGCTATCCGTATCCCCAGGCGACTTCCGTCGCCGGACCGGTCGGGGGGATGGAGTACCCGATGTTCGTCATGGTCCACTACGGCAATCCTCTCGACGATCCGAAGTCGATCTTCGGCACGATCAATCACGAACACGGTCACGAGTGGTTTCCGATGGTCGTCGGCTCGAACGAGCGGCGGTATGCATGGATGGATGAGGGATTCAACACGTACATCGACGCTTTCGCACTCGATCGCCGCTATCCGGAGACGAACACCTACCCGAGCTACGTCGCGAACTGGAAGTCCATCGTCGACGCTCATATCGACACGCCACTCATGACGCCGCCGGACCGCATCGACGCGCGGGCACTCGCCGCCATCGGTTACCGCAAGCCGGGGGCGGTGCTCCTCGCGCTGCGGGATGACGTCGTCGGCCGCGAAACGTTCGACCGCGCCTTCCGCGAGTACGCCCGTCGATGGGCGTTCAAGCATCCTTCGCCAGCGGACTTCTTTCGCACCGTGGAGAACGTCTCGGGGATGGATCTGAGCTGGTACTGGCGGGCGTTCTTCTACGGCACCGACGTCCTCGACATCGGCATCGACAACGTGTCGATGCGCCAGCAGGAGGGTCAGAACTATGCGATCGTGTCCCTCCGGCGGAACACGTCAGTGCCGTTCCCGGTTCATCTTCGTCTACGCTTCGCCGACAACTCCACCCAGGACGTCGACCTGCCGGTGGAGGTATGGGCACAGGGCAACCGGTACGACGCCGTGATCGCGGTGAAGGCACCAGTGGTCGGAGCGCGACTCTGGCCGCAGGGCACCGTCCCGGACTGGAACGCGACGAACGATGCGTGGGGCGGCGCGCCTCCTGCCGCGCCGGCGAGCGTACCGGCCACCGTCGGCGGTCTCAATGGCGGAGTCGGCAGCCCTCCCGCTCCGTGACGGGTCGAAGGCTGTCGGGAATCACCCGAATGGTCGGTTCGTTCACGGTCGGTTAGATTGCGGGTTCGGCTGCGACTTCGCTCGGTCGCGGCCGAACCGTTCGTCACAGCCAGTGAGGATCGCAATGCTTCATTTCGGTGCATGGGCCAGCCGGTGGTGGATCCCGGTGCTCTTCATCATCGTCGCGGGACACATCACCAACGTCTGCGTCACCCTCTTTCTTCACCGGGCGCAGACTCACCGCGGGGTTCGGCTCCACGCGCTCGCCGCGACGCCGATGCGACTCTGGCTCTGGCTCACCACCGCCATCGTCACCAAGGAATGGGTCGCCTGCCATCGCAAGCATCACGCGTTCGCGGACCGGGAGGGGGACCCGCACAGCCCTGTCATGGAAGGGTTGCGCGAGATTCTCCTGAAGGGAGCGTTCTACTACCGGAAGGCGGTGCGCCAGCCCGGCATTCTCGACAAGTACGGGAAGGGCACGCCGGCCGACTGGCTGGAGCGGCACCTGCTCACCCCTCTCAACTGGCTCGGTATCCTCGTGATGCTCGCCATCGACGTCTGGCTCTTCGGCTTCTTCGTCGGCCCACTCGTCTGGGGCGTGCAGATGATCTGGATCCCGCTCTGGGCCGCCGGTATCATCAACGGCATCGGCCACGCGCTCGGTTATCGCAACTTCGAGGTGAAGGACGAGAGCCGGAACATCTCCCCGATCGCCATCTGGCTCGGAGGCGAGGAGCTCCACAACAACCACCACGCCGACCCGAAGAGCGCCAAGTTCAAGGCAAGGTGGTTCGAGGTGGACATCGGGTGGATCTACATTCGCGCCCTCAAGCTGATCGGCCTCGCGAAGATCGAGTACGCGCGGAACTACGGGTCGGCGGCGAAGGGGAGGGACGAGCTGGCCGTGGACGCGGCGTAAGCCGCCGCCGAGGGACTTCTCCAGGATGTAGATTGGGAGAAGACATACCGTCGTCCTTCAGCGAGAGGTCCCAATGCCCGCTACCGTCACCTGTGCGCGCTGCGGCGAGACGCGCGCCGGGTTCGAGCGCCCGCCATTTCCCGGTGCCATCGGTGCCCGCGTCGTCGCGGAGATCTGCCAGGAGTGCTGGGGCCAGTGGCTCCGCCAGCAGACCATGCTGATCAACCACTACGGCCTCAACGTCATGGACCCGCAGGCGCGAAGCTTTCTCACCAAGAACATGGATGCCTTTCTCTTCAAGAAGGGCGGCGAGGAAGAGGTCGATACGTCGAAGCAGGGAACCATCGCATGGTAGCGCACGTCGTTCGCCGTGTGTCCCGTGGCGCCGCCGCCGCGCTCGTCGCCGCCGGTCTCGCGTCGGCGCTCGGCGCCTGCGCCTCGATGCGCGGCGCGGCGTCCAGCTCCGCGACTGCATCCTCCGATACCGCCTGGGCCGATTCGGTGCTCGCCACCCTCTCGCTCCGCGACAAGGCGGCGCAGATGGTCTGGCCCTGGCTGCTCGGCGACTACACCGCCAACGACGATCCCGTCTTCGAGAAGGTCGCCCGGCTCGTGCGCGAGCAGCACCTCGGTGGTGTCATCATCTCCGTCGGCTCGCCGACGGAGATCGCCGCCAAGCTCAATGCGCTCCAGGAATTGAGCCGGCTCCCGCTACTCGTCGGCGCCGATCTCGAGACCGGGGCGGCATTCCGCGCGCGCGGCGGCTACTTCCTTCCGAACGGAATCGACCTCGGCGGCGCCACGGCTTTCCCCTACGAGATGGGTATCGGCGCGACGCGGGATTCGTCGCTCGCGTACGCGATGGGCCGCGTGACGGCGATCGAGGGCCGCGCGTTGGGGATCCAGATGGCGTTCGCTCCCGTCGTCGACGTCAACAACAACCCGAAGAACCCCGTCATCTCGCTCCGCTCCTTCGGCGAAAATTCGCATCTCGTGTCCCGGCTCTCGGCCGCGTTCGTGCGCGGCATTCAGGAGAATGGGATGCTCGCCACGGCGAAGCACTTTCCCGGACATGGCGATACCGAGCAGAACTCGCATCTCGAGCTCGCTCGCGTCGACGCATCGCGCGCCGAGCTCGATAGCGTCGAGCTGCCCCCGTTCCGCGCGGCGGTGAACGCCGGCGTGAGCGGCGTCATGACCTTCCACGGCTTCCTTCCAGCGCTCGATACGACGCCGATCGCGGCGACGCTCAATCCGCGGATCATGACCGACCTGCTGCGGGGCGATCTCGGCTTCAAGGGCATCGTCATCACCGACGCGCTCGACATGAACGGCGTGCTCGGCAAGATGACGATGGGCGAGGTGGCGCAACGTGCCGTGCTGGCGGGCGCCGACGTCCTGCTCATGCCAACCGACGACATCGCCACGATCGACGCCGTGGTGGATGGCGTGCACACCGGCCGGTTCGCCGAGTCGCGCATCGACGCCTCGGTGCGCCGTCTTCTCGCCGCCAAGCACCGGCTGGGACTCGATCGCCAGCGGCTCGTCGACGTCCAGGCGTTGCGATCGGTGGTCGGAGACAGCTCGAATCTCGCCGTCGCCGGTCTCGCCGCCGAGCGCTCGATCACGCTGGTGAAGGACTCCCTCGACCTCGTCCCGCTCGGGCGCCTGCCGAGGACGTCGCGCATCGTCAGCCTGACGATCGCGCCCAAGGTCGATCTGGCGGCCGGCACGACGTTCAACGGCGAGCTCGCGCGAGCCTTCCCCACGCTGCGGGCCCTCACTCTCTCGCCCGAATCGCTTTACGGCTCGGCCGGTGCGACCGTAGGCGCCGCCGTCACCGGCGGCACCTACGTGGCGAGTCCGCAGCCGGCGCTCTTTCCCGCATCGATCGACAACGCGTTGCGCGCGGCGCAGGGCGCGGAGATCGTCATCGTGTCGTCGTACTTCGGCGCCAGCTCGTCGACCGCGTCGCTGGCGGCGCCGGCCGGGATGTCGGACCTGATCGATGGATTGCAGAAGGCGGGATCGAAGGTGATTCTTGCGTCGTTCAGCAATCCGTACATCGCCAGCGAGCTGCCGGCGACGGCGGCGTATCTGATTGCCTGGGGCAGTCTGCCGGTGTCGCAGCGCGCCGCAGCGCGGGCCGTGCTCGGCCTCGCTCCGATCAGCGGCCAGCTTCCGATCACCATTCCGTCAGTCGCTGGTTACGGAGCGGGGTTGCGGCGGGATGCGCTTCCGCCGGCGGCGATCATCACTCCGTAAGCGCCGCGCCAGTCGCGACTTCCGGCGGCCGGACGATCGACCAGCTCGCTGGTCCGAATCAACCGGCCGTTTTTTTGCGCGTTCGTCGGCATGGATCGCGGCGCCGACATCGGGCATGTCGTCCGTTGACGCGGTCGGCGGGAATCCGTATATCCCATCCACGCGGACAGGCGATTTCGAAACAGAGTGTTACCATATTGGCCGCCCGCGGCGGAATGCGCTCTTGACATTAGTGACGAGTTGTTACTAATTCGCGCGTCATGCGCGAGCGCTCTGCCACCCCGATGAAGCCAGCCGTCCGCCGGACGACGCTCGCCGTGGACGTCGTGGTGCTCTCCCCGCGCGATGACTCACTCATGCTGCTGCTCGTACGGGCGCCGAGCGGGGCGCGGGAGCGCTGGTCTCTGCCGTGGGACGCGCCCCAGGCCGACGAGAGCCTGGAGGACGCCGCGGCTCGCATCGCCCACACCGTTCTGGGCATCACGCCGACCTTCTTCGAGCAGGTCGGTGCGGTGAGCGACGGCAGGCGCCACCCGGGCGACGCCGACGTCTCGGTCGGCATCGTGGCGCTGTCTCCGATGCCGGCCGGCAACCCCTCCGCCGATGCGGAATGGTTCGCGCTCTCCGCCCTCCCTCCACTCGCGCCTCGCCATCGCGCCATCGTCGAGCGGGCCGCCGCCGTCGTCCGGCAGCGGGTGGACCAATCGCCGCTCGCCTTCCGCCTGCTCCCACTGACTTTCACCCTGAGCGACCTGCAGGGCGTCTACGAGCTTCTGCTTGGTCGCCGCCTCCACAAGGCGAGCTTCCGCCGCGCCCTCCAGGCGAGCTATCTCGTGGAGCCCACCGATGAGTGGCGCAGCGAGGGGCGCGGTCGGCCGGCCCAGCTCTTCCGCTTCGCCCCGAAGAAACGCCGAGGTGTCCGGCGGGGCGTGCGATTCGACCTCTTCACGGAGTAGACGGGCCCCCTCCGGTCGGGCGGGGACCGTCGGCGCGCCAACGGGGCATCGCCGTCTTGCGTCTGGCACATTAGTCGCAATATGTTTCTAACGTCCAGTCCCCGGACCGATCGTGCTCGACTACCTGGATGGCCTCTGCGCGGCACTGCTCGCGCGAAACGGAACGGAGATCCGACGCCTTCTGCGGCATCCGCTGGCGCGTGCCCTGCCGCGCCGGGTGCGCGAAGAGGGCTACGCCATCGCGCGCGCCGGCCCTGAGAGCTTCCGCGCCCCCGTCCAGACGCTCCACTTCTACCATCAGACTCTTCATCTGCTCGGCGCGCGCCCTGCCGCGACCAGCGGCGAGAGTGCCGAGTCCTCCAGCCTCGATCAGACCGCGCCGAGCCGCCAGATCGAGATGCCCCTGCGCGCCACCGGCCGCTGACGCCCTAATCGGCTCGCGGCACCCCGGATCGGCGGCGCAGGACCCGCCGCGCGATCGCCGCATTGTCCCGGGCAATCCGGAAGAGCTGCTCGAGCACTTCGTTCTCGTCGTCTCCCTCCAGCTCCTCCACGACGATCGGCGCTCCCTCGCCGCGGCGCGCCGCCCGTTGCTCGATCACCACGCGGCCGCACCGCCGTTCGTTCGCCGCGCCGCGGTCACTGATCACCAGCTCCACCCGGACGTATCCGCCACCAGGCATCGGGCGCGTGTACAACGCCTCACTTATCCGCGTCGCTCGCTCGGCCGGCGCGACGTCTTGCGACTCCTGATCCAGCATTCCGTCCTCCTGCGCTTCCTCGTTTCGCCGTGCCGCGCTTCGCCGTGCCGCGCTTCATGGTCGGCGGCCGCTCGAGCGCCTCATCCAGCATTCGCATCGCTCGCTCGAGCGCTCGTGCCGTCGGTCGCGCTCTCAGCGCACTACGCCAGATATCCCCCATCTGCTCGATTCGTGCCGGCATCGTGCGCGTCGTGAACGCGCTCATCCGCAGCCGACCGGTGAGCTCAGCCGGCCGCAGCGGCGCCGACACCGGAGCGCCCGACCTGGCGCGGACGCTGTAGGCGCTTGCCGCGCTCTTGCCGCGCGCGTTCTGCAGCGCATCCACGTAGATCGTGCCGGCAGGGCGATCACGGATCGAGCGCGCCACCGTCGCGCGCTCGGGACGCAGCATTGCCGTGAGCTCGGCGATCCGCGTCGCCAGTAGCACCGACGCTGCGTAGGTCGTGTGGGCGGGCAGCGGAATCACGATGTGTATCCCCGTCGAGCCGGATGTCTTGACCGCCGCCGTGAGTCCGCATTCCTCCACGACGCGAACGACCTCGCGAGCGAGCGCGACGACGCTCGTGAACTCAACGTCGTCGCCCGGGTCGAGGTCGATCAGGCACCGGTCCGGCGACTCGATCTCGTCGACGCGCGAGAGCCACGGATGCACCTCGATCGCGCCGAGCTGCACGGTGTAGAGCAGCGTGGCCAGATCGCCGCCGATGATCCGCATCCGCTTTCCCTTCTCCTCGGTCTGCAGCGCCTGCACGCTGACGACGTCCGGCACGTGGGCACCCGCATCCTGCTGGAAGAACATCTGCCCTCCGACCCCCTCCGGATATCGCTTGAGCACCAGTGGTCGCCCCTCGAGATGGGGCAGCAGCACCGGCGCGATCCGCGCGTAGTATCGCATCAACGCGCCCTTCGTCACCCCGACGTCGGGAAAGTACACCTTGCCGAGGCTCGAGACATGAAGGGTCGCACCGCGGCCGAGCTGGACCTCTCCCTCGCCGCCGCCGCGCTCGATCCCCTCGAGCTGTGCCTCGATCGGGGCGGCCGGCACGCGTGGAGCTCTACGCGGCGTCATTCGTGAGTTCCCCGGCTTTCCATCGCTGCAGACTGACTCCCTCGATCGTCACGTCGCGGGCGGCCTTGTCGTCGCGCGTGCCGAGAAAGATCGGCTGCCGCAGCAACCGGTCCGACGTCCACTCGGCGAACTTCACCTCGACGACGATCTTCGGCGCCACCCAGTGCGCGCGCTCGTTCGTTCGCGGCGGCTTCGCGAACGGCGACGTCCGTCGCTCGATGCGCGTCAGGCGGCCATGCATCGCGGCAAGCGCTTCGTGCGTGAAGCCGCCGCCCGTGTGGCCGACGTACACGAAGTCGCCCCGGATGTCGTACGCACCGAGCAGCAGTGCGCCGAAGTAGGGTCTCGCCTTGCGCGGATCGGTGAAGCCGCCGACGACGAACTCCGCCCTGAACTGCAGCTTGAGCTTGAGCCAGTCGCCGGATCGCGCGCCCGGCTGGTAGGTCGCCCCCGTGCGCTTCGCGATGATCCCTTCCCACCCGGCACGTCGGGCGCGGGCAAGCATCGTCGCGCCACGGGTGGAGGTCTCGCTCAGACGCACCGAGGCGTCGACCGGATCAACGGCGTCGGTGAAGAGGGCGTCGAGCCGCTCGCGGCGTTCGCTCCACGGAAGGGCGGTGAGCGTCCGGCGTCCGTCGCGCAGCAGGTCGAACGCGACGAGAGTCGCTGGCGCCTCGACGGCGAGACGGACAATCTCGTCCGGATCGCGCAGATGCATCCGCGCCTGCAGTTGCTGGAACTCGCTCGCCGCGAGCGTGTCAGCAGCGGCGCGCCGTCGGCGCGCGACGATCTCACCGTCGAGGAGCACGCTCCGGCCGGCCCGGCGCGCCAGCTCGCGCACGCCGAGAACGATCTCGGGAAACTGTGTGCTCTTCTCCTTGCCGTTGCGAGTCACCACCCGGACACGCCGCGCCGACGCGTCGACCAGCACGCGCATGCCGTCGTATTTGGGCTCGAAGATCCAACCGGCGCTGGCGGGCAGGTCGTGGCCAAGCGTGGCGTACATCGGTTCCGGAAGGCTCGCGCGAGGGGTCGACACGAGCGCCAGGGGGGCAAAACGAGTGCCCTCGTCGCGAGTGCGGATGCGGCCGCGCGACACGCCGATCGCCGAAAATCCGAACGCCCCGGAGCTGCGGTCTCCGGGGCGTTCGAGTCGGTCCGTGCGGGGTCAGCTGATCTTGGTCACGTCCGCCGCTTGCGGGCCCTTCTGTCCCTGGACGATCTCGAACTCGACCTTGTCGCCTTCCGCCAGTGACTTGAACCCGTTCCCCTGGATGGCGCTGAAGTGAACGAAGACGTCGGGGCCGCCTTCCCGCGAAATGAAGCCGAAGCCTTTCGCGTCGTTGAACCACTTCACCGTGCCGTTGATGCGAGCCATGAACCGTACCTCTTACCAGAGCTGTTGCCTGATCCCGCGTTCGAGGGAGGGGACCGCCAATCGCCGCCGCCACTCGCCCCGCGTGATCCGTGTGATGCCCCGTCACGCCGGTGTTCGACGTTCGGAGCGGGACGTAGCTCCGCAATCGGGCAAGTTTTGTGCACATGGGGACTTGTGGCGCTGTCCGGAGGGTGCCGGTACGCAAAACGGGACCAGTCTCGGCCCCGTTTCGCGCAGGATGTTCCGTTTTCGTCCGCCGTCAGGCTGCGCCAGCAATGTAGCGGGCGAGGCGTCCGCACTCACGGCACTGCAGGGTGACCTGCGAGCGTGGCGGAGGCGGGAAATCATCAGGCGTTCGTTCGATCTGCCCAGAGCAGGATGGACAGCTCAGGGGTGAGCCGTTCCGGTCGTTCGCGATCAGATGGAGCGCTTGCACTGGGTTATACGTAGCCGGGCGCGGCTTGCGCATTGGCCCTCCAGGATGTGTTTCGCACGAACCCGGTGATCTGGCGCCGGGCCGCCCTGATGAATAGTAACCACCAAAGAGCCTAAAGCACAGTGGGGCATCGTCTTGCGACCTAAACTGCGATCTGTTGCCCTATTCGGCCTCGGTTTGGCGTGCGGGTGTGGTCCACACCCGCACATACCGCCAAGGCCTGTCGCGGTCCCCGGGGCTCTCGTTCCGACGGACAGCGGCGCGACCCTCGCGAGGAGACTCGCACCTCTTCTGTACCTCCAGAAGGACGAGTGGTTCCCTCTCGACCGCGCCGTCGCCGTGCTGCATCCCACGCGGCCGATCATCGCCTATCATCTGCTCTGGCACGATGACGTCGACGGATCGTGGATACCCTTCACGGTGCCGACCGACGAGGAGGTCGTCTGGGTGGGCTACGATCCGTCAGGCGCGCCGACGGACATCTGGACCTATTGGCACGGCAAGATCCTGCATACCGACTGGCGCGGGCACGGCACCCCGGCGATCGACGTGCAATGGGGGAAGCACGGATCGCTGCCGCGCGGCGTCGTCGAGAGTGATCTGCCGCCGCTCCGCACCCTGAACGCCTTCTACCTCTATACGTATCTCTTTCTCCCCGACATTCTGCTCGGGCGTGTCACCCGCCCCGGGCCGAGCGGTTTCTTCCACTCGTACGCGAGATATCGCGACTGGTCGCGTGTGCTCGTGCTCGGCGACTCGCTCGATGTCGTGGTGCGAGCGAAGGATCCGCGAGAGGCGCTCGCGGCGGTGTTCGGCAAGCCCTACTCGAAGAAGCGACCCTGGCCCTGATCGCGAGCGGTGAGACGGTCGGCGACGGGTCCTGCCCGTCGCCTCAGTCCGCGTCGCCCCACGTACCATCCGGCCGCCGCCAGATGCGGCGGCCGACTCGCCAGGGGCGCTTGTCGGAGAACTGGCGTCCGGAGGAGAATGATTCGGCCTCCTCCAGCGACTCCATCATGTCGTTCGCCTTCGCGCTCGCCTCGTCCGCCCAGTGCACGATCTCGGCTTCGGTGGTCATCGGCTGCACGGGACTTCCGAACTCCAGCGAGCCATGGTGCGAGAGGATCATGTGCTGGAGATCGAGAAGCTGTCCGTCGGTGCATACCGGCGCGCCGAGCATGGCCAGTCGCCGCTCGAGCATCAGGCAGCCCAGCACGACATGGCCGAGCAGGAGGCCGCAGGGCGTTGCGGCGAACTGGCCCCCATCGATTCCGTATGCTTCCACCTTGCCGACGTCGTGCAGCAGAGCGCCGGCCACGACGAGATCCACGTTCGCCCCCATGGTGCGCGCCGTCTGTCGGGCGATCGACGTCACCTCGAAGACGTGGAGGAGCAGCCCACCGAGCCGGGCATGGTGGCCGTTCACCGACCCCGGCGTCAGCTCGAACCGGAGGCGGAAGTTGTCGTCGGCGAAGAAGAGATCCACGACGCGGCGCAGAGGTACCGTCGTGATCTCGGCCCGACGTTTGTCGACCCAGTCCCAGAGTTTGGTCGTCTCGCCGGGGATGCGCGGAAGAAAGGCGTGCAGGTCCACCTGTTCGGTGGGCAGCACCCGGAGGGGTCCGCTCAGCTGGATCTGGCGCTTGCCCGTCTTGGCATACACGCCCACCTGGCCGATCGCCTGGACGACGCGGCCGCGATCTGCCCCGTCGGCCCAGTCGCGCTGGCTGGACCAGATTGGCGCGACGTCGATCTGCCCGGAGGAATTTCCCAGCTTCAGGATCACGAACGGGTCCCCGTTGCCGTGGGTCTTCTCGACCCGGTCGACGACGAGGAGCTCGTGCTGGACGCGCTCGCCGATGGCGAGCTGGCCGAGGTTCAGCGGCGGCATGACCGAATGGTGCAGAGTGGGGCGAGTTCGGGCAAGCCGGCCAGGACGTCATGCTGGCCGATATCGTCGCGCGGCGCCATGTTTTGCCCTTGTCCCGGGCTGGTCGATTCGCTCGAACCCCGGGAAGGGGATGCACGATTCGCGCAGCACCGATGGCCACTATTCGGCGGAGGAGACGCAGCGATGGCAACGAAGAAGAAGGGCCGCGGCATGAAGCGGAGCGCAGGCAAGAAGAGCGCGCGACGTCGCGGGCCGGCGATCAAGAAGCGCGCAGGGGCGAAGAAGCGTTCAGCCGCCAAGCGCGGCGGGACGAAGAAGAGCGCGGTGAAGCGCGGGGCGAAGAAGAGCACGGCCAAGCGTGGGGCAAGGAAGAGCACGGCGAAGCGCGGCCCGGCGATCAAGAAGCGCGCGGTGGCGAAGAAGCGTCCGGCCAAGCGCAGCGCGACGAAGCGGACGGGCCCGACCGCACGCGTGAAGCGTGTGGCGAGCGGCGTGGTCGAGCAGGCACAGAATGCGGTCGTCTCCGGCTACGAGGCGGTGAAGGAGCTCGGCGAGAACCTCGTCGATCGCGTCTCGAGCTGACGCGAGCCGACCTTTCTCGCGCGCCTCGTCACTGGACGAGGCGCGCGAGGAACGTCAGAATCAATTCGGCCACCGTCTCCTTGCAGTAGTCCACGGTGATCACATGACCGCACCCACTCACCCAATGCCGCTCGGAGGGTGCATGCAGCACCGCGAGCGAGCGTGTCGCCACCGCCATCGGGATGCGATTGTCCTCCCGGGAGTTGATCACCAGCGTCGGGACGGTGACGCGGGACAGCGCCGCGCGGCCAAGGGCGGCAGTCGCGACCAACGCGCGTAGGGCGCGTGGAGGGAAGATGCCGTACGCATAGCTGGCATCGCGCGCGACGGGATCATGCACGGAGAGCTCGCCCCGCGCCGGAAGGTGGGGCTGCACGATCGCCCAGAGCGGCGCGGTGCGCGCGGCCCACGTGACGACCGGTGGAGGGATGAAGTAGGGGGCGAGCAGCACGAGCGCCCGAACGTCGTGCGACTCCGCGGCCAGTTGTGTCGCGAGCGCGCCACCCATCGACAGGCCGCCGACGCCGATCCATGCCGACTGGCTGCGCAGCGTATCGAGTGCGTGTCGCGCCGCGGTCAGGTACGATGCCGCGCTCACCCGCGCGAAGTCGCGCGGGCTCCGGCCGTGACCGGGCAGCAACGGTGCGTGCACGGTGTAACCGGCCGCGTTGAGTCGCTCGGCGACGAAGCGCAGCGTCTGCGGCGTGTCGCCCGAACCATGGAGGAGGAGGATCGCGCTCCCGTTCGAGCCAGCGAGCGTGAACGACGCGGCACCGACGACCACACCATTCGCGTCCCGGCTGGTCTCTCCGCGATAGACGCGCTCGATGCGTCGGCCCGTCGACACTCGCCACGCGGCAGCCACCGCCACCAGCAGGAGCAGGGCGCCGGTCATCAACATGCGGCGCGATGGTGGATCGTCGTGCGGTCTGGCGGAGTCGGCATGGAGGCTCGCGGGCGGAGCCGAGAATATAAGCCCGCGAGTAGCCCGTCCTACTGCAGGGCGCTCGTGGTCGTCGCGACGTCGGCCAGGCTGGTCACCAGCAGGCCATCGTCGCCGGAGTCATCGAGGCGCTCGAACAGGCGGGACGAAGGCATCACGTATAGCGTGCTGCCCACCCGTTCGACCAGCCCCTCGCCGGTGAGACGTCCCAGCACGAGCGACACCGATTCCCGCGTCGCCCCGACGAGCTCGCAGAGCAGGCGATAGCGCGCGCTGCACAGCTCGATCCGGCCATCGCTGCACGTGAAGCTGTCGTGCGACGCCATGCGCCGCAACGCAGCGACCAACCGCTGTTCGACGGAGAGGGTCGTGAGCTCGCGCAGCTTCTCCAGGAGTGCGGTGCGCTCGGCCATCACTTGTCCGACGACGGCGAGCGCGTGCGCCGGCTGTTCGCGAATGAATGCGCGCAGCTTGCCGTTGCTGAGAAAGAGCGTTTCGGTTTCGTCGTCGGCGCGCGCATCGGTCGCATACACGCCACTGGGTGAGAGGCCTTCGGCGCCGAAGGTCTCGCCCGGCGTCGCCACCCACGGCACGAATCCACGTCCGGCACGTACGCGGCTCCTGAGCACGACGCGCCCGCGCACGACGACGAAGACGCCGTCGGCGCTCGCGCCGCGTTCGTAGATCTGGAAGCCGGACGGCCACGTCGCGCGGGCCGCGTAGCCCTCGAGCGCCAGTCGCTCGGTATTGGACAGACGCGCAATCGTCGCGCCGGCCACTTCGTCTCTCTGCGCCACCGGTCGTCTCCCGTCTCGCATCAGCCTGGCGGGAGCGCAATAGGCGGGCCGGCGGGTTGGTGCGCGGGCTCAGCCGCAGCAGGACGGACAACGACGTCCGTCCTGCTGCGCTAGGGTAGCGCGGCCCGGGCGACGGAGAGAGCTCGTGTCGCCGCCTGGAAGCGCTGCGCGAGGTCGGCAAGCTCCGACCTGGTGAGCCCTTCGTCACCGGCGCGGATCGCCTCGTTGACGGACGGAAATACCATGTTGGCGTAGCCATTGTTCTCGTCGGCCACATAGATGAGGTTGCGGTACCAGGGGCGTGTGCGCAGTCCCTCAGGGCGCGCGAGCGCGCGCTCCACACCCAGCAACGCGCCGTTCACCGCGAGTTGCCGGTCGCGGGTCGGCGCGCCGGCCGCGAGTGTCCGGTCACGAGCCGCAGCGAAAGCACTGGCCTCCCGCTCCATCCCCGTGATCGCGGCACGCAGGTCACTCGTCGAGCCGCTCCACTTCCTGCTCGCGAGCGCGCGGTCGATCGCCGGCAGGTACCGCTGCATCGTCTGCGCGAACTCGACGTAGTCGTAGGGCAGGATCTCCGCGTTGGCGAGACGAAGGACCATCCCCGCCGCGATCCGGGCCGCGGCTGCATGGTACGCGAACCCTGGATCGCCGAACTTCGACATCCAGGTGAAGTCGTCGTATTGCGAGTGATACACGCCGCCAGGACCGCCGAATCCCCACTCGGCGATCGGCATGCCGAGATGGTTGTAGAACCCGGCGAAATCCGACCCTCCTCCCGGATCGCCCATCGACGGCTCGGCGGTATCGGCCACCGCGGATGCGCGCCGCCACTCCGCGTACACGCTGCCTTTGCCATCCGGATCGGGCACTTCGCGGGCTATGTCACGCAGCGTCGCGCGCAGCGAAGGAGATCCGCCACCGCTGAAGCGGACGCCCTGCGCCGCGACGTCCTGGTTGAAGTACGCCACGCCGCCGCGCATCAGGCGCAGCGAGTCGTCCTCGACGTACTCCGTCGATCCAAGCAGTCCCCACTCTTCGGCATCCCAGGTCGCGAACACGATCGTGCGCTTCGGGGAATGGCCGGCTTTCACCGCTTCGGCAACCGCGCGTGCGGCCTCGAGGACGCTGACCGTGCCGCTGACGTTGTCGGCGGCGCCCGGGCCCCACGCGTCGCGATGTCCTCCCACGATCACGAGCTCGTCGGGGAACTCGCTGCCGCGCACGATGCCGAAGGTATCGAAGATCGCTTTCGTTCCATGGGTAGCGCGGTCGTCCGCGACGCGAACGCGAGCCCGCACCGGACCTGGTCCCACGTGATAGCGGAAGGGGAGACCGCCCTGCCAGCTCTGCGGAATCTCGTGTCCACGCAGCCCCTCGAGCAGCTCGCCGGCGTTGCCGTAGGAGATGGGCACCACCGGAATGTGCGGGATGTCCATCCGATCCTCGCTCAATCTCGGTACGCCCTGCGTCGCCGCGTATCCCGGCGTGGCCGGGTCGCCAGCACCGTTGTAGACGCTGCCGCGCTGCACGCCATTCCGATTTCGCATCGGACCCGCCGGATAGACGTCGCCACGCGCGTAACCATCGTCCTGTGGATCGCTGTAGATGAGCAGCGCGACTGCCCCGTGCTTCTCCGCCTCTCGTGCCTTGATGCCACGGTACGAGCGCCCGTAGCGCGCCACGACGATCCTGCCCCGCACGGAGAGGCCGAGCGAATCGAGCTGGGCATAATCCTCGATCAGCCCGTAATTCACGTAAACGATTTCGGCAGTGACGTCACCGGTTCCGCTGTACCCATTCACCGTGGGATACTGCGCGAGCTTCGATTCCGGGTCGCCGGCGACCGGCGGCTCCGGCAGGGTGAGCTCCTTCCCGTCCGGCGCCACGCGCCAGAGCTGCACGGCGGTGGGATATGGCATGAACACGTCATAGCGCCGGACCTCGGTCTCCAGACCCATCGCCTTCATCTGGGCGATCACGTAATCGCGCGTCCGCTCCTGCTCCGGCGTGCCCGCCACGTGAGTGCGGGCCGAGAGGACGCGGGAGTGCTCGCGCGCCCGCGCCGCATCGGGACGTGCGATGGCATCGGCTTCGAGCGTGCGCTCGGCGCCGGCGGCAGCAGCCGTGAAGCCTGGAAGGAGAGTCGTGCTCTGCTGCGCCCCGATCGCCGGAGCGACGAGCAGCAGGACGGCGAGGAGGAATCGAAGAGTCGGGCGGGAGGGCGGCAACAGTGGCATGACCGGGCGGTTGGGCAGCGGGTGGGACGGCGGGCGACGAAGCTCTCGCAACTGACACCCGCTCAATCTGAATCGCGTTCGCTCATCGCGTGAGGGGGATGTTTTTCAGCGACGTCGACGCTCGCGGCGCGGCGCCTTCCGTGGCCTGTGCTTTGCGGCCGTTCTACCCTCGCTGTCACGCCAGCCCGTTCACTGCTGGCGGACGACGAGCCAGTGCAAACGCAGAGACGACATCGTGCCGTCTCGCACTGTCATCCGTCGCCCGCCCATGGGGGTCGATACATGATGCGCACCGATTTCGCACGCGCCGGCCACGTTATGTGCGTCAGAACAGCGGTTCTACTGACCCTCACCGTCGCCGCGAGCCGGGCGGCGGCACAGGATCGATTCGCCCAGACGAATCTCGTGTCGGACGTTCCGGGCCTCGCCGTCCATCTCGACCCCCAGCTCCAGAATCCGTGGGGAATTTCCTTCGGCGCCGCGAGCCCCTTCTGGGTCTCCGACAACGGAACGGGGGTCGCCACCCTCTACAACGGCAACGGAATCAAGCAGGGTCTGGTCGTGAGCATTCCAGGACCGGCCGGAGGGGGGGCAGGGGTGCCGACGGGCCAGGTCTTCAACAACACCGGCAGCTTTGCGCTGTCGAACGGGACGAACGCATCCTTCATCTTCGCCAGCGAGTCGGGCACGATCTCGGGCTGGAATGGAGCGGCCGGCACGACCGCGATCACGATGTTCGACGGCTCGACATCGGGCGCCTCGTACAAGGGGCTCGCGATCGCCGGGAGCGGCACGAGCGCCCGGCTGTTCGGCGCCAACTTCGGCAGCGGCCACATCGACGTCTTCGATGGGAGCTTCGCGCCGGTCACGACATCTGGCGGTTTCGTCGATCCGTCGCTCCCTGCCGGCTATGCGCCTTTCAACGTGCAGAACATCGGTGGTTCGCTCATCGTGACGTATGCGCTGAAGAATCCGACCACGGGCGACGACGTCGCCGGACCGGGTCACGGCTTCGTCGACGTGTATGACGTCAACGGGACATTGCTGCGACGTCTCGCCTCGGACGGCGTGCTCGATTCGCCGTGGGGACTCGCGATGGCGCCCCTCGGATTCGGCGCGTTCGGTGGCGATCTGCTCATCGGCAACTTCGGCGACGGCACCATTCACGCTTTCGACATCAACACCGGCGCACTCGACGGTCAACTGAACGATCTCGCTGGCGCCCCGATCGTCAACGACGGCTTGTGGGGGCTCGCGTTCGGCAATGCCGGCGCCGGCTTCCATTCCGACGTGCTCTATTTCACCGCCGGCATCGACGACGAGCAACACGGTCTCTTCGGAAGCCTCTCGGCGGTACCTGAGCCGGGCACGCTCGGCCTGTTCGGCACGGGGCTGGTGGCCCTGCTGGTCGCCGCGACGCGGCGTCGGCGCCCCCCTCGCGAGCACTGAAACGCGCCACGCCGGCACGGGACGCGAAGTCCCGTGCCGGCGCGTGTGTCATGCGCCGCGCATACGAGGTCCGGCCGCCAGGAGATCGTGAGCGGCCGTCACGGCCTCGCTTCGCGCCAGCAATGCCCTTGCAGCGTCGGGTGCACGCCGCTGCGCCATGGCGGTCAGCCGTGCGAGGTACTCCATCATGTTCGCCGACGAGACCCCCAGCACCCCGTTGCGCCAGAGTGCCACCGATCCCCATTGGCCACCCCATTTCCGTTGCGAGAGCACCTTGAGCTGCTCGTGCTCGTCCAGCGCGAGCGCTCCGCGCAACGCATGAACCGCCGGAGTCTCGGCCTCCTTCAACGGTCCTCCGGTGAGCGACCAGTGTTCGATGCGGCCCTGGTGTACCGGGAGCTTTCCTGGGTCCACGAGCTGGAGGTCGAGCACACGTCGCATGACGAGAATCCCCGATGCGAGCGCGGCGATGCGCGCCTCCTCGGCGGCCGTGAGCTGGGTTTCGTATCGATTGATCTGGTCGCAGCGCGCCACGAGGTCGGCAAGGGCATGCGGCGTAGGAGCTTCGACAATCTGCTGCATCGACGACTCGGCTGCGGAGTGACATGACGTCATGCCGGCGGACGATCTCCGCCGACATGGCGTGGCGCAACATCGCTGCCGGCCACATGAACGACCTGAGAAAGCGCCCGTGAAGGCGCTGGCGCCGTAACCTGGGTCACCAACGCGAATTCCCGCTTCTGTTCCGGAGCAATTCGCGGCGCGACTCTTCAGGTCGGCTGCCGAACGTCGGCGATCAGGTCCGCCACCGCCTTGCGGAGATACAGGCCGGGATCCGGTCGCTCACTTGCCTCCCATTCGGCCACAAGATCGGTGAGATGCGCCCGCCTCGAAGCGACCAGTCGCTCGAGCACTGCGCAGCCTGCCGGGGTCAACCGGCCGATTCGATGCTCCGGGTCGGCTCCAACCGGCCGCACGATCAACTGCCGGTCGAACAATTCGTCGATTCCCGTCCGGATCCGCCCGACAGGAATGCGGTGCGCATGCGCCAGCTCCGTGGGATCGGCCGCCGGGTCCCGCTCGAGCCGAACGAGCAGCCAGGCGGCAAGAGGACTGAGCGACTCGCCGGCGCGGTCGATCACCCGCTGGATATGTCCGCGCTGCACCTGGCGATCGGCGAGGGTCGCGAACGCATCCAGCAGTTGGCTCTCGGCGACCTTCACATCGAGAGGCCGCCCGAAGGCGCCGCCACTGTCGGTTCCGGCGTCGCCCGCCGAAACGGCGATGGTCTCCCGAAGCGGTCGCTCGGGCACCATCCAGGCGAGAAGGAAGCCGATGGCGCAGATGACCGTCGCGACGAGAAACACCGTGTTGAGCGACAGCGTGAATGCCTGCAGGTACGACGCCCTGGCGGCATCCGGCATTCTCGCCAGTGACGCTTCGCTCATTCCTCCTCCCGTCGCGGTGCCAGCACCAGCGGGCATGAGCCTGGCCAGATTTCCCGCGAGTCGGCTCGCGAAGATTGCTCCGAGCACCGCGGTCCCGAGCGATCCCCCAATGAGGCGGAACAACGTCGTCCCCGACGTCGCGACGCCGAGGTCGCGATACTCCACCGAGTTCTGTACCGCGATCACCAGCACCTGCATGACGAGGCCGAGTCCCAGGCCAAGTAGCAACATGTCCGCCGACGCCATGAGAGTGCTGCTCGTGGGCGTCAGCCGAGACAGCAGGAAGAGTCCGACACTCATCGTGGCAGTGCCGAGGAGAGGATAGAGCTTGTATCGCCCGGTGCGGCTGATCAACTGTCCGGACACGATCGACGTGACGAGCATGCCACCCATCATCGGCAACAGCTGTAGTCCGGATCGCGTAGGACTCTCCCCCTTCACGAGCTGCAGATACACCGGCAGGTACGTCACGGACCCGAAGAGCGCGAAGCCGACGATGAGGCCGATGAGGGAGGTGATGCTGAAGGTGCGTTGCGCAAACAGATGTGGCGGCAGCACTGGCTCCTTTGCGCGTGACTCGACGAATGCAAAGGCCGCGAGCGCGATGACCGTGGTCGCGATCAATCCGACGACGAGCGAGGACGACCAGGCATAGGCGGTGCCCCCCAGATCGGCGACCAGTGTCGTGCCGCTCAGGGCCACGGCGAGAAGCGCCGCCCCGGCGTAGTCGATCGCGTGCGAGCGGCGGAGCGACTGTGGCGGCAGGGTCACCGCGAGCACGACGAGCGCGATGATGCCCAGTGGGACGTTCACGTAGAAGATCCACCGCCAGGACAGATGGGTCGTGAAGTAGCCGCCCAGCAGCGGACCGGCGATGCTCGCCAGTCCGAACACCGCCCCGAAGATTCCCTGGTACCGTCCGCGTTCGCGCGGGGCGACGATGTCGCCAACGACCGCCTGGGTCGTGACGTTCAGCCCGCCGCCGCCCAATCCCTGGATGCCGCGAAACAGGATGAGCTGCGTCATGTTCCGGCTCATGCCGCAGAGGACCGATCCGACCAGAAAGAGCACGATCGCCGACTGCAGCACCATCTTCCGGCCGTAGAGGTCCCCCAGCTTGCCATAGACCGGTGTGACGATCGTCTGTGCGAGCAGATAGCCGGTCACCACCCAGGCCAGATGCTCCAGGCCACCGAGCTCGCTCACGATCGTCGGCAGCGCGGTGGACACGATCGTCGAATCCAGCGCCGCCAGGAGCAGGACGAGTAGCAGCCCGCTGAACACCACGAGCACCTGACGATGCTGCAGCGGCACAGGTCCCGCCGCCGGGCTCGCTGCAATGCTCGTCGACATGGGGGTTTCGTCAGTCATCGGCGTGTGCCTCGGCGGCGGGAACGCGTCGCGGTGCCGAGCGCGGCCCCGGCACAGGAGTGCGGTGGATCCGGAGACCGGCGAAACCAGCGCTCGTCGCTAGCCCGCCATTGCCTCGCGGACTCCCGTAATCACGAATTGGACCGCGATGGCGGCGAGGAGCAGACCCATGATTCGGGTCATCACGCGGATCCCGGTCTGTCCCATCCTCATGACCAACCGCTCCCCGACCCGCAGGGTGAGCCAGGAGATCACGATCGTCAACAGGATCGACCCATAGACGGCGATGGTCTGCGGCGTCGTGCGCGCCTGGCCGGACAGCACCATGACGGTGGAGATCGCTCCGGGACCCGCCAGCATGGGCATCGCCAGCGGGGTGAGCGCCACGTCCTCCTTCGCGCGGCCCTCCGTTATTTCGGCCGCGCCTTCCTGCGTCGAGCGGTTTCCGTGCAGCATGTCCATCGCCACCAGCCAGAGGATCAATCCCCCGGCGATTCGGAAGGCCGGCATCGTGATCCCGAACACGCCGAAGATCCCGCGACCGGCAGCGGCGAAGGTCACCAGGAGCACCGCTGCCGCCACGCACGCCCGACGCGCCGTCACTCGCCGCTGGGCGGTGGTCTGGCCCTGCGTGATCACGAGGTACGTCGGCACCACCGCGATCGGATCCACGATGAAGAGGACCGAGGTGAAGGTGATGAGGGCGAACTGGAGATAGTTGCCCATCTAGTCGTAGTCGCTCATTGCCGACCGGATGGCGATCTGGAGATCCGCCTCCCGATCCGACCCCTCGGCCACCGTCGCCCCCAGTGAGCCGAAGAGTCTGAGCATCTCGTTCTCCAGGAATCGCGGGCGGTCCCGCACTCCGAGCGCATCGAGCGATCGTTCCGCCAGGTCTCGAAGCAACTGGCGCGTCTCCGCCTCCAGCGCTTCGAGCGTGGCCGGACTTGCCGGAAGCGGCGCCGGCGTCTGCGCCCGCTTCCGCGGTGCTGCATCGAGGAGCGCTTTCATCGATGCCAGCGTCACGACGAAGGAACCGGCTGTGTGCTCGACGAATCCATCGATGACGCCCTTTCGGCGCATCTCGTGGAAGACCCGGATACTGGCTTCCCGGACGACGGACAGGCCATCGACGCTCTTGTTGCCGCGACCCGTGATCACGAGCACGTCACCTGACCGTTGAACCTGATGCTGCCGCAGCCAGCGTTCCACGCGGACCGTGGCCTCCGAGGCCGTGGGCAAAGTGAGGCGCAGATTCAAGGTCCGCGGCGCGCCGAACCGAACCTCGTCGAACGCCCGATGAAGGCCTGCCAATCCGTGCACGCGGCGCGGTGTCTTCATTGCCGGGGCGGAGCGCTCCGTTGGACCGCGCGTACGAGCACATGGCCATCCACTCGTTCGGTCGGCGGCACACCGACGATGAACGCCAAGGTCGGCGCGAGATCCGCGACGAGGGCATGTTGCGTGTACCGGCCCGATCTGGTCCATGGCCCGTAGAGAATTACCGGCACGTGGGCGTCGTCATCATAGGGCAGACCATGTTCCGCCATCGTGGCACCGACGGGGTATGAGCCTTCCACCGGAGTGATCACGTACTCCACCGGCGAATCGGGTGGAATCATGTGCACCCAGCGCCGCGCCACGACATCGTTCACGGTGTCCGCCCGGGAGAGATCGCGAACGCGATCCACTCGCGCGATGCCGGGCGCATGGCGCACCACCTCGGCGAATCGGCGCAAAACCGAATCGGCGTCCACCGTCGCGTCGAGAAACGCCCCGCGATCGACGTACACCAATGGCCCATCGAGCCTGATCGCCGTGGTATCCACGCGCGCATCGCGCAGCATCGCGCGGAGCCGCCGTGCCGCCGATCGCAGGTCGTACGCTGCTGGCGCCGGTCGGTGAGTCCTTCTCGCCGTCAATGCCGGAAAGGAGGTCACACCGTGGTCTGCCGTCAGCGCGAAGACGATGGTCGACGAATCGCGGAGCTTGTAGAGCGAATCGATGAAGACGCCCAGTGTCCGATCCAGCCGGAGGACGTTGTCATGCTGTTCGCGCGAATCCGGTCCATAACGGTGCCCGATGTAGTCCGTTGCCGACAGCGACACCGCGAGGACATCGGTCTGCGGCCCGCGACCGAGTCCCAGCGCCTGAAGCCCCTCGAGCGCCGTGGCGACGGTGAGCTCGTCCATCCACGGCGTGTACGGCAAATCGGCCGCTGCGCTGTCGGCGCCTGAAGGGAGAACGTGCGGGAAGGTGATGTTCCTCCCGCGGTTCTCGAGCGGCTCGCTGTCCGGCTCTGCGTAGTCGCCTGAACTCCGCAGCAGCGTCCAGCTCGCGCCCGCGTGACGCTGCGCGAACTGCCGGGCATTGATCCGCTTGACCCAGTCCGGAAGCGAGTCGGCGTAATAACGGCTCGTCGTGAACTCGCCCGTCGAGGTCGCATACCAGACGACGTTCTGCTTCGCCCGACCGAGTGGCAGGATCGCCCCGCGATCCTTGCGCGAGACGGACAGGGCGCGCGACCGCGGATCCCGGCTGCGGATCCAGTCGATCAGGGTCGAGCCGCGAAAGCGGAATGGCGATGCTCCGGGATCGCGCGACGTGACGAGCGGTGCCTGAGGGTCCTCGACGCCGGCGCTGTTCCGGAGGATTCCCGTGCTCCGTGGAAAACGCCCCGACATGGTAACGGAATGACCCGGTGCCGTTTCCGTCACGCCGTGGTCCTGAAAGGCGTTCGTGAAGAAGGCGCCGTGTGTCGCCAGCCGTTTCAATCCGCCACCGAGCTGCGACGACCAGCGGTCGGGGTAGTCGGCGCGAAACTGATCCACGGTGATGAAGACCACCAATCGTGGACGATCGGCATCCGCCTTGTCGTACTGCGCGCGCAGTGAGAACGGCAGGACGAGGACGCTAGAACACAACAAGAGGAGGCGGCGCATCGAGGTCGTGGGGGGAGCTAGCGAGGCGAGTGGTCCGACGGGGCCATCCCTGGCAGCTACCCCGGACAATCTACAACGCCGAGCCTACCACAGCGTTGCGACTGGCATCGTTTTCACGCCGCGCGATCGATCGCCTCCACGAGGAGATTTCGTGCGAGGCAGATCTCGTTGCACGCAAAGCGGCGGAGACACCCGAGGCAGTCGCGCCGGATCTTCTCCGGATAGCGCGCGCGGTCCACCCGCTGATAGCCGATCGCCGCGAAGAACTCGGGCTGCAACGTGAGTGCGAAGACATCGTGGATCCCCCGCTTCCGCGCCAGATCCTCCACCGCTCGGACGATCGCCCTCCCCAATCCACGACCGTGTGCCTCACGCGACACCGCGATCGCCGCCACCTCCGCCACGCTCGGCGAGTACTCCTTGAGCGCGCCACAGGCGAGCAGCGCTCCCGGGCCGTTCTGCACCACGAGATAATCGTCGATCGCCAGCGCGATCACGTCGGGCGACCGCTTCAGCATCTGTCCCTCGTCGGCGAACGTGTTGTTCAGCCGCGAGATCGCCGCTGCGTCCTGCGGACGTGCGCGACGCACGAGCAGATCGGGCGCCATCAGAGCACGTCTTCGAGGATCTGCAGCCCCCTCGCGAGCTCGCCCTGGGTCGCCACGAGTGGCGGCAGCATGCGCACCGTGTAGTCGCCGGCCGAACAGACGAGCAGTCCCTGCGCAAACGCCTCAGCGACCACGTGCGCCGCTGTGCCCATCACGTCCACTCCCCACATCAGGCCCACTCCGCGCACCTGACGGATGCGGCTCGTACGCTGAGCAATCTCGTTCAGCTCGGCGCCGAACCACGCGCCCACCTCGCGAACGTGCTCCAGCAGCGAGGGATCGGAGAGTCTTTCCAGCACGTGCAACGCCACCGACGACACGAACGGGCCGCCGCCGAATGTCGTGCCGTGGTCACCGGGCTTGATTGCTGACGCGATCTCCTCGGTCATGAGGATTGCGCCCATCGGCAGCCCGCCTGCCAGAGGCTTCGCCAACGTCACCATGTCCGGTTCGATTCCCGCCTGTTCGTACGCGAACAGCGTCCCGGTGCGGCCGAGTCCACACTGGATCTCGTCGAGGATGAGCGCGATGCCGCGTGCTTTCGTGACCGACCGCAGCTCGCGAAGGAAGCCCCCGTCGAGCACTCGCACGCCACCTTCGCCCTGCACCGGCTCGACGATCAGTGCCGCGACCGTGTCTTCGCTCAACGCCGCATCCAGCTCGGCGAGATCGCGCTCGAAGATCGACACGCCGGGCGTCAGCGGGCGGAAGGGGAGGCGGTAGGCCGGCCGGTCGGTGGCAGCCAGGGTGCCGAACAATCGACCGTGAAAGGCGCCGCGCAACGCGAGTATCTCGTGCTTCGCCTCGCCGAGCGTGCGCGCCCGACGGCGTGCGAACTTGAACGCGCCCTCGTTCGCCTCCGCCCCCGAATTGCAGAAGAACACCTTGTCGGCGAACGACTTCGCGACGAGCGCCGAAGCCAATTGCTCCCCTGGTGCGGTGCTGTAGAGGTTCGACGTGTGCACCAACCCGTCCGCCGCGGCGTGCATCGCCGCCCGGAGCCCCTCGTCGTCGTAGCCCAGCGCGTTGACGGCGATGCCACTCACGAAGTCGAGATATCCGTTCCCCTCGGCATCGAACAGCTGCACGCCAGCGCCGCTGACGAACTGGACCGGCGCGCGCTTGTACGTACCGACGATCGCGCTCTCGAAGGGGATCGTCGTTCCGGCGCTCGCCGGTTGCGCCTCTCTCGCGGCGATCGCTGGCTGGCCAATCGTCGGTGTCATCGTCGGTGCCGTCATGCGCACACGCTCTCCACTCGCGTAAGTACAGTGCCCCGATCGAAGGATTCGATCGCGGCGATGTCAGAGATTCGAACTCGCGCCACTCCACCGGCCAGCGCGCCCAGCGCCGCCCGCAGCTTGGCCTCCATTCCTCCCGCTGCCGTCCCATCGTCGATGCATCGCTGCGCGTCGTCGGGCTCGAGCGTCGCGACCGGCTCACCATGCACCAGCACGCCGGCGACGTCCGAGACCAGCAGAAGCTCCTCCGCGCCGAGCGCCACGGCGATCGATGCTGCGGCATCGTCACCATTCACGTTCAGCGTCGCGCCCCCACGCCCATCGGTGCTCCGGCTCACTGGCGACAGCACCGGCAGGTGTCCCCCGTCGAGCAGCAGGCGAAGCAGCGTCGTGTTCACCGCGGCCGGCACGCCGACGAAGCCGTAGGTCGACGGATCGAGCGGCGTCGCCCGAAGCAGCCCTGCATCCTCCCCCGACAACCCGACCGCTGAAACGCCAACGTCGTTCAGAGCGGAGACGAGTCGCTTGTTGGCCGAGCCGGACAGCGCCATGCGAATGATCTCCACGTCGAGCGCACTGGTCACGCGCCGCCCGCGTTCGAAGCGGGGCTGTATCCCGTACAGGCGCTGCAGCGTGGTGACCTCGTCTCCGCCACCATGCACCACGACGAGCGAGCCCGGCGCCGCCCGGTGCGCGCCGGCGAGCGCCTCGGGCAGGCGATGATCGAGCTGTACGCGGCCCCCGACCTTGATGACGCGTGTCATGCCGAGAGCCCGAGACACTCTTCCAGGCCACACATCAGATTGGCGTTCTGAATCGCTTGTCCGGCTGCCCCCTTCACGAGATTGTCGATCGCCGATGTGACGAGCAGTGTCGGCTGCCGGACTCCCGCCACCATCGTCGCCGTCATCGCGACGACGTTGCGGTGAGCCACCTCGCGCAGGGTCGGCTGTGCCGAACTGATCTCGATGAACGGCTCATCCGCGTAGGTGTCGCGATAGAACTCGACCGGATCGGGGAGCGAGTCCACGAGCGGCACCGTGATCGTCGAGAGAATTCCGCGCGCCACCGGCAGCAGATGAGGGGTGAACACGAGGTCGACGTCGGCGCCGAAGGTCTCGATCGTCGCACGCATCTCGATGAGATGGCGGTGCGCGTTGCCCGCGCCATAGGCGCGGAAGTCATCCGCCACTTCGGCGAAAAGCAACTCGCGCTTCGGTGAATTTCCGGCGCCGCTCACGCCGCTCGCCGAGTTCGCGACGATCGACGCGCCCGTCCGGATCATGCCCGCACCGAGTAGCGGCGCCAGCGCCGGCAGAATGGACGTCGGATAGCATCCCGGGTTCGCGACCATTTGCGATCCCCGAATCGCCCGTCGTGTCTCCGCACCCAACTCCGGCATACCGTAAGGCGCCGGAGGACCGCCATGCCCGGGACGGAGGTCGCTCGACAGGTCGACGACCATTGCACCGGCGTCGAGCGCCTTGCGCACCCACGGCAGCGAGGTACCGTGCGGCAACGCGCAGAACACCAGCTTGGCCGCCTGCAGCTTCGCCTCGTCTGATCCGACGAAGGAAACCTGAGCGCCGCCCAGGCGAATGGATTGCCCCCGCTGCTCGTTCGCCGTGGCGAAGGCTAGGGCGAAGCGTGGATGGCGCGCGAGCAAGGCACAGAGCTCTCGGCCAGCGTAGCCACTGGCCCCGAGGACCCCCACGGGAATAGTATTCACGCTGTAATGCATAATCATGCAAACAGTGTCGGTCAATAGGCGCTTTCGGCGAATGGTCGTCGACGATAGACTGCGCGAACTCCGGGGAGAGCGATGACGAAAAAGCGCGCACGCCAAGCGGCGATTCTGAATCTCGTTGCGTCGCACGTCGTAGGCAGCCAGGAGGAGCTCCGACGGTTGCTGACCGCCCGCGGCATGGACGTCACCCAGGCGACCTTGTCGCGCGATCTGCGTGACCTCGGCCTCGCCCGCGTGCCAACCGAAGATGGCGGCCGGTACCGCCTGCCGGAGTCGCTCTTCGACACTGACGATAAACCATTGCTGAGCACTCTGTTACCACAGCTCTTCTCCAGGGTGGACGGCGTGGGCGAGCTGGTCGTGCTTCATACGGTGCGCAGCGGCGCGCAACCGATCGCCGAAGCCATCGACCAGGAGGAGTTCGAGGACGTCCTGGGCACCATTGCCGGGGACGACACTATCCTCATCGTCACCCGATCCGCGGAAGCACGCCAATCGCTCATTGCCCGTTTGCTCGAACTCGCTGGTCAGGGATAGGCTGGAGGACACCCCTCGTTCGCCCGGTCGGCTTCGCTGCCTCCCTTGACGATAGAAGCGGTCCTGAGTAAATATGCAATAGTCTTGCATACTCTTCGTTCAGGAGCTTCCATGCCGCGCACCATCGTCCTCGCCTACTCGGGCGGTCTCGATACCTCGATCATCGTTCCCTGGCTGCGCGAGCATTATGACGCGCGCGTCATCTGTGTGGCCGCCGACATCGGGCAGGGCGCGGACGAGCTGCGCGGCGTTCGCGAGAAGGCCTTGGCCTCAGGCGCCGAGGAGTGCTACATCGAGGATCTCCGGGAGGAGTTCGTCCGCGACTTCATTTTCCCGACGCTCCGCGCCGGTGCGGTCTACAACCGCAAGTACCTCCTCGGCACGGCGATGGCGCGTCCACTCATCGCCAAGCGACAGGTCGAGATCGCTCGCATGGTTGGCGCCGACGCGCTCGCCCACGGCTGCACGGGGAAGGGCAACGACCAGGTCCGCTTCGAGATGACGTTCGCGACGCTCGCCCCCGATCTTCCCGTCATCGCACCGTGGCGCGAGTGGGACATTCGTAGCCGAGAGGACGCGATCGATTACGCCACGGCGAAGGGCATTCCGATCGCGGCGACGAAGGAGAAGATCTTTTCGCGCGATGCGAACCTCTGGCACCTCTCTCACGAGGGAGGCAATCTGGAGGATCCCAATTCGGCGCCGAAGCCGGACATGTTCATGCTGACGACGGACCCGACGCAGGCGCCGGACGGCGCCGAGAACGTCGTGATCGGGTTTGAGGCGGGCAGCCCGGTCTCGGTCAACGGGGCAACGCTCGATCCCGTCGCCCTCGTCGTCACGCTCAACGCGATCGCCGGCCGGCATGGCGTGGGACGCATCGACCTCGTCGAGGATCGAATGGTCGGCATGAAGTCGCGCGGCGTCTACGAAACGCCGGGAGGCACCCTGCTCTACACCGCGCACTCGGAACTCGAGCAGCTCGTGCTCGACCGCAAGACATTGTCGGCCAAGGACGTCATCGCGCCCCGCTATGCAGACCTCGTTTACGAGGGACGGTGGTGGACGACCGAACGCGAAGCGTACGATGCATTCGTCAACGTCACCCAGGAGCGCATCACCGGCACCGTCACCCTCCGTCTGTTCAAGGGCGCGCTCTCCGTGGTCGGCCGTGAGAGCGCGAACGCGCTCTACGACGAGCGTTTCGTCACCTTCGGCGAGGACGACGTCTACCAGCAGAGCGATGCGGCGGGCTTCATTCGTCTGTTCGCGCTGCCGGCGCGCGTCCGTGCGATCAAGGATCGGGAGCTCGCTGCCGCCGCGACTCACGCGGCCGTTGCGCCTTCGTCGATCGAAGAGCCGGCCGGCGAGCTCGCCGTCGTTTGACGCCATCGAGACGACACGTGCCGATCGTCGACGCTGCTGCATCCAATACAACCCGCCCGACGGCGAAGCCGTCCCACAAGTTGTGGGGTGGACGCTTCGGCACCGGCCCGACGCCCGAATTCGACGCGCTCAACAACTCGATCGGCGTCGATTTCCGACTCTGGCCGTACGACATCCGTCTTTCCAAGGCATGGGCCGTCGCGCTCTGGGGCGCCAACGTGCTCACCCTCGAGGAGAGCAGAACGATCGAGCGCGGGCTCGACGCCGTGCGCACGCGCCTGGCAACGGGTGAGCAACCCCAGGCTTCCGACGAGGACGTGCACACGCTCATCGATCGTCTCCTGCACGAGGAGATCGGCGATGTCGCGTCGAAGCTGCATACCGGGCGTAGTCGCAATGACCAGGTCGCGACAGCGACCCGTCTCTGGACGATGGACACCTGCCAGCATCTCGACGGCGCCGTGGGCGCGATGCAGGGAGTCATCCTCGAGCAGGCCCAATCATTGGAGACCGCGCTGATGCCGTCGTACACGCATCTGCAGCGCGCGATCCCGGTGTCCGGCGCCCACTGGTTGCTCTCGCACTTCTGGCCCCTCGAGCGCGACCGGGCGCGACTCAAGGCCGCACAGCGTTCGGCCGCCGTTCTGCCGCTCGGCTCCGGTGCAGTCGCCGGATGCGCCTACCCGATCTCGCGCGTGTTGCTTCAGGGCACGCTCGGCTTCGACACCGTCAGTCCCAACTCGATCGACGCGGTCAGCGACCGTGATTTCATCGCCGAAGTGCTGTTCGCCGCCGCATTGATCGGGACGCACCTCTCCCGGCTCGCCGAGGACCTGATCATCTACGGATCGAGCGAATTCGGTTTCGTGCAGTTCGGCGAAGGCTACACAAGCGGCTCGAGCATGATGCCGCAGAAGCGGAACCCGGATGCGCTCGAGCTCGCGCGTGGCTCGGCAGCGCGCATGCTCGGCAACCTCGTGACGCTACTCGCCACGCTCAAGGGCCTGCCGACCAGCTACAACAAGGATCTGCAGGATGACAAGCGCGTACTGTTCGACGCAGCCGACACCCTGCAGCTCGTTCTGCCCGCCACCGCCGGTGCCCTCGCCGAGTGCACGTTTCGCACGGAGCGAATGGCGGCCGCACTGTCGAGCACGATGATGGCCACGGATCTCGCCGATTACCTAGTGCGTCGCGGAGCGACCTTTCGCGAAGCACATGGGGCCGTCGGCTCCCTCGTTCGAGAGAGCGAGCGACTCGGCATCGAGATGGACGAGTTGCCCTTCACCGTGTTCGCCGCAGCTCACTCCCGCTTCGCCGAGGACGTGTACGATTCACTGAACGTCCGCAGCTCCGTCGCGCAGCGCGAGACGGATGGAGGGACCGGGCCGGCAGCCGTTCGTGCGCAACTCGAGGCGGCCCGTGCCACGCTCCGACCGCCGCCGACGCCACGCTCGTCCAACGCCGCAATCTGACGCCGCTCCGGGCGACCAAGCGGCACGTCCGCGTCAGTGGTCTTCTCTACGCGTGTCCGGAGCACCGACGCCTGATTCCGGCGTCGGTGCCAGAGTTGGTGTCGCCGACCCACCTGGCTCCCGGACGATGTAAGGACCGTCCGTTGGTACATCCACCGCCGATGGCGTGAGCTGGCCGTAGACCTCGCGCAGGTGTGAATCGTGCGCTGCATATCCCGGCCGCGTTCCGGCGAATGGCTCGGCGCGGCGAGCGACTGAAAGGCCCCGATCCAGTTCAGCCGTCTGCTTCACCGTTCCGCCGGGAAGGCTGCACCTCGACGGTGCGATAGGCGGACCGCGAATGTGGCGCCGTGTCGCGGCCTTTCTCCGCCACCTGTCGGCGCCTGCTACCCTCCCGGCTGGTCGCCTGTCAGCGCAAGGGAGAGCGAGAAGCCTGCGAACTTCGTCGTCAGCTGCACCAGGATGCGGCGGGCGTCGTCACTGAACCAGAGTTCGGCTTCGCCATTCTCGGCAAAGATCCCTTTCGCCCGGATTGTCGGACGCACGACGACGGTCGGGTACCGCCCGGACGGCACCTCGACCGTGTCGCGCCGGATTGCCCGGATGATGACCGGGTTCCGGTCGGGCTTGAAGTACCGGTCGAACTCCCGCGTCTGCCCGACAGGGACGCGAACCGTCCTGATGAAGTACACGAATGACCCCTCGTCCAGCGGCGCGGACACACTTGTCCGCAACGAGTCCTCGTCATTCTCGCGGTACTTCCGCTCTTCCGGATAGATTTCGTACCGCGTCGAGCGACGATATCCGACCTCGCGAATCTCCTGTACATGACGCCGGGAGGCAAGCGTGCTCGTGTCGAGCCAGCTTTCGTAGCGATCGTGCACTTGCAGCCCGGGAAGGCCGCCGTCGATTCTGAAGCGCACGTGATACGTCGGGTGACCGCGTACGTCCTCGACGCCCAGCACGCTCATGCTCGCGCGACCGATCGGAATCTTGCCGTACTTGACCTGATACGTGAGCTGCTCGCCCACGTGGAAGGGAACGACGACTCGATCGGATGATTCCTGGCCTCCGGCCGACGACGAAGTTGCGACCGCGGTGAGCACGAACGCCAGCACCTTCGTCAGGCGAGATCGGAGCAGATGCGCGGGCCGGCGCGGCACGACGAGGATCATCAATGACGAGCGAACAGCTTCGTCGAACCGTCGGTGGCGAACGCGATCACGTCGTAGGGGTCGACGCGGCCAGCCATCTCCATCCCTGGCGCTCCGGCAGGCATGTTCGGCACGGCAATCCCGACAACGCCTCTCGGTGCCGTTGCGAGCAGTCGCTTCAGATCTTCCGCCGGCACGTGGCCCTCGATCACAAATCGCCCCGCGACCGCGGTGTGGCAGGACCGAAGCGCCGCCGGAATGGCAAGGTTGTCCTTCAGCGCGTCCATGTCGGAGCGGTCGTGTACAAGGGGGTGCATACCTGCCGCGCGGAGGTGGGCAACCCACTTGGTACAACATCCGCAGCTCGGATCCTTGTACACCGTGACCGTCGATGATGCGACGGTCGCAGCACGCGAAAGCCCGGGCAGGAACACGCCGATCGCAAAGCCGGCACCAACGGTCCGGGCGAGCGACGCGACCCAGTCACGTCTCGTGATCATCGAATTTTCATCCAGGTTGTCTCCCGCGGTGCCCGCCGCGAGTTGGTGCGCGCGCGGGTCTCGTCGCCCAAGCTATCATGGAAGTACGTCGGCGTCGACGGCGGTGCCGTCACCCTCTCGCCGCGCTCGACATTCGCGGCAGACGTTCTCGTTCCGCAGATCGGCGACGAATCGACGCCACCACGAGCCGTGGAGGTGGACATAACACAAGATGCGTCGGCACTCGGTGCACACTCCGCCCCTGAGCAAATCGACTCGGCCACCACACCGGTCACAATCAGTCGAGAAGTCCGAGCGGCGAAAGATCTGAAGGGGAGTCATTGATTTTCGACAGTGGCGCTCGCCCGGGGCGATTGCATTGAATGTGAAGCGGCGGCGGCCGTTGCGACAGCATTCGACGGATGTGGCTCATGCCGTCGTCATCTCCTCACGAGGCGGGCCTGCCGATCACGGGAGCGGTGTCGGACCTTCGGTACGCGGGGTCGCGCGGACCGAGCCCATCGACGTCGGGCGCCGCTGCTACGTGAAGCACCGGTGCACCAGTCGAATTCCGACGCCGTGGGGAAGACAAAAGAGGGGGGGGGGGGGGGGGCAGCCCCCCCCACCGGTGTGGACAACAAAGGGGGTAGAAAAAATAAGACCCAAGGGGAGCGGGGGTTAATAG
>JBIOHU010000010.1:0-36214 GCA_044449225.1 Gemmatimonadales bacterium | reverse complement strand
CGGGCACGGTGCCCGCGAGAAGCAGTGCCCGCACCAGGTCGTCCACGTGCACGATCGAGAGAGCATGGTCACGCGGCACGGCGTGGAGGGCGATACGACGGGACTCCTGACGGAAGAGCCGCAGGAAGTCGCGATCGCGGGGGCCGTAGACCGACGAAGGGCGGACGATCGTGACAGGAACGACGCCGCGATAGTTGGCGACAGCCTGCTCCGCCTGGAGCTTGCTCCGACCGTATGCCTCGATCGGTAGAGGACGATCCTCCTCGCGTACGGGTCGCGTCGGCGAGGACGCCGGTCCGGCGGCTGCCTGCGAGGATACGACGACGACGCGGGGAGCACGGGGCCCTCGGGCTGCCGCGGCGGCGAGCAGGTTCGCGGTGGGAAAGACATTTCCCGCACGAAAGGAATCGAGGGTGCGGCCCTTCGTGACGCCGGCCAGATGAAAGACGTGGGTCGCCCGTTCCCAGACCGGAGACGCGCGGACCGAGCGGTCGTCGAGCAGATCGGCCTCCCAGTGGCCAATACGTTGGTCGCGCCGGGCGAGAGGCGTCTCCGGCCGGACGAGCGCGCGCACCTCGGCACCGCGTTGGAGCAACGCGTCCACCAGGTGCGAGCCGATGAATCCGGAAGAACCGGTCACGACGGCGATCATCGGCCAAATGTGACCGCCGTGAGCGGACTCGCCTAGTGGTCGGGGCGACTGGAATCCGGTTCGCCGTCGCGTACCTTTCGTTCCGTCGGGCCCTTAGCTCAGGTGGTTAGAGCAGCGGACTCATAATCTGACGGTCGCTGGTTCGAATCCAGCAGGGCCCATTCCGGGAGCCAGCCTCGTGCGCCACGTCTCCATCACGGTCGACTTCGAGCCCGACTGTCCGCCGTATCTGAGCTCGACCTTCCGCGGAATCGACGAAGGCGCGCCAAAATTGCTCGCGTTGTTCGCCGAGCTGGGAGTCCGCGCGACGTACTTCACTACCGGCGAGGTGGCGGCGCGATATCCGGACGCCGTACGGGAGCTCGTCCTCGGCGGCCACGAGCTCGGCTGTCACGGCGTGACCCACACGGCCTTCGACACGCTCGACGAGCGCGCGGCACGGTGGGAGATCGAGCAGTCGGCGCGTCTCCTCCGCAGCTTCGCGCCCGTGTCGTCCTTCCGCGCTCCCTACCTCCGCTTCCCCGAGCAGTACGTTCGCCTGCTCGAAGGGGCCGGCTTCGTCCTCGACTCGTCGCTGGCGAGGTATAAGGCGTCGTATCGCGCCCCTCGACTGCCGACGAGGCTGACGCGCATCCCCGCATCCATGACGTCTTCTGTGCTGAGACTGCCCGCGTGGTTTCGCGATCCGGTGCTGCTGTCACTCACCGATCCGGTGGTGCTGTTCGTGCACCCGTGGGAGTTCGTGGACCTCACCCGCGAACGACTACGCTACGATTGCCGTTTCCGAACCGGCGAAGTCGCCATGCGCTGCCTGCGCGAGGTGATCGGCCTCTTCCAGCGCCGCGGTGACCGGTTCGTGTCGATGCGCGACCTGGCGCCAGCGGCTTCCGCGGCAGCATGAGACGGACTGTCCGGGGCGAATGACGGTGCGATCGAAGTTCGCCCGTCTCGCCGCCGTGCTGCTCCTCGGCGCACTGCTCATCGTCGCGGTTCGACAGTTCGCCCTCGACCAGGTCGTCGCCGCCCTTGCCGCCGCGCGGCCCGGCTGGCTTCTCCTCGCCGTGGCGATCTACTTCTCGATCCTTCCAGTCTGGACTCTCCAGTGGTCCATCCTCGCGCCGGTCGCGCAGCGCCCGCCCTTCTGGCGGATGCTCGGCGTGATCGCGATGACGTCGTCGGTGCTGAACACCACACCGATGCTGGTCGGGGAGACGGCGGGGGTGGTGCTCCTCGTGACGCGCGCTGGGCTGGCGCGGGCGGCGGCGCTGTCCGTGCTGGCGATGGACCAGCTACTCGTCGGAATGGCGAAGGTCGGCGTGCTCGTGCTCGCCGCCTGGCTGCTCGTCCTGCCGGCGTGGATGGAGCGCGGCCTGCGAGCGCTGAGCGTCGTCGTCCTCGCGCTGCTGGTGGCGCTGCTCGGCGTCGCCTGGGGGTCGCGGACCGTCGACCGCGTCGCGCGTCGCCTGCCGGAGCGCGCCAGCCACCTCCTTCGCGCCGTGGCCGCGGCACTCGCTCCTCTGCGGTCTCCCTCGCGCGGAGGCGGCGCCCTCGCCATCGCGTTGGCGAAAAAAGTGATCGAGTTGGCGGCGATAGTCTGCATCCAGCGGGCGTTCGGGGTCGTGCTGCCATTTGCCAGCGCCGTGCTCGTGCTGGCGACGCTCAACCTCGCGACGCTGGTGCCCGTGGTCCCGGGGAACGTCGGGGTGTACGAGGCGGTGGTGGTGCTCGCATACGCCCATCTCGGCGTTGGCGCAGACCGCGCACTCGGCATCGCCCTCGCCCAGCATGCCTGCTACTTCGCCGCCCTCGCACTGCCGGGCTACGCCTGGCTGGGGCGGACAGTGCCGTCACGAAGCGCCGCGGCCGCGCCGTAGGCGCTGGTGTGGAGCGCAGCGACCTCGGACCAATCGTATCCCGGCGGCGAGGCCCGATTGTGTGCCGCGGCGAACGAGCGAAAGGGTGAGTCGAGCGCCAACCGTGCCATGCTGCGCGACAGCTCCCGCTCGTCGCGCACCAGCAAACCGTTCGCCCCCTGTCGAACGAAATCGCGCGCACCACTGGCGAGCATCGCGATCACCGGCAGTCCGGCGGCCCGCGCCTCGAGTGCCGCGATGCCGAACGCCTCCCGATCGCTCGGCAGGACGAAGGCGTGAACGAGACCGTAAAGCCGCCGGAGCTCGTCGCGACTGAGCTGGCCCGGCAGATCGACTTGGCCGCCAATGCCCAACTCGTTCGCGAGCCGACGCAGCGATCCGCGGTCGGGTCCGTCCCCGGCGACGACGAGTCGCATCTCCGGCGCACCGGCGGTGAATCGCACCGCGCCCGCAAATGCGCGCAGCAGCGAAGTCGCCCGCTTCTTCCGCGACAGGCGCATCGCCGTCGCGAAGACCACCTCATCGACGTCAGACGCCACCCCCGCGGCGCGCCAGAAAGCGACGTCGACACCGTTCGGAAGCACGCAGACCTCCGCGCCGGCCATCCATCGAGCCGCCTGGGCCGCGACCACGCTGCTCACGGCGCTGAGAAGGATCCGACCGCGCGCCCAACCGAGCAGCGACTCGCTGGCCCCGAGCAGGAAGGAGCTTCGATGGAGCATCGAGTGGAAGGTGACCACCGACGAGAGGCCGGCGCGCGCGCCGACGAGCGCGCCGGCGTACGCCAGCGGTGAGATCACGCTGGCGTGCGAGTGCACGACGTCGAATCGCTCGTCGCGAATGACATCACGCAATCCGGAGAACAAGCCTGGCGTGAAGGCGAACTTCCCGCGCGGCATCAGTGGTACCCGTAGCCGGTGGACGGGCACTCCATCCACCTCGTTCGCTCCCCGCGTCGCCGTCACGATGCGGGCGTCGATCCCTCGCGAGCGCAGAGCGAGCGCGAGATCGCGCAGATGCAGCTCGATGCCTCCCTGTCGGGGAAGGAACCAGTCACAGACGAGCGCTACCCGCACCGTGCCGTTCTCCTACCGGGCCAGCCGCAGCGAGACATCCACCAGGTATGAGTGCCGAGTGCCCGGAACAAAGTCGGCATTCCGGATTCGCTCACCGCCGGCGCGTACGACGAGGCTGATCCGCTCGGTCTCGCTCACCTCCATCGAGGCAAGGAGCTGGTCGCGCAGCTCGTTGACTACCCTTCCCTTTCGCTGCAGCAGAAGCGTGCCGTTGCGATCGAGCGACGTGTAGTCGGAGAGGCTGTAGAGGGCCGTGCGTCCATCGAGAGCGAACCGCGTGCGGCCGCTTCCGTTCCACGTGGCTCCGAGGTCGAATGCCTTGGCATCCGGTCCCAGCTCGTCTCCGATCAGGCGGCCACGCGTCGTGATGCCGTTGGTGAGCGTCGCGTGGGTGTATGTCCGCACTCCCATGTGAGTCGCCGCGACGCGCAGTGACAGCGGCGACCGTGCGACGCTCGGCAGGGTGACGGCGAAAGTCTGAGATCCATCCCAGCCGAACATCGTCGGCAACCTGTGCACGTCGAAGTCGTCGATCAGCATTTCGCCGGCAACCAGCAACCCGCCGAGCCTTGCGATGCGCCAGCGTCCATCCACGCCGAGCAGCTTGTCGGATTCGACGTCGAGCGCGCGCGTGGAATCGGTATAATTGTGCCGGCGGAAGATGTCGACGAACGGAAGGAAGTCGATCAGATGGCTGCCGAGGCTCGACGATCGCCCTCCCGATCCGCCGAAATGATTCAGAAAGGTCGCGCCCAGCTCCAGCGACGATCGTGGGTGCACGCTGACCTTGTAGGCGAGCAGCTTCGAGTGCGAGCGCACCGCGCTCGGGCCCAGGTCGGCGAGCAGCAGCGTCGCCTGAGTCGGTCCCAGGAGCTTCGACCAGCCTGGAAGCAGAAAGGGATGGTCGCCGGAAAGCGAGACCTGGTCGAGCGCCGGCGCGTCCGCGGCGATGAACAGGCCGTCGCTCGCCCCCTGCGACCACGCGAACTGCTCGCGTCCGGCGTCGATCGCGAGATTGGCGAATCGAAGCCGCGCTCCCGCCTGCAGCAGCTCGTCATGTCCCCCGTGCACGAGAGACCCATCGCGGCGGTCGAGCTCGATCCGTTCGCGCGCGTGGACGGCGAACCAGGACGAGGGCTCGACGCGCTGGGCGATCTCGAGCGTGGCCGATTGACCGGACGGCGACGGCTGTCCGAGCCGTCGCGGCGAGGCGAGGGGATCGATCGTCGCTTCGAGCCGGGCGGTGTTCGGAGCGACGAACCCCCGGCGCACCGCGTCGGTCGCCGTGCCGCCGACCGACGCGCCGTCGAGGAGCGAGACGACCGGCGTGGCTCCGCCCATCGTGGTCGAATCGGGGACGAATCGCGCGACGAGCCGCGCCACGATGGCGTCCGCATCGTGGGGAATCGCCTCGCCCTGCCGCGACCCGCGCGCCAGCTGGTCGCGTGCCGCGGCGGCGATTCGTGCCAGCTCCCGCCGCGAGTAGGGACGCTGCCCGACGATCACCGAGTCGAGCAAGCCGATCGCGACGAGGCGGTCGACGTCGCGGTAGACGAGGTCGGAGGGCGCGACGGACGCCGTGCCCTGGGCCGTGGCGGCCGCGACCGGCATCACCGCCACGAGCGCCGCCAGCGCGCCTCGGCAAAGAACTCGGCGCATCAGCGGGTCGTGAACGCCGCGCGCATGAGAGAATCGATTCGCGACCGGAACCGATCGAACGTGTATCGTTCGGCGAAGCGCGCACGGCCGGCATCGCCCATCGTCTTCCGACGGACGCTGTCACCGAGCAGGTCGATCACCGCCTTCGCCAGGGCGTCGCGGTCGCCGGCCGGCACGAGCATGCCGGTGACTCCTTCCTCGATCACCTCGCGACCGGCATCGTCGGCGCCGGCGATGCACGGTACGCCGGCGCGCATCGCCCGCAGATAACCGAGCGCCGACGCCTCGCTCCGACTGGGCAGTGCAAAGGCGCCGGCGCGGGCGAGCATGGCATCCAGCGTCGCCTCCGTCACGAAGCCGGTGAATCGCACGCTGCCGGCGAGGCCGAGCGCGTTCGACTTCGCCTCGAGACGCTTCACATCGTTCCCACGGCCGACGATGACGAGCCGCGCATCGGGCCGGCGGGCGAGGATCGTCTGCCAGGACTCCAGCAGCTCGTCGTGCCCCTTGTGACGCTCGGAGTCGTGCATCCGGCCGGCGATGACGATCGTCCGCGCGGTGATCGAACCGACGAGGGCACCGTCGAGCGCGCCGGCGGCCATCTCCGGCAGCAGCGAAAGGGTGCACACCTTCGGCGCGCTCGTCGCGGGATGCGTCTCCTGCACCCGCTGCGACGTCAAGGTCGAGTTGGCGATCACCAGCGACGCCTCGGCGAGCGCGCGGCGGCGCGCGGGGTCGAGCTCCGGATCCCAGCTTTCCCGGCCGTGGACGAAGACGGCGTAGGGCCGCCGCATCCGCGCCGGAGCCTTGGCCTGCGCCGTGGCGATGCCAAGATGGTTGTAGAGCACACAGTCGGCCCTCCGGCCCCCGCGCATGAGACGCATGCTGAAGAGGCCGCGCTGGACCAGCGTCGGATCGGCGCCCCCCTCGACGTCGGGGAAGACGGTGATGGTACGCGTCCACGCCGCGAGCTCGGTCAGCGCGCGCTCGAGCAGAAGGCCGACGTAGCCGATCCCGTCGTCGGTGACGCCGCGGTCGACGAGCGCGAGGAGCGTCGAGGGAAAGCCGGACGGGCGCTCGACGAGCCCGGGCGCCGCCGGGGCGTGCAGCGCCGTCATGTCGCGCTGGCCGCCCGCGCTACGCCGTCCGGTCGCACCTCCGCCCCCGCCTGTTCCAGCCGGCCGCGCAGCCGCTCGGTGAGCCGCGCGCGGATCACCAGCCGGTTCCCCTCCGTGCGCTGGTCGAGGACTTCGCCGTGAGCGTGGATCTCGGCGAGCAGTCGTCCATCGGAATGCGACAACCAGACCTCCGCGACCGGACGGCGCGCGCGCACGGCGTGGCGCAGGGCGCGGCGAAGCGGCGCCAGACCTTCCTCCGATTCCGCCGATACGAAGACGGCGTTCGGCACGAGCGCCGTGACGCGCTCCTGCAGCGCCAGCAGCTCGGCCTCGGGAAGGAGGTCGATCTTGTTGAATACCAGCAGAACCGGCTGCTCGGCGAGCCCAAGCTCGAGCAGCACCTGGTCCACCACCATGCGCTGCTCCTCCCAGAGCGGATGACTCGCGTCGACCACGTGAAGGAGCAGGTCCGCGTCGCGCGTCTCCTCGAGGGTAGCGCGGAACGACGCCACGAGATGGTGGGGCAGCTTGCGGATGAAGCCGACGGTGTCGGTGAGCAGCACCCCGGCATTCTCGCCCAGGTCGACTTCGCGAGTGAGCGGGTCGAGGGTGGCGAACAGGCGATCCTCGACGTGAATGTCCGACGCGCCGCTCAGGCCGCGAAGGATCGACGACTTACCGGCATTGGTGTAGCCAACGATGGACGCCTTGAACGAGCCGGCCCGCGACTGGCGCTGGACAGCGCGGTTCTGCTGCACGTGGGCGAGCCGCTCCTTGAGCAGCTTGATGCGATGGCTGATCAGCCGCCGGTCGGTCTCGAGCTGGGTTTCGCCCGGGCCGCGCACGCCGATCCCGCCGCGAAACTTCTCGAGGTGGGTCCACATCCGCGTCAGCCGCGGCAAGGTGTACTCGAGCTGCGCCAGCTCGACCTGCATCTTCGCCTCGCTGCTCCGCGCCCGCGTGGCGAAGATGTCGAGGATCAGCTCCGCGCGGTCGACGACGCGAGTGCCGACCGCATCCTCGATATTCTTGCCCTGCGACGGCGAGAGCTCGTCGTCGAAGATGATCAGCGAGGCCTGCTTCTCTGCCACCAGACTGCGCAGCTCCTCGATCTTTCCCTTGCCGAGATAGGTACCGGGATGCGGGCGGTCCAGCTGCTGGGTGAGCTGGCCGACGATGACCGCGCCCGCGGTATCGGCAAGCCGCTCCAGCTCGCGGAGGTGTTCCTCGAGCGCCTTGCGCGCTCCCGCGCGCTTGAGCGGCGCCCCCACGAGGAGCGCCCGCTCGATCGGCGCAGTGACGGTGATCAGGTCCCGGGCGATCGGCTTACCTCTCGCGTCTCACGTGCAGTCATCGCGTCGCCCCGCCGAACGCGGTGAAGTTGCCCGACGACGAAAAGGGCACCGTGAAGTTACCCACGACCGTTCCCACCGTCACGTCGCCAGTCACGCGGTAGGGCACGCCGCCTGTGTTGAGGAGCTGCCGGCCCGCCGCGCCGATCCCCGCGTAGGTGAAGCTGACCGGAATCGTCACCGTCGTCGAGTCGCCGGACTGCACGGTGAATCGGCTGTCGAGCACCCCCGTCGCGAGGTTCGACGCGTTGTTCGCGTCGCCGACGGTGAGGTTGTAGGTCATCCGGGTGGCGTCCAACCGGTAGCCGTTCGGATTGTAGACGTTCAGCTTGACCGCGAGGTTGCCTCCCGTGAGCCCAACGCCCTGGACCGCGACGTCCTTCAACTGCACCACCGGCTGCTGGAACGCCTGCTTGCCCAGCGCGGAGCAGGCCGCCGTGGCCAAGATCGCGAGCGTGGCTGCACCCAACACGAGACGACGCATCGTTCACTCCTCCGTTGACGGTTCACCGCCGGCATCGCGCGCCGGGCGGCCCTGCGCTCTGCTGCGAAGCTCTTCCCACCATGCGAGTCGTCGGGCGACTTCTTTCTCGAACCCGAACGCGCCGGGCTCGTAGAACGCCGACCCGGTCAGCTCGTCGGGCAGGTACTCCTGCGGGATGTATGCCTCGGGCACCGAGTGCGCGTACTGATACCCCTCGTGATAGCCCAGTTCCTTCATCAGCTTCGTCGGCGCATTGCGGATGTGCATCGGCACTTGGGCGGCCGGATGCTCGCGCGCGGCGTCCAGCGCGGCGTCCAGCGCCACCTTGCTGCTGTTGCTCTTCGGCGCCGTCGCCAGATAGATCACCATCTGCGCCAGGGGAAGATACCCTTCGGGCGCGCCCAACATGTGATAGGCGTCACGAGCGGCGACGGCGAGCTTGAGCGCCTCCGGATCGGCGAGGCCGATGTCCTCCGCCGCCATCGCGATGGCACGCCGGAAGATCACCATCGGGTCCTGCCCTCCTTCGATCATTCGCGCCATCCAGAACAGCGCGGCCTGCGGATCGCTACCCCGAAGCGACTTGTGAAACGCGCTGAGGATGTTGTAGGTCTCCTCGCCCCCCTTGTCGTAGCGCGCAAAGCGCAGCTGCGCCGCATCGCGAGCCACCTGCACGGTGATGTGCCCGCCGGTCCCGACGTGATCAGCGGCCGCCTCCAGCACGGTGAGCGCCCGCCGTGCATCGCCATCGGACTCCAGGGCGATCAGATCGAGGGCATCGTCGTCGATCCTGAGTCCCCTCGCACCCAGTCCGCGCTCATCGTCGCCGAGGGCCCGCCGCACGATGCCGACGACGTCAGCCGTCGAGAGCGGACGCAGCACGAACACCCGCACACGGGAAAGCAGGGCGCCATTGATCTCGAAGCTCGGATTCTCCGTCGTCGCGCCGATGAGGGTGATCGTGCCTGCCTCGACGTGCGGGAGGAAGGCGTCCTGCTGCGCCTTGTTGAACCGATGGATCTCATCGGCAAACAGGATGGTGCCCTTCCCCGTGTCGAGGCGGTCCTCGGCCTCGCGAACGATCTCCCTCACGCGCGGCACTCCCTCTGTCACGGCGGAGAATGGGACAAACTCGCGGTCGGTGTATCGCGCGATCAGTCGCGCCAGCGTGGTCTTGCCCGTGCCCGGCGGTCCCCAGAACACCATCGAGGTGACCGTGCCCTTCTCGATGCTGTCGCGCAGCGGCATGCCCGGCGCCAGCAGGTGGTCCTGGCCGGCGAACTCCTCGAGCGAGCGCGGGCGCATCCGAGCCGCGAGGGGCTGCGGCGGCGCGGCGGCCGCGAACAAGGAAGGCCCGCCCGAGCGTCCGCGTGGCGCGCGACGGTCCGCCATCTCAGGCTCCGGCCAGCGAACGCGCGACGAAGTACGCCGCGATGCCGCCGACGAACGCGAGGGGCAGCGGCCAGCCGCCGCGGCGTCGGAACTCCGGCACGAGATTCGACATGCCGACGTACAGCGTGACACCGGCGGCGAGGGCGAGTCCGTGATCCCGGAGGGCGCCAACCCGATCGGTGACGAGGACGCCGACGAAGGTGGCAGCGCCCAACGCCGCGGCGGCGAGCAGCGCACGGGCGCGGCCCTGGCCGGCGGCCAGAAACAGACTGGAGATCGCGAGCCCTTCCGGCACTTTGTGCAGCACCACGGCGACGAATACCAGCGTACCGACCGCTCCACCGACATCGAATCCGCTCGCTACCGCGACGCCGTCCACGAACGTGTGCAGAAGCAGCCCGACGAGCGCGGCGAGCGAGACAGCCTCGGTGACGTGATGCGTCTCCTCGCCGAAATGGAAGTGCGTGCCGATCACGTGCTGAGTCAGGTGAACCGCGACGTAACCGCCAAGGGCGATGATGGCTGCCGTCTCGCCTCCCCGCAACAGCGCCTCCGGGAGGAGATCGATCATGCCGACGGAGATCATGAAGCCGGCGGCGAAGGCAAGCATGCTATCGAGTGCGCGCACGCTCCACCGCGCACGCGACGTCACCGCGACTGCGCCGACCAGATTCGCCGCGGCGGCCGCGGCGGCATAGATGATCTTGTCGCTCGTCACCGTTTCCGCCGCCGGGCGCGCTCGTGGCGGGGCGGAGCGCTCACGCGCGCTGCAGCCCCAGCCGCTCGACGGCCGCGGCCAACGCGGTCACGAGATCGGGCGCCGCGGGATACGATTGCCGGTTGATCTTCCAACTCTTCGGCTGCACCCGTTGTCGCTCTTCGAGCCCCCGGCCTTCGAGCAGATAGAGCCACTTGTCGGAGCGCGAATAGACGTACAGCTCCAGATTCGCCGTCAGGGAGAACTGGTCCTCGGAGTTGTAGACGCTCATCTCCGTCCCTCCGAACCGTGCGAGCAGCAGCCGCAGCCGGGCGATCATGTCCCGAACGTCGGGTAGGGCGAGCGCCTCTCCTTTCCAGCTGCGTCCGCTTCGCAAATCCTCGAGGTGCATGTCCACCGCGGGGCTGAGCAGATCGGAGAGAGACCAGAAAAGGTCCACCACCCGTTCTGCATTCGCGACGACGTGCGCCGTGTACACGCCGTCCGCCTCGCTGAAGGTGAAGCCGTCGGTGCTGGCGCGGAACCGCCGCCAGATCGACGCCTCGGGCTGCCTGCCACGAAAGAGCATTGCGCCTAGTCGGGTCTCGAAGGGTTAGCCACACCATCAGTCGGGCCGCTCAGCGCCGCAACGAGTCGCGGCACCTCCGAGAGCAGTGCTTCTGGCGTGTTCCGTGCCGGCTCGTCCAGCACGCGCTCCAGTAAGGCGTGGAGAATCTTAGCATAGATCGGCCCGGCAGGAATGCCGGCCCGCCGCAGGTCGTCACCATCCACCTGGAGGTCGGCCAGCTCGATCGGGTCACGGTAGAGGACCCGACGCATCCTCCGGTACAGGGCGTGCACCGCCGCGTCCGACGGCGCCACGCTGCCCGCCGCACGCACCGCTCGCCAGCGCGCGAGCGCAACGCGCAGGAAGGCACCGGTCTGCAGTCGGCCGAGCCGCGCGACCCACCGCCGGAGCTCCCCGTCGCCCGGCACTCGCGACAGGAGTGCCCGCCCGATCTCCTCGCCCGGCTGCCGCCAGCGCTCGGCGAGCCCCGTCGCCCAATTCGCCTCATGCTTGGAGAAGCGGAGATCGGTCAGCACCCGGCGCACGGTCGTGGGCGAGATATCGAGAAAGAGCGCTGCCAGCCGGTTGGAGGTTCGATGCGAGAGTATGCGGCCAGCCGCTGACGCGCGAGGCAGCTCGTCCAGGGTCGCGAGAGCCACGTCGTCGAGATTCGCGAGCGCCGGAATCAGGACAGGGAGCGCTCCCGAGTCGCGCCAGAGTCGCAACGCGACTCCCGGACGTTCCACCTGCTCCATCGTCTTCACCAACTCCTGTTGCACGCGTTCGGCCGACAGGCGAGTGAGAAAGGGTGCCGAGGACGCAATCGCGGCGAGGGTCGCCGGCTCGATGACGAAGTGGTAGCGCGCGGCGAAGCGTATCGCACGAAGGGCGCGCAGCCGATCCTCGCGCATCCGTTCCTCGGCGTCCCCGACGGCGCGGACCAGGCGCCGCTCGATGTCGCCCTGCCCGTCGAACGGGTCGCGAAGCTCGTCAGTGCGGGGGCGATACGCGATCGCATTGATCGTGAAGTCGCGCCGCGCAAGGTCGTCGTCGAGACTCGCTCCGAACTCCACCTCGGCGTGGCGTCCGTCCGTTCTCACGTCTCGGCGGAAGGTAGTGATCTCGTGGGCGACGCCGTCGTCGTCGAGCACGCTCACCGTCCCGAACTCGATTCCGACCGGGATCGTACGCTTGCGCCCGAAGATCTCGCGGACCTGCTCCGGCCGCGCCGGCGAGGCGAGATCCCAATCGAGCGGGTGTCCGCCGAGGAGTGCGTCGCGGATCGCGCCGCCGACGCACCATGCCTCGAACCCCGCCTCCTCGAGGCGGCGGGCGATATCGAGGACGCTGCGGGTGGGGCGGAGGCGAAGCATGAAGGTCCGATGGTCGGTTGTGGCGAGCGTTGAGGTTACCCGGGACGCCGTGCGCTGAGAAGGCCGCCCTTGCTTGAGAAACATTTGTAGTCATATTTGGGCAGCCGTTGCCCTATCGTCAGTCCGGCAGCCCACCTCAGCCCACCGATGCCGACCATCCTCCCCTTCCTCGAAGCCGCCGCGGCCCTTCCTGAGCTCAAGGCGGATGTCATCGCCTTCGTGCAGGGCGCGCCCGCCAGCCGGGTCCTCCTCGATGGCTTCGCGCCGCGGGTCAAGGTGGAGCGCGTGCTGACCCAGCTCTTCCATGCGCACCCCGAGCTCGCCGTGGAGCGGATCGTCCTTGCCGGCCGGTCCGGCTGCTCCGACTTCTCCGGATCGCTCACCGCTCTGGCCGGAGAGATCGAGCACCGCTTCGACTTTACCTGGTGCTGCGCCTGGCGCGCCGAACAGGAGGGATGGAGGGACTGCTTCGGGTTCTGGGACCAGGCGCGGGCAGCACGGGAATTCGGGTGGCGGTGCTTCTCCAGGTGGGAGAAGATGAGTTGACTCACCGGGCTGACGGCTGCGACCGATCAATCTTCTCCAGCTGGCGCAGCTGTCAGCTCGGCCTCGCAGACATCGGGCACGCGAGGACGAACGGCGTCCAGTGCCTGCACCAGATCCGCCACCAGCTCTGCACCGTCCTCGATCCCGACCGACAGCCGCAGCAGCCCATCGCCGATTCCCGCCACTGCTCTCGCTTCCGCATCCATCGACGCGTGGGTCATCGTCGCGGGATGGGCGACGAGACTCTCCACCCCGCCGAGCGACTCGGCGAGCGTGAAGCAGGTAAGTGAATCCGTCACCGCTTCCACGGCCGCGACTCCGCCCTCGACGACGAAACTCACCATCGCGCCGAATCCCGACTGTTGCCCCGCCGCGATCCGATGCCCAGCGTGGGTCGCCAGTCCCGGGTAGTGCACGGCCAACACTGCCGGATGATCGTCGAGAGCCCGCGCGACGCGGTGGGCATTCTCCTCGTGCACTCGCATCCGCGCGAATAATGTACGGACGCCGCGGAGAGTGAGGAAGCTGTCGAACGGCGAGCCGGTGAGGCCAAGGCAGTTGCCCCACCAGGCGAGCGTCTCGAGGTGCGCCGGATCGCGAGCGACCACCGCGCCGCCCACGACGTCGCTGTGGCCGTTGAGGTACTTCGTCGTCGAGTGAACCACGACGTCGGCACCGAGTGTGAGCGGACGTTGCAGCGCCGGCGAAAGGACAGTGTTGTCGGCGACGACGATGGCGCCGGCGCGATGTCCGGCCTGGGCAACTGCGCGGAGGTCGGTGATGCGAAGCAGCGGGTTGCTCGGCGTCTCCACCCACAGTAGTGCCGGTCTCGCAGCGATGATCCGCTCCAGCGCGTTGGCGCCGGTGAGATCGGTCAGCTCGAGCTCGATCTGCCCCCTCGCCGCCAAGGCGCGCAGCAGGCGGTAGGTGCCGCCGTAGCAGTCGTGTGCGGCGAGCACTCGCCCTCCGGCGGGCGCGAGCTGGAGCGCGAGCGCGACGGCCGACATCCCCGAACCAGTGATCACCGAGCCACAGCCCTCCTCCAGTTCGGCGAGGGCGCCCCCGAGGTGGTCGCGCGTCGGATTTCCTGATCGTGTGTAGTCGTATCGTCGCTTTCTGTTGAATCCCTCGAAGGCAAAGGTGGACGACAGATGGATCGGCGGCACCACGGCACCATGATGCGCGTCGGTCGCGATACCCGCCCGCACGGCTCGGGTCGCGGGACTGCTCAACGAGGAAGAGGTCGGCATTTCAGTGGGCGAGAATCGTGGCGAGAATCCGGCCGAGCTGGCCGGTCTCGGTGAGAAAGGCATCATGGCCGCGCCGAGTCCGCAGCGTGAAAAATCCCGCCAGGTTGCGCAGCCGGCGACCCAGCTGCCGCATCTGTGCCGGCGGCACCAGGGTGTCGCCCTGCGCAGCAATGAGCGTCGTCGGCACCCGGACCTGCTCCGGCTCGATGCAATGGAGGTCTGCCGACAGCGAGAGCGCGAGGAAGCGCTCGGGACGCATGCGTTCCGCGAAGCGCTCCCCTGATCGGCGCAGGTAGCGCTCGACCTCGAACTCGGCGTCGTGGCGCGGCCCGTCTCCCCGCCAGTCGGCGCCGAACCTGTCGGCGAACTCCCTCGCCGTGCGATACGTCGTCATCGCGATCCCGCGCGCCAACACCATCGCGTCGGAACCACGACCGGTATCCAGGCCAAGCTCGACGACCTGGCGCTGCAGCGATCTCAGCGCGGTCGCCATCGGATGTGGCTGATGCGCGGCGCTGATGACGACGAGCCTCCGCACGCGCGTCGGCCAACGCTGGGCGAGGGCCAGGCCGACCATGCCGCCGTAGGACGCGCCGACAAGGGCGTCGAGTTGCTCGACGCCAAGTCCGTCGAGTAGATCGACTATCGCTGCGGCCTGATGATGAGTCGTGACGATCGTCGCCGGTCGTCCCCCCGCCGCGCGGCCTCCGTCGAGGAAGTCCACTCCGAGTACCCGGCGCGACTCGAGGTCGAGCGCACGCCTCCGGCCGGCGATACCCTCCCACCAACCCGGCGAGTCATCACCCGGGTGACCGGCGACGTGCCGCGTCGCCGAGATCCCGCCGAGTGCGAGGATGACCGGCGCTCCGTCGGTGCCGGCCAGCTCGTGCGTGATAGTGGCCGCGGGCCGCGCCGCCGACGTCGTGCTCACGACACGGCACCAGCGGCGACGTCACCCTCGTCGTCGAACCGTACCGCAATGGGATCGCCGCCGCGGCTCGCGAGCACGAGGAGGATCGCGTCCATCTCGGCCGACGTCGCCTGTCGCACCAGAGTCCATGCCGACCTTGCGCGGTCGTCCGTGTGAACGAGGCCGCAGCCTGGAACGGTTCGGTGAAGCAGCGCCGGCGCTCCATCGACCTCGAGCGCCCACTCGGCCACGCGCGAGTCAACTCCGCCAGCGTGCATCGCGGCGTGCCGATGGGGCACCCGTCCAGTGCACAGAAAGTCGCTCAGCAGCGCCGTGGCCGTCGGAAGGCCGCCCGCACCGGGACCCGAGGCCGTGAGCGGCGCACTCCACCCGTTGTGCACCTCGACCTGATTCTGCTCGTCGAGTACGCGCGCCAGCGTCGTCCCCGGCGACACGAGCAGCGGCTCGACTTTCGCGACGACGGCGCCGTCCACGAGAGCGCACTCCGACACCTGGCGAGCGAGACGGCCAAAGCGCGCACCGAGTCGTACATGTCGCCCCGGATCGGGAAGCAGGGACCGGCGAGTGACGAGAAGGGTCTCCGGCGGCAGTCCGTACGCCGCCCACGCGACGAGGGCGATCTTGGCCGCGGCGTCCCTCCCGTCGAGGTCGCGCGACGCGTTCGCTTCGGCGAAACCCGCGCGGCGTGCGGCACCGAGCGCGTCGGCGAGCAGCGCACCCCGCTCGAGTCGCGTCAGCACGAAGTTGGTCGTTCCATTGAGGATCCCTCGCACCCGGACCGGCGTGCCGGCACCGAGGGCGTCGTCGAGCAGCCGCAGAACGGGTACTCCGCCGCCGACCGCTGCGTCGTACCGCAGTGAGCCGCCGTGAGCGCGCGCCAGCGCGGCGAGTGAGCTGCCGTGAGCGGCGAGCAGCTCCTTGTTCGCCGTCACGAGCTCACGCCCGCCGCGTAGGGCCCACTCGGCGATGCGGCGCGCCGGCTCAATGCCGCCGATCGCCTCGATCACCACGTCGGCCTCGCTGTCGAGGAACAGCTCAAGGTCGGCGGTGAGCAAGGAGCGGTCGAACGGAGCGTTCCGCTCACGGGCGATCTCGCGGACGAGCACTCGTGTCAGCCGGACCCTCATACCGCGGCGCGATTCCAGCGATTCGCGGCGCGTCGCGAGCTCGCGCAGCAAGGCGCTGCCGACCGCTCCGCAGCCGGCGAGCGCGACGCGCACCGTCCCCGCCGCTGGCGACTGCCACGGCGCGCCACGCCGCTCGGTACTCTCGACGACACTGGTCATGCGATGGTCCTCAGGGTGAAGCAAAAGGCCCCGGTCCTCAGGGAGAGGACCGGGGCCGAGTGGCTATTCGCCGCCTCGTCGACTACGCGCCTGCGCGCGGTCGCCCGGCCCTCTCTCCGAGTCGGAGAGCGGTCGACATGGACGTGCGCATGGACATTCGCGGCGTAATCATCGGCAAGCAGCCCAGGACGAGCGAGAAGTGAAAAAAGGGCACCATAAAAAAAGCCCGGCGAGCCGCCAGGCGATCGCGTTTTAGCATTTGTTTAACGTGGCTGCAATAGGCGGCAAAGAACCACGGGCCCTTCGATTGTCTGGCGGGAACATACGCTGGTCAAGCCGACCCGTCAAGACTCTCCGAAGAGTTCGGCCAACTGCGCACCGTCGAAGCCCGCGCCAAGGGCGAGCATGGTGTCGATGCGCGCCTGACCCGGACGCCGGCCGTACGCGAAGACCGCCCCAGCGTCGAGGAGTCGGCGTCCCCCGCCTGGATAGGCGTAACTCGCACCGACCCGACCGCGCTGTGCGCGCGAGCTCACGACGATAGGCCGCCCGCTCTCCACCCATCGCAGGACGCCGTCGAACATCTCGGGCGGAACATTGCCGCGCCCCATCGCCGCTACGACTACCGCCTTCGCCCCGCTCTCGCGCGACGCATCGAGCATCCGCCCGTCCGCGCCAGCGTACGCTGGCACGAGGTCCACCGGCGTTGCCGGCGCCTTCGGAATGATCGGCGTGGGGATCTTGCGTAGCGCGCGATGATAGATCACCACTCCCTCGTCCACTTCGCCGAGCGCACCAAGGCCGGGGCTCTCGAACGCATCACGCGCTTCCGTGTGGGTCTTGCCGACCTCGAGTGCGCTGTGAATACGCTCGCCGATGCACACCAGCGCTCCCCCGCCCCACGATGCCGGAAACGCCGCCACGCGTGTCGCGTCGAGCAGGTTCGACGGTCCATCCCACCCGAGATCACTCGCCGGCCGCATCGCGCCGGTGAACACCACCGGCTTCTCCGGCGACACCGACCGGGCGACGAAATACGCCGATTCTTCCAGGGTATCGGTCCCGTGCGTCACCACGACGCCGTGCACCTCCGGCCTTGCCAGGTGCTCGGCGATCCGGTTGCGCAGCGCCCACATCCGCTCTACGGTCATGTGCGGGCCGGGATACCGGCCCCACTGCTCGAGTTCCAGGGGCGCGACGTCGGCAAGGCCAGTCGTCGCGGCGACGATTTCCTCCCCACTCAGCGCCGGCACGGCGCCGCCGAGCTTCACGTCATGTTTCATCGAGATGGTGCCGCCGACGAACAGGAGGACTATCATCCGCAGAGCACGCTCCCGCCGTTCACGTTGAGGATCTCGCCGGTCACGTGACGCGCCAGCGGCGAGCAGAGGAACAGGATCGGCCCGGCGATATCCTCCGCCGTCGCGACGCGACCGAGAGGTATCGCCGACTCGATGGTTGCGCGACCAGCGCCGGCCAGCGATCCCGATACCATGTCGGTGTCGACCCAGCCTGGCGCGACCGAGTTCACGGTGATGTCGCGCGGGGCGAGTTCCACCGCCAACGACTTGGTGAACGCGATCACCGCACCCTTGCTCGCGCCATAGTCGGCGTGCATTGCCTCTCCGCGCTGTCCCGCCGTGCTCGAGACGAGGACGATCCGCCCATGTTCCGCGATCGCCCCTGCTACGGCACGGGTGGTGAAGAAGATCGAATCCACGTTCGCGCGCATCGTGCGCAGCCACCGGGCGTCATCCATTTCAGTCAGCGCCACCTCCTCGGCTGGCCAGATGCCCGCGTTTCCGACGAAGATATCCAGCCCGCCCAAGGCCCGCAGCGTCTCGGCGACCAGCGCTTCCGCACCGTCGCGCGTCGCGACGTCGGCGGCGAAGGACTCCGCGGTCACGCCGTACGATCGCAGCGTCTCCACCACCGACTCGGCGTCGGTCTGCCGATTGCGGTATCCGACGACGACGTCGGCTCCTGCCCGGGCGAGCAGCCGCGCGGTGGCCGCCCCTATGCCGCGCGAGCCTCCGGTGACGAGCGCGCGACGCCCCTCGAGGTCGATCACAAGGTACGCTCCACGGCGTCACAGATGATGTGTTCGATGCACAGGTGAAGCTCCTGCGCCCGATCGGTGCGTGTCGTCGGGATGACGATGTTGTGGTCGGCGAGCACGCGGAGGGCACCGCCGTCGCGCGCGCTGAATGCAAGGACCCGCACGGCCTTTGCCCGCGCCGCCTCCGCCGCACGCAGCACGTTCGGCGAGTTGCCGCTCGTCGAGTGGATGATCAACAGATCGCCCGCGCGCGCGAGCGCCTCTACCTGGCGCGCGAAGATGTGTTCGAATCCGATGTCGTTCCCCGCCGCCGTCAGCAGCGAGGTATCGGTGGTGAGAGCGATCGCCGGATAGGCGCGCCGATTCCGCATGTACCTCACGACATACTCGGTCGCCATATGCTGCGCGTCGGCGGCGCTGCCGCCGTTGCCGCAGAAGAAGAGGGTGCCGCCGGCGTCCACCGTCGCTTGGACGAGCTCGAGCGCCTGATCCATCTCCGGTCCGAGCTCGGCGGCGACACGTTCAGCGGTCGCGGCGAGCTCGCGCAGCGCGGCGGCGAATGGTGAGATCATCGATCGAGGGTCGGAGGAAGTGCGCGCCGCCGGCTGCGACGGAGGATCTCGCCGAGTCGGGAGAAGATTCCGTGCGAGCGGCGCAGCGGCGGAACGAGCAATGGGAGTTCGTCGTCGAGCAGGCGCCGCGCATTCGTGCGCGTGAGCAGCTCGGCATGCTCGGCCGTCCCTTCTGCGAGCAGCCAATCGCGCGCCGTCGCCAGCGATCGCGAATCGCCGTGGTTGTCGCTCGAGAAGCAATCGACGAGACCGCCGGCGAGGAGGGCACGTGACGTCGCGGCGATCGTGCCGCGCCCGGCGAGGCTGGCAACGTCCATCTGAATCACGGCGCCGGCCGACCGCCACTCCTGCACGCGCTTCACATTGCATCCCCAGTACCGCTCCGGATGGGCCAGCACCGGCAAGACGCCGCTGGCCCGTATGCGGGCGAGCTCGGCTCCAGCCCGGGCCGGCACGGCGACGCGTGGAAACTCGACCAGCGCCGCACGCGAGCCGCCGAGTGACAGCCGCGACGAGCGAAGATCGACGTTCGGCTCGTCGAGCATGATCTCCCACCCGAGTCTGAGATCGGGCAAAGCCGACGCTGACGCGCGCAGCGCCTCGAGAATCTCGACATGCCGCTCATATGGGGCGCTCGACGCCCGCGATGCCGTGAGGTGGGGCGTGAGGAGAACGCACTCGACGCCGAGGGCGGCGAACCGCTGCAGCACCGGCACGGAAACGCCGATTGACGGCGAGCCGTCGTCGACTCCCGGCAGCAGGTGTGAGTGCAGGTCGATCATCGTCCCCGACGCGCGGCGCCACTGCTGTCGCGCCCCACTAGGCGTCCGCTCCCTCGGGGGTTCTTGCAGCCAGCGACGCGATGCGGTGCATCGCCCGTGTCGCCCGAGCCGCCATATCGCCCGGCGTTTCCGCCGCGGCCTCGAAGGCGTAGGTCACGAGTGCATCTGCGGCGAGAAGATCGAGCGCGCAGCGGCGGTTCACGACGTCGCCCAGGACGGCGGCGAGCAGGCGCTCCCCGGCCGCGAGGCAGGCGTCCGCCGACTCGTGACGATCCAGCGTCAGCGCCTCGCCGAGCACCGTCTCGAGGCGGGCGCGCAAGACCGGCGGTGGTGCGGGCTCGCGCGCCGCCAGCCAATCGCCGACGGTCGTCACGACGCGCTCACGAGCGCTTCGATGAGCCGTGGGGCTTCCGCCAGCGCCAGGTCGATCTGCGTTGCGTCCGGGATGCCAGCCTGGGCCATGTGTGGCTTCCCGCCGCCGCGCCCCCCGGCGATCGCGGCGACGTCGCGCACGATCGAGTCGGCTCGTACACCGCGCTGACGCAGGTCGTCCGTCACCACCGCCAGCAGCGCGCCCTTCCCTTCCGCCAATCGCGCCGCGAGCAGGCCGACGCCGCTCCGCAACTGCTCGCGCAGCACGTCGCCCATCGCCTGGAGCGACTTGACGTCCGTCGCGCTCACCGTGCCGATGACAAGCCGTGCCCCGTTCGTGCCGATCGGCTTTGCCGCCGCGATCAATCGTTGCAGCTCGTGTCCACCGGAGGCCGTGTCCCCCCCACGCATCGCCTCCTCGACCTTCTTCTCCAGGCTGCGCCGCTCCGCCAGCAACTGCTGCACCCGTCGCTCCACGAGTTCAGGCGTCGTGTGTAGCAGCGCGCCCACCCGGTGCAGAGCGCCCTCGCGTTCCCTCAGTTGAGCGAATGCGGCTGGCCCCGTGAGCGCTTCGATCCGACGCACCCCGCTCGCGACTCCGCTCTCGCCAACGATCACGAGCAGTCCGATCTCTGCCGTGTTCCTTACATGGGTTCCTCCGCAGAGCTCCATCGACAGGCCGGCGATATTTACGACGCGTACCACGTCGCCGTACTTCTCGCCGAACAGCGCCATGGCCCCTTTCGCCCGGGCCGCGGCATAGGGCATTTCGGTCCAGGTCACCGGCTGGGCGCGCCAAATGGCGCGGTTCACCAGCCCTTCCACCTCCTGGAGATCGCCCGCGCCGACCGGGCCATGGTGAGTGAAGTCGAATCGTAGCCGGCTCGGCGACACCAGCGATCCCGCCTGGTGTACGGCGTCACCGAGTACCTGGCGAAGTGCAGCATGGAGGAGATGCGTCGCCGTGTGGTTGCGCTCCGTATCCCTTCGAGGGTCGCTCGGAACCCGTGCCGTCACCGAGCCGAAACGGAATTCTCCCGTGAGCTTGCCGAGCGCCGCCGGGCGGCCGTCAATCTTGCGCACTTCGTCCACATCGACCCGCCATCCCTGCCCGACGATCTCCCCCGCGTCCGAGACCTGCCCTCCGGATTCGGCGTAGAACGGTGACTCGCGCAGCAAGAGAGCAATGTGATCGCCGCCGAGGCGGCGGAAGGCCGCTACCTCCGTGTCCACCTCGACCGTCTCGTAGCCGACGAACCTTGCGCCAGCAACGTCCCCAGGCGCGTCGCTGCGTTCCCACATCGACAGGTCCGCGAGCTCGTCCGCCTCGACGCCCAGCCTTCGCGACTTGCGCTCGTGCTTCGAGCGCGCACGCTGGCGATCGAGCGCGGCATCGAATCCGGCGATGTCCACCGTATAGCCGCGCTCATGCGCCATCAACTCGGTGAGATCGATCGGAAAGCCGAAGGTATCGTAGAGCTTGAATGCGTCGTCCCCACTGATCGTGCCGCGGATCTCCCTGCCCCCTTGAGTGGTGTGCGCGGGTGCGAGCTGGTCGAACCGCGTCAGGCCGCCCTCGATGGTCGCGAGAAAGGCCCGCTCTTCCACCCGCGTCGTGTCGAGCAAGTACGACGCGCGTTGGCGGAGCTCGGGGTAGACGTCGCCCATCGAATCGATCACCGCCTCGACGACCGCGGCGAGCGTCGGTTCGCGCCGGCCGAGCAGCCACGCGTGGCGCACAGCGCGGCGGAGTATGCGCCGCAGTACGTAGCCGCGTCCCTCGTTGCTCGGAAAGACGCCGTCAGCGAGGAGAAACGCCACCGCCCGCGCATGGTCCGCGAGCACGCGAAACGACGCCGGATCGACCGCGTTCGGCGCAACATCGGTGGCTCCTCGTCCGCCTCGGATCTTCACTCCGGAACGCGGCTCGTCCGATTCCCGGCCCCAATATGGAATGCCCACTACCTCCTCCACCTTCGCGATCAAGGGTGCGAAGAGGTCCGTATGGAAGTTGTTGGTGACTCCCTGCTTCACTGCGGCGATTCGCTCGAGCCCCGCCCCGGTGTCCACCGACGGCCTGGGCAACGGCACCAGTGTACCGTCCGGCTGGCGATCGTACTGCATGAAGACGAGGTTCCAGATTTCGAGGAATCGTCCAGACTCCGCGCCTTCGACGAACGCTTCGAGCGAGAATTCGGCGCGATCCAGCTCGGTCCACTCACCGGTCGCGCCGGAGGGGAACCGAAAATCCGTCGCCACCCGTGCCAGATCGACGTAGATCTCCGTGCACGGTCCGCAGGGGCCGGTGTCCGCCATCTGCCAGAAATTGTCCTTGTCGCCCAGCCGATAAATACGCTCCGGCGGTACTCCGGCTATCTCCTGCCAGAGGGTGAACGCCTCGTCGTCGCCATGGTGCACGGTAATGCGCAGAAGCGAAGGATCGATGCCGAGCTCCGTCGCGCCGGTAACCAGCTCCCACGCAAAGCCGATCGCGTCCCGCTTGAAGTAGTCACCGAAGGAGAAGTTGCCGAGCATCTCGAAAAAGGTATGGTGCCGGGCGGTGTGCCCAACCTGCTCGAGATCGTTGTGCTTGCCCCCGGCACGAACGCACTTCTGCGCCGTGGTCGCGCGCCGCCGTCCCTCCGGCGCCGCCTCCAGGCCGAGGAAAACCTTTTTGAACTGGACCATCCCCGCGTTGACGAACAACAGCGTCGGATCGTCGGCCGGAACGAGTGAGGAGCTCGGGCGCACACTGTGCTGCCGGCGCGCGAAATAGTCGAGGAAGCGGCTGCGGATCTCGGAGGCGAGCATGGGCTGGAATATAGGCCGCCGCGGGTGCACACAGGAGTGCGTGATCTCCCCGCTACTCCTCCACGACGTCGTCAGCGCGCAGCTCCTCGCCGACCACCTCCATTGCCCTCCGGATGTCGTCGCCATCGTATCCGCGACGCGCGAGAAAGCCATATAGTCGCCGCCGGCGCACTGTCGGCTCGAGGTTGCGTAGTGCCGTCAGCTTCTTTCGCGCGGCGCGTTCGACGACGTCGCGCTGATCGACTGCCTCCTCCCGGAAGACGGTAGCGATCGCCGCGTCGCTCACGTCGCGCGCCACCCCCTTTCGCGCCAGTTCCTGTTGTACGCGGCGCTTCGATTGGTGAGCGCCGAGCACTCTGGCACGGGTGAAGGACTCGGCAAAGGCAGAGTCGTCCAGCAGCCCCTGTTCGGTGAGCCGAGCGATCGCGCGCTCCACCAGATCCGAAGGCTCGCCCTTCTGCACGAGCGACCGCGCCAGTTCGCGGGACGCGCGGCTGCGAAAGGCCAGGACGTCGAGCGCGCGGTCGTAGACCCTGAGCGCGACCGCCTCGCGGCCGATTCGGTCCTCGAGCCCGGCGGTGCTCACCCCAACGGCGAGTCCCAGGCGCTCGATCGAGTCCAGTGAGAGCGTCGCAAGACTACTGCCGTCGACGGCGATGTCGAAGCGGCCCGGATGGCGAGGCGTTGCGGTTATGGCGGTAACGATGGGCACAACGACCGTTGGGAGGTGAGCGGGACGCACTGGCCTTCTTGTGTCTCACGTGCAGGCAACGTCGTGCCGGAGCCGGACGTGCAGGAAGACCAGAAAAGGGACCGAGGAGCGTCCTCTGGTCTCGGTGGGGATTCCGGGCCCCATCGATGCCAGAGAGCGACTCCTCGGCCCTTTCATTCCGATCCGCCCGCCGCAGCGGGACAGCGGTAGTTCGCATGACCGGTGCCAGTGATCGATGGCTCGATACCGGCTGCGCGCCCTACTCGACCTCCTCCGCCTCCGGCCCCACGGCCTGGTCGCCCGCGATGCCAAGCACGACCTTCACCTTCTCTTCGATTTCGGCCATCATGGCCGGATTGTCCTTGAGATACATCTTCGCGTTCTCTCGACCCTGTCCGATCTTCTGGCCGTTGTAGCTGTACCAGGCCCCTGATTTCTCGATGATGTTTGCCTCGGAGCCGATGTCCACGAGCAGCGAGGTGTGACTGATCCCTTCCGCGTACATGATGTCGAACTCGGCCTGCTTGAACGGGGGCGCGACCTTGTTCTTGACGACCTTCACGCGCACGTGCGAACCGACCACTTCCTCCTTCTCCTTCACCGGGCCGATCCGCCGGATGTCCAGCCGGACCGACGCGTAGAACTTGAGCGCCTTGCCCCCCGTGGTCGTCTCGGGGTTCCCGAACATGACGCCGATCTTCTCGCGGAGCTGATTGATGAAGATCACGATCGTCTTGGAGCGGGAGATGGCGCCCGTCAGCTTCCGCAGCGCCTGGCTCATGAGCCGCGCCTGCAGTCCCATGTGCGACTCGCCCATGTCGCCCTCGATCTCCGCCTTGGGCACGAGAGCCGCCACCGAGTCGATGACGACGATGTCCACGGCACCGGAGCGCACGAGGATTTCACAGATTTCCAGCGCCTGCTCGCCGGTGTCGGGCTGCGAGATGAGCAACGCCTCCACATCCACCCCCAGCTTCCGCGCATACTCGGTGTCGAGCGCATGCTCCGCATCGATGAAGGCGGCAACGCCGCCCATCTTCTGCGCGTTGGCCACGACGTGCAGACAGAGCGTCGTCTTGCCACTCGATTCCGGACCGTAGATCTCAGTCACTCGCCCACGCGGGATCCCACCGACGCCGATGGCGGCATCCAGGTTGATCGCTCCCGTCGGCACGGCTTCGACGCGAACCTTTTCCTTCGCGTCCATCCGCATGATCGAGCCCTTGCCGCAGCTCTTCTCGATCTGCGCGATGGCGAGGCTCAGCGCCTTCTTCTTGTCATCTGCAATGGTGGACACAGCCATTCTCTGTACATCCTCTCGTTTGTCGTGGATTCTTCTGGCCACGCGGACATAAGCGTACCGGAAAAGCAGGCGACCCGATACCCGAATAAACTACGAAGACTCGACACCGAAATCAAGCCGAAAGATGGAGCGGAAAGGCGTTCTCGACGTGCCGGACCCGTACCCTCGTGCCCGCCACGAGCACTCCGATAACATCGAAGCGGTAGGCTTCGAGGCGGCGTCCATGACGGTCGATCCAAACCCTGGCCGAGCGCCCTAACTCTTTCTGCTTCCGCCAGTTGACCGCCTCGACCGGGTCCCCGAACCGGTCCCCCCGACGAGCCTTTACCTCCACGAACGCCACCAGCCCGTCCCGTTCGACCACCAGGTCGATGTCTCGGTGACCGCTTCGGAATCGCCGCTGCATGACGCGCCAGCCGCGCCGTCGAAGCCACCGCTCCGCAATTCGCTCACCCAGCTCCCCCAATGCCTGCGTGGCCGCTGACATGGGACGAGGATACGACAGCGCCGGCGGTGATGCTCACCGCCGGCGGGCGCACGACATCGAAACGACTACCGCGTCTCGCTACTCCTGCAGAACCCCCGTCAGCACGCCGCCACTCGTCAGCTGCTCGGACTTGACCACCCGCGCCGCATCTCTCGAGACCCACAGCCGGGTCTCAGTCGTCTGTGCGCGAAGCGCGACGACCCAGCAGTCCACCGTCCGGTCTGAAAGAAGGACATTCTCTGTGCCGACGACGGCGATCGACGCCGGCACGGCGCGGGGAGTACCCGATTCCACCTGCACCACGGTCGCCGCGGACCGATAGCCCGCCGCGAGAGGCAGCATCTCCACGACCCGTTCGATCATGCCCGGTGTGATGAGCGCGCCGGGTGGCACGGCAGCGGAAAAAGAGCTCCGACCCCGATAATCCTGCAGCGCGGCGAACATCGAGTCGGGAGTGAACGACACCGCCAGTTGCGCTCGTCCGATCGCCGCCGCCCACCGTTGCGGGGTCAGGTCGGCTCGTAGCAGAAACAGCGAGTCCGCAGTCGCGACGGGGGTGCCCGTGCGCGACTCGGCGATCAACCACCCCACCACACCACCCAGCATCGACTCGGTGACGGTCACGGTGCGGATACCGAGCGGGATCGTCGTCGTGTCGCGCTTGAGGGTCAGCTGGTAGACGCGTGTGTCCGGTCGCAGCAGCGATCCGTTCGGCCGGGCGAAGTAGGCGATTCCATTGGGCGAGATCGCTGGCGGCGTGACGGGGCCGAGCGAGAGAGCGTCCGCAGCAGTCTGGGACGCTGGCCGCGTCGCGAGCCAGTGGCCTCCCGGTACGAACGGCATGCTCATGCTGTCGAGATCCGCCATCGTAACGTGCGCGTCCGGCCTTGCCTGCTGCGCCCCGAGTGGGGCCACGATCGCCGACACGAGCGCCACGCCCCGGATGGCGCGGCCGAGCGTCATTCGCGCACCCCGCATATCCGATCGAGATCCTCGAGCCCGACACGCACCTCGCGTCCTTTCGGGCCGCTCTTCGGATCGAGAATGCCCGCGTCGGCCAGCTGGTCGATCACGCGCGCAGCGCGGCCGTAGCCGATGCCGAGCCGACGCTGGAGCAGCGAGGTGGAACCCGACTGGTTCTGGATACACAGTTCGGCCGCCTCGCGGAAGAGTGGATCACGCACGCCTTCGGCGGCGCTCGAATCCCCCTCCAACCCCTCGAGCGCCGCTCGCGCTTCCGCCTCACGCGTTCGCACGGTTTCGAGGATATCCGGCTCGTCGGGAGCCATCTCCGCCTCGAGGACCAGACCGTTCGCCGCGAGCTCGGCACGGCGCCGGTCGCGCTGCGCCTCGTACCAGCCCATCAACCGCTCCGTTTCTTCACTGGAAAGGAAGGCTCCCTGCAACCGGCTCGCCTCGCTCTTTCCCGGCGGGATGAACAGCATGTCGCCATTGCCGAGCAGCATCTCGGCACCCGCGCCGTCGATGATCGTCCGGCTGTCCACCTGGCTCGCCACCCGGAAGGCGATTCGCGAGGGGAAGTTCGCCTTGATGAGTCCCGTAATCACGTTCACGCTGGGCCGCTGGGTCGCGAGAATGAGATGGATGCCGATCGCGCGCGCCTTCTGCGCCAGCATGGCGATTGGAGTCTCCACCTCTCCCTGCACCGTCATCATGAGGTCAGCCATCTCGTCGATCACCACGACGATATACGGCAGGAGCCCACCGCGATACACCTCGTCCTCGAAGGCGACGTTGCGGTCGCGCGGCCTCTTCAGCGGCGACTCCTTCTGCACGCGCTGGTTGAAGTCCTGGAGGTTGCGGCAGCCGTTCGCCGCGAGCAGCTCGTAGCGCTCCTGCATTTCCATCACCGCCCACTTGAGCACGGCGGCGGCATCACGGTTGTCGGTGATGACCTTGTGCCGTAAGTGCGGGAGGGTGTTGTAGACGGACAACTCGACCATCTTCGGGTCGACCATAAGGAAGCGCAGGGTGCGCGGCGTGTGCCGGTACACGAGACTCGTGATGATCGTGTTCACACAGACCGACTTGCCCGATCCGGTCGCTCCGGCAATGAGGAGATGGGGCATCTTCGCCAGGTCGGCGATCACCGGCTTACCCTCCAGATCCTTGCCGAGCACGATCGGCAGGGCGGCGCGAGCGTTGCGGAAGTCGGAGTGCTCGATCAGTTCGCGGAAGACGACCATCTCGGGCGTCGGGTTCGGCACCTCGACGCCGACGGCGCCGCGTCCCGGAATCGGGGCGACGATGCGGATCGAGGCGGCGCGCATGGCGAGCGCGAGGTCGTTGGACAGGGTCGCGAACTGACGCACCTTCACCCCTGGGGCCGGCTCGACCTCGAACTGGGTCACGACGGGTCCGGTGGTTCGGCCGACGAGCTCACCGTCCACCTTGAAGGTGTGAAGCGCGTCCATGAGCTTGGCGCCCATCGCGTCGAGCTCGCGGCGACCGGCGTCGGTATTACGGGGCGCCGGGAGGTTCAGCAGATCAGGGGGGGGCAGCTCCTCGCTGGAGGCATCCGGTTTTGCCGTCGCATCGATCGCCGCGGCGATCTGCTCGTCGCGTCCTTTTTTCGGATCATCCGCCCGTCGCTTTCCGCGACGTCGCGACGCTTCCTCGATTGCCGCGTTCTCCTTGGCGTCCGCATCGGCCGAATCCGGCGCCTGCATGGCCTGGAGCGGGTCGATCGCGGCGAATTCCTCCGGGGCGGGCTCTAGCTGGAGCGCCAGATCGCTGGCAGGCTCCTTCTTCCGTCGCCGCTTCGGCGGCGCGTAGGGCTCGTCCTCGAGCGTCGGGACCGGGACGACGTTCTTCGCGCTGTTACGTCCGACGAGCATCCGGACGGGGTTCCATCGCAAAGTCGCCGCCGCGAGGGCGCTGACCGCGAGCGCGACCACGACCCACATCCCGAAACCGCCGAAGAAGGTGCGCCCGTAATAGGCGACCGCGCCACCCCAGATGCCGGACGCCAACGATGTCTCGCCGAGGGGCGAATGGAGCCCGAGGCCTACGGCGACCGGCAGGATCGCCACCATCCCGGCGAGGAAGATCATCCACGAGCGATCAGTCTCGGACTCGAGACGTCCGAACAATCGCAGCGCATGTACCGCAGGGACGCTGGGCAGGAGCGCCGCGGCGGGCCAGCCGAGGAAGGCGACGACCGGCCGCGCGAGCCAATAGCCGAGCCAGCCGACGTTGTCGCGCACGCTGACGCCGGCGTGGAGGTCGTGGAGCGCCAACGACACGAGTGCGCCGGAGAGAAACACGGCGAAGAGGAGAAGCGCGATGCCGATCAGCTCGCGCTTGAGACCGGAACTACCCACGGGGGTTACCGCTCGCGTTCGGGCCCCAGCTTGGTGATCTGTCGGTCCTGGTAGATCGGGATGACCGGGAACGAGTCCACGGCCGCGCAGGCCGCGAGGTCCTCTCCGAATCCCGCGGCGGCCAGGGCCCGGCCATGCGCCGCGGTGTTGAAGAGTCGCATCAGATTGTCGCCGTACTTCCGATCGATCAACGTCGCCGCGAGCGCGGCGTCGTTGATCTCCACCTCGGCGAGACGCCGCGAGACGTTGGCGACGAACCGACCCGCACACGCCGCATCCTCGAGGGCGAACTGTCGATCCTGTCCCGCACAGACGATCAAGATGTCCGCGCCACCCCGGAGAGCGGCACGGAGCATCGAGCTCACCCCCGCAAGATTGACGTACGACGCGACCACCACGTCACGAGCCCCCTGTACAGCGAGCAGCGCGCGGGTACCATTGGTGGTGGCGAGCAGAACCGTCATTCCGTCGACTGCCGCGGTAGTATACTCCGCCGGCGAATTACCGAGGTCGAAGCCCTCCATCCGGAGCATCTTCCGCTCGCCGGCGAGAAGCGAGGCCCCACGTTCGAGCTGCTTGGAGCGGGTGATCGCATCTTCCGAGCTCTCGAAGGGAATGACCGCCCGGGCGCCGTTGGCCAACGCCGTGGCGATGGTCGTCGACGCACGCAGCACGTCGATCACCGCCACGACACGGCCCTGGACGTCCTGCAGTGTGAGCTGTTGCACGCCGTACGCCACGTCGATCCGCACCTAGCCCGGCTCCTTCATCAGTTCCGGCTCGCGCTCGAGGAACTTCGTGTCCACGTCGCCGCTCTGAAAGCGCGGGTTCTGCATCACCCGAGCGAGGAAGGGGATCGTCGTCGTCGGCCCTTCGATGATGAACGTCTCCAGGGCGAGGCGCATCTTCGCCAGGGCCTCCTCGCGATCTCGTCCCTGGCAAATGACCTTGGCGATCATCGAGTCGTAATAGGGCGGCACGCTGTAACCCGCGTAGACGTGCGAGTCGATCCGCACGCCGTTGCCGCCCGGCGGGTGATAGGTGGTGATCCGACCCGGCGACGGCTGGAAATTCCGATTCGGATCCTCGGCGTTGACCCGGCACTCGATCACGTGGCCGCGCAACGGCGGCATCACCAACACCGAGAGCCGCTCCCCTGACGCGACGCGGATCTGCTCCTTCACGAGATCCACACCCGTGATCATCTCGGTCACCGGGTGCTCGACCTGGATGCGGGTGTTCATCTCCATGAAATAGAAGGATCCGTCCTCGTCGAGGAGCATCTCGATCGTGCCGGCGCCGACGTAGTCGATCGCCTTGGCGCCCGCGACGGCCGCGTCGCCCATCCGCTTGCGCAGCTCGGGAGTCATCGCCGGGCTCGGCGCCTCCTCGATCAGCTTCTGGTGGCGTCGCTGAACCGAGCAATCACGCTCCCCGAGGTGGATGACGTTGCCGAACTTGTCACCCATGATCTGGAACTCGATGTGCCGCGGACGCATCAGGTACTTCTCGACGTAGACATCCCCGTTGCCGAACGCCGATAGCGCCTCGCTGCGGGCGAGCTGGAAAGAGCGAGCGAAGTCCTCGGCGTCCTTCGCGACGCGCATCCCCTTGCCGCCCCCGCCGGCCGCTGCCTTGATAATGACCGGGAAGCCGATCTGCTTCGCGAAGTCGAGCGCCTCGTCGACGTCCTCCACGGGTCCCGGCGTGCCGGGCACGATCGGCACACCGACCGCCGTCATCGCCTTTCGGGCCGCCGCCTTGTCGCCCATCACGCGGATCTGCTCCGCCGTCGGGCCGATGAAGGCGATGTTGCTCGCCGTCACGATCTCGGCGAACTCCGCATTCTCGGCCAGAAATCCATAACCGGGATGGATGGCGTCGGCGCCGGTGATCTCGGCGGCGGCGATGAGGCGAGGGATCTTGAGATACGAATCGCGCGCCGGCGCGGGACCGATGCAGACGTCGTCGTCGGCGAAGCGCACGTGGAGCGATTCGCGGTCGGCGTCGGAATACACGGCGACCGTCTGCACGCCGAGCTCGCGGCACGCGCGGATCACGCGCAGAGCGATCTCGCCGCGGTTCGCAATCAGGACTTTCTTGAACATTCGATGCGGCCGGCCGGGATCAGGCGGTGGAGTCCGTCTCGAACCCGGACCAGCTGGTGTCGCTCGTGCCGGCGACACCCTGTACGCGGAGCGCGAATTCGCTTGGGCTCGTCGCGTAGAAGACGGCGCTCTCGTACGAGATGATCCCCTGCGAGTAGTACGCCATCAGTGATTGGTCGAAGGTCTGCATCCCGTACTGGACGGTGCCTTCCTTGATCAGATCCGGGATGTTGAGCGTCTTGTCCATGTCCCGGATCTGGTCGCGGACCGTCTGGGTGTTGATGAGAATCTCGCACGCCGGCACTCGGCCTGGCTTGTCGGCCCGCGGCACCAGCCTGAGCGAGACCACTGCCTGAAGTGCGCTCGCGAGGGAGAACCGCACCTCCGCCTGCTGGTGCGGCGGATAGAACGAGAGCACACGGTTGATGGTCTGCGTCGCGTCGGTAGTGTGCAGGGTGCTGAAGACGAGGTGCCCGGTGTCCGCCGCCTTGAGCGCCGTGTCGAGCGTCTCGAGGTCGCGGATCTCACCGATGAGGATGACGTCGGGGTCCTGGCGCAGCACGCGGCGCAACGCCTGCCCGAAGGTCGCCGTGTCAGTGCCGACCTCTCGCTGGTTGATGTTGCAGTTGATGTCGCGGTGGAGGAACTCGATCGGATCCTCGATCGTGATGACGTTTGCCTTTCGGTGCTCGTTGAGGTGCTGGATCATCGCCGCCAGCGCGGTGCTCTTTCCCGATCCGGTGATGCCGGTGACGAGGATCAGCCCGCGGGGACGGAGAGCGATCTGAGCGAGCACGGGAGGCAGGTTCAGCTCGCTCAGGGTCTTCGCCTGATACGGAATGGAGCGCATCGCGTAGCACAGCGAGCCACGCTGCTGGTAGACGTTGCATCGAAAGCGGCCGATCCCGGGCACGCCGATGGCGAAGTCGCACTCCTTGTTGTCGGTAAACTCCTTCACCTGGCGCGGCGTCATGAGCTGCTCGGCAAGCCCCTTGAGATCCTCCGGCTTGAGCGGAGGCAGATCGAGCGGCACGAGCTCGCCATGGAGTCGCAGCGTCGGCGGGCGACCGACCTTGAGGTGAAGATCCGACGCGTTCCGCTGCACGAGCTGTTGCAGCACGTCCTTGAAATTGAAGCCGCCGCCGGGGGCGGGGCTGGCGGTCGTCGTTGCCGGCTTAGCCATTCGGATCGATACGGTAAAGCGCCTGGCCGTATTCCACCGGCTGCGCGTCGGAGGCGAGCACCTCGGTCACCGCCCCGGCGACCTCGGACTCGATCTCGTTCATGATCTTCATCGCCTCGATGATGCAGAGGATCTGCCCCTTGGTGACACGCGAACCCACGGTGACGTAAGGCTTCGCCCCAGGTTCCGGGGCGGAGTAGAAGGTGCCGACCATCGGCGACTTGACCTCGGTACCGGCGCTCTTCGCCGGGCCCTTCACCGACTCTTCGACCACCCCCATCCCGTCGGCCGGGGTGCCCCGCTGCGGCTGGAGCGCCGGCGCCGCCATCATCGGTGCCATCACCGGTTGCTGCGCGACCTGTATCCCGCGGCCCGTGGGGCTCTTGGAGATGCGGATCTTCAACCCCTTGTCCGACGAGATCTCGATCGAGTCCACCGTCGATTCGTCGATGATGTCGATGAGCTTCTTGACGTAGCGTAGGTCGATCATAGGCCCGTTTTGTATGTCGCGCCGCAAGTCGTCCCGCGGCACTCAGCCGAGCTCCAGGAGCTCGCGCGGAAACTCCGTCAGAATGTGCGGCCCGTCGGCACCGAGCATAACGTCGTCCTCGATGCGCACGCCGCCCCAGCCCGGGCGATAGACCCCCGGTTCGATCGTCACCACTGCTCCCTCCGGCAGACTGGCCTCGGCCGTCCGCGCCAGCCGCGGTGCCTCGTGTACCTCGAGTCCGATGCCGTGCCCCAGGCTGTGACCGAACAGCTCTCCGAAGCCGGCCCGATCAATGTAGTGGCGGGCGATGGCGTCGGCATCCCGTCCAGGCATCCCGGCGCGCACGCCGCGTGCGGCCCGCTCGTTCGCCTGCCGAACGATCTCGTAGACCGCGCGGTGCTCCTCGTCGGCTTTCCCCATCACCACGGTGCGCGTGATGTCGGAACAGTAGCCTCCCACTTCGGCGCCGAAATCCATCAGGAGGAAATCGCCCGACTCGAGCTCACGCGTCGACGAGCGCGCATGCGGCAGCGCGGACCGCGGCCCCCCGGCGACGATCGACGGAAAAGGAAAGCCCTCGCTTCCCTCGTCGCGCAGCGACTTCTCGAGCACGCCAGCCACTTCGAGCTCGGACATGCCGATGACGAGCTGCGGCAGCGTACGCTCCAGTGCGCGCGTGGCGACGCCGGCCGCGTCACGGATACGCGCGATCTCGTCGCCGTCCTTCCGCTCGCGCAGCGTCTCGACCAGGTCCATCGTCGGCCGCCACTGCCAGCGCGCGCCCGCCTCGACGAGTCGCTGAAAGTCGCGATGCTGGATGTGCGCCGTCTCGAAGCCAAGCACCTTCACCGGGGGCATCTGCGCGAGTCGCTGCCAGAGGCCAGTCCACAAGCTCGACGGCTCGATCACGACCTGGGCGAGGTCGCCCACCTCGTCCACGACCTGGGTCTGATAGCGGAAGTCGGTGATCAGCACGACATCGCGCGGCGTGACGACGAGCAATGCGCTCGAACCGGAGAAGCCAGTGAGATACCGAATGTTCGACAGACCGGTCAGGAGCAGCCCATCGAGATGTGCGGCGGTCAATCCCTCGACGAGCGCGGCGAGCCGGCGCGGGCGGGAGTCAGCCACGTTCCGCGGCCTGGTCGCGCAGCCTCGAGACGAGACCGCGTAGGGCGAGCTCGTATCCGATGCTTCCGAGACCGACGACGACGCCCACTGCGACGGGCGCGAGCATGGAGTGACGCCGCTCCGGTTCACGCGCGTAGACGTTGGTGACGTGGACCTCGACAAAAGGGAGGGCAATGCCCGTCAGCGCATCGCGAATGGCGATGCTCGTGTGCGAGTAGGCTCCGGCATTGATGATCGCGCCGTCCGCCTTCGCGCGCAGGGAGTGGACGAGGTCGACCAGCTCGCCCTCGCCGTTGCGCTGGTGGCAGTCGACCGAGATGTCGAGCTCTCGGCCGACCTCGGCGAGGCGGGCCTCCACCTCGGGCAATGTGACGCGACCGTAGAGCTCCGGCTCGCGCGTGCCGAGGAGGTTGAGGTTGGGGCCATTGAGGACGGCGATCCTCACCGCTGCTTCAGCCCCTGCAGCCAGGAATTGAATTGCTCGATGTCGTCCGCGCTGCGCTCGGCCGGCTCGGACCCGCCCTGCGCGCCGACGCCCTGGGATGGCGTCTGGCCCGGAGGCGGCTCCGTCGCGCGCTCGGTCGCCGCGCTCTCCGAGAAGAACTGATCGAATGAGAAAGTCTGGGATCCACGCGGAGGTCGCGCTCCGCCATCGCGAAACACGCTGTCGAGCGACAGCTCTCCCGCCGCGGCGCGCGCCGGCCGGCCCGTGATGGGCGGCGGTTCGGTGCCCCCGCCGAAGGCCTGCGCCAGCGCCGACGCCGCGGAATCCTCGGACGCTCCGACCGGCCGATGGCCGAACAGTGCGTTGATCGAGCCATCGGGCGCCGACATCGCAACGGGCTCCGTCGTCGGTTCCGGTCTCGGCGCGGCGGTCGATGCTGCATACCCCCCGCGGTCGGGAGCCGGAATCGTCTCGAAGGAAGCGAAGTCGTCGTCCGACGGCGGCGCGGCTGCGGCCGCCTGTTGACCCGGCCGGTGCGCAGCGATCCGGGCGAAGAACTCACGCACATTTGGCCCGGCGTCCGGTGCTGTCACGGGTTGGAGCGCAGCGACGCGTTCCCGCAATCGAGCATTGTCGGGGCTGGCTGCGAGCAGAAGCTTGTAGACGTCGAGCGCCTGTTCGCGGAATCCCTGCTTCACGTACAGCTCGGCCATCGTCTCGGTGACGAACGGCTGGGAGGGCGTGTGATGCGTTCCCGTATCGGCCAGCGATGCCGCCCGTACTGCGGAGGTGTCCGGCGTGGCGGCCTCCTCCTCGTCGCTCGGTGCGGCCGACTCCGATTCCCCGCGCGCGTCGAGCAACTCCGCCTCAGCCGCGATTACCGCGGGCGGAATGTCGACCGGCGCTCCATTCTCGACCTCCGCCATCGGTTCCGGGTCGGGAAGCGCGGGCGGCGACTCCCGCTCCGGCCGCCGCTCGAAGGACCCGACGGCGCTCTCCTCGAGACCGGCGAGCGGAGCGATCGGCGCGGACGGCGCGGTGAACTCCCCCGACTCGAGCTGGTCGTCGAAACCCGGCAGTTCCATCGCACCGGTGGGTGCGGTGAATTCCATCGGCTCGAGCCCCGCCGCGCGGTCGCCCGCCGCGGCAGGGCGGTCCGTGGAGGCCGTGGGCTCCAGCCCCTCGAGGGAAACCGAGTCGATCGGCACGTCGGGCGGGAAAGCGTGCACGTCCGGGGTGGCCGGGGCCAGCGCATGCTCCTCCACAACATCCAGCTCGATGAAATCCTGCTCGAGGACCGCCTCCGACACGGACGAAACGGGCGGCGCGAGCGGTGGAGGAGCAAATGACGAAGCGGCAGGGACACCCTCTCCGGCGGCCGGTTCCCCGGCCGCTACGGGGGACGGCTCACTCTCACCGAGGGAGGCGATGACCTGCTGGATCTCCTCGTTCCTCGGATCCGCCTCCAGCACGCGCTGGTACCACCGCCGCGCCAGGTCGAGATCGCCGTGGCCACGGGCGATGTCACCGAGATGGCGCAACGCGATGAGGTTCTCCGGATCGAGGGTCAGCGCCGTCTCGAAGACGGCGCGCGCCTCTTCGAGGCGTCCGAGGTCGAACAGCGCCTGTCCGTAGACGATGTGCCCGCTCATGTGGCCAGGCTGCTGCGGGAGGAATTCCTCGCAGATCATGATGGCCTGCTCGGCGTCGCCGGCCTTTCGAAATTCGTTGGCCAGCGGCGCAAAGTAACGCCGCGGATTTTCGTCGAATTTCTTTTTGAGCTCGTCGATGCGGGCGGAGCTGGCCATCAATGCCTCAGTGGCGGCGCGCAGGCGGCGGTGGAAGGAAGCGGAATAAGATACGGTACACAGGGGACGTGTCAATCAGAAGTGCCACCGTCACTTGATTTTAGCCCTCGTCGCCCGATAGCTTTTTCACCTTCTCCCCTCCCGTTTTCCCCGCTGCTCGAAGGAGTCCTGCCTTGCTCCAAACAATGCGGAGCTCCGCCAAGATCGTGATGTGGATTCTCCTCGTCTCGTTCGTCGGCGGATTCCTGCTCGTCGAATCGTCCGGACTGCTCGGACGCACCCCCGTCACTCCGACGACCGCCGTCGCGACGGTCAACGGCACCGACATTCTGTACACCGACTGGCAGCG
>JBIOHU010000009.1:0-37377 GCA_044449225.1 Gemmatimonadales bacterium | reverse complement strand
TCGGGGGTGAACTGGATGCGACGGAAGTCGAGCGCGAGCGCCTCGGCGATCGACCGGATCATCAGCGTCTTCGCGAGCCCGGGGACGCCGACGAGCAATGCGTGTCCTCCGGCGGCGAGGGCGAGGAGAATCTCGTCGAGCGCTGTCTCCTGGCCCACGATGCGCTGCCGGACTTCGGCGCGCAGTCGCTGCAGCGCGTCGCGCAGCGCGGCCGGATCGGTGCGCGGGCCGGCCGCGGAGATCGGGGAGGCGGCGGCGGAGCTCAGCGGACGGGACGCCGACGGCGGTGCGTGAGCAGGAAGATCGAGCCGTTCACTGCGCCCACGGCAGCGATGGACGCGTGTTCGTCGAGTACTTCCCAGCCGCGCAGCTTCAGGACGAAATCCTCCTGGAGTTCGCCGTCGGGAAAGAGCGCGTCGAGCGCGCGCAGCTTGAGCGAGATCACCGGCTCGTCCGGCGACACCACGGCCGCGACGGTGTCCCACACCTCGGGCATCTCGACGCGCACCGTGATTGCTGCCGCGCCGGCCGGTACGAGCTGCAGTACTTCGCGGCGCGATCGAAGCGTCGTGACGAAGGGCGCCGTCATGGGCGAACCTCGGCATCAGGCGCCTGCCGAGCGGCGGGACCTGGCGGAAGCAGCTGCTCGAACAGCTCGTACGGCGGCAACGTGCTGAAGAAGCGTGCGATCTGCATGTCGAACAGGTAGGTGGATCCCGTCACCAGCGTCGCGCCGTCGCGCGTAGCGACGCCGATCACCAGCTCCTCTCCCCCCTGTCCACGGAAGGTGACGAAGGCAGGCCCCTCCCGGTCGATGAACGTCGCGTAGAGGCTGCTTCTTCCGGTGAAGAACTGCTTCGCCCTCGCCAGGACCTCGGCTGGGGGAAGGGTGCACCGGTACTCCTGCAGGGTGCGCTGGGACTGATTCATCGACGGCGCGTGGTGGAAGCTGACGGGACAGGGCGGTGCGACGCGGCTCGCTCATTGGACACCGCGACCACCGACGGCGATTCCTGAAGCTTAACGGGGGATCGCGCTCAGCGGGGGGGGCGCCTGCTCGGCGTCCCGGTACTCGAGCGGGAGCTCGACGCGAAAGGTCGAGCCCTCGCCGAGCGACGAGTCGACGAAGATCTCCCCGCCCAGGAGGCGCGCGAGCCGCCGGGCGAGGGAGAGTCCGAGGCCCGAGCCGCCGTAGCGCCGCGTGCTCGAGCCGTCCACCTGACGGAACTCGTCGAACACGAGCTGCTGCATTTCGCCGGCGATTCCGATCCCCGTGTCCTGTACCCGATAGACGGCGCGGTCGTTGCGGACCTCGATGGAGACGCGGATCTCCCCCGCCAGGGTGAACTTGTAGGCGTTGCTCAGCAGCGCAGCGAGTAGCCGCCCGATCTTGCGCCGGTCGCTCACCATCACGGTCGCTGTCTCCGGCTCGCTGACTCGCAGCGCGACCTGCTCGGCGCGCCCTCGCGTCGAGGTCACCGCGTCGTGCAGGGGGTCGCGCACGTCGAAGGCGGCCGGCACCACCTCCAGGCCGCCCCGTTTCAGCGTCGTGAGCTCGAGCAAGTCGCCGATCAGCTCGAGCAGGTGATGGCTCGAGGTCTTCACTTGCGCGAGCGTCTTGCGCTGCTCTGGTGTGACGGGGCCGGCGAGCCCCTCCTCCATCAGCGCGAGGTAGCCCATCACCGCCGTGAGCGGCGTGCGCAGCTCGTGCGAGATGTTGGCGAGGAACTCGTCCTTCACTCGCCGCGCATCGAGCAGGGCGGCATATTGACGCTCCAGCTCCGCGTTGCTCTCGATCAACGCGGCGTTGGCACGGCGCAGATCCTCGATCAGTCGCGCCTTCTGCGCCGTCGCGGCCATTTGATCGGCCACCATTCTGAGCAGGGAGCGGGTCTCCCCGCTGATCGCGCCAGCGTGCTCGAAGTAGAAGGCGACGGCGCCCAGGACCCCGTCCCCCGTCTGGAGCGGCAGGGCGACGATGGCGCGGAACCCCAGCTCGTGCGCCACTTCGGCCCAGTCCTCGAGCGACGGGTCGGCCATCACGTCGGGCACCTCGATCACGCGGCGCTCGGCGGCCGCCTCACCGCTGGGACCGAATCCGAGGCGCACGCGCATCTCACCGAGGAACGGTGTGAACCGCTCCGGCCAGTTGTGCACCGCGGCCAGCCGCATCAGCTCGGAGGCACCATCGACGAGATAGACGCAGGCGAAGCTCGCGCCCACGAGCGGGCTCACGCGATCGAGCGCGAACTGGAACACCTCCTCCGGCCGGTCGGCCGTGAGAAAGGCGTGGACGATCTCCCGGATGGCGATCAGCTCGCGCAGCCCGGACTCGGTGTTCTCCGGGGCGGTGCGCAAACGCTCGCTGGTGAGCGGCGCGGTCCTGGTCACGGCGGGAATATGGGGAGTGAACAGCCAGCGGGCCAGACGGTTACGCTGCCGCCGCCTCGTCTACTTCCGCGGCGGCGGGGTCAGAGTCCGCACCTCGAGCCGGTGAATGAGCACGTCGGGCGGCGTGGCGATCACCTGGGAGACCGCGGCCGCGACGTCATCCGGAGAGAGCTTCCATCGGTCGGCATCGGTGACCTCGTGTCCGCTGAACTCCGTCGCCACCCCGCCGGGCGAGACGACCGAGACCTTCACGCCGCGGTCACGGACCTCGAGCATCAGCGACTCCGCCCAGGCGGCGACGAAGGCCTTCGTGCCCGAATACGCCGATCCGCCCAAATAGGCGCTGCGGGCGGAGATGGAGCCGATGGTGCACACATGGCCGTGGCCGCGCTCGAGCATGCCGGGGAGCAGAGCACGCGTGACGTGGTAGAGCGCATTGACGTTGACGTCGATCATGGTGCGCCACTCGTCGGGGCCGAGCTCGACGAACGGTTTGATGATGCCGACGCCGGCGTTGTTCACGAGCACGTCGGCATCGATGCCGCGAAGCGCCGCCTCGATTGCGGCAGAGTCGGCGAGATCGAGCAGGATCGAGCGGCACTCGCCCCCCGTCGTCCCGATCTCGAGGGCGAGGGAGTCGAGCTCCCGAGCGTTCCGAGCGACGGCAACGATGCGATAGCCGTCGCTCGACAGCCGGCGCGCGATCGCGCGCCCGATTCCGCGTGAGGCGCCGGTGACGAGCGCAGTGCCTCGCGTGATCGTCACCGCGCCACTCGCAGTACCGCACCATAGATCATCCGGGTTCCGAAGTCGAGGCTGGCGAGCGGGATCCGCTCGTCGTTGCCGTGCATCCGGTCCTCGTCGTCCTGGTTCATCGGGAAGGGGAGCAGTCCGAACGCCTGCATCCCCCAGAGGCGCAGCCGCGCGCTGTCGGTAGCGCCCGTGCTCAGGTACGGCACGACGCTCATCGAAGGATCGAGCTCCCGCACGGTCTCGCGGATCGCCTCGAACATCGGCGAGTGAAAGTCCGACGCCGGAGAGTCCTCGCCGCGGTCGGTCACGGCGATGTCGACCAGCGAGTCGCCGACCACCCTTCGCAGCCGCACGAGGAGGGAGTCGATCGACTGACCGGGGAGGGTGCGAACGTTGAGCTGTGCCGTCGCGTCGGTGGGGATGACGTTGGTGCGGATGCCTCCGCTCAACATCGTGGCGGAGATGCCGTTGCGGAGCACGGCGTCGAACACCGGAATGCGCGACAGGACCTTCGCGCCCCGCTGCACGCGCCGCGTGTCCTTGCTGGCGACGTCGGCCATCGCGCTTCGCTCGTCGGCCAGGGGCCATACCGTGCCGAGCTGCGAGAAGAATTCGCGCGTCGTCGGCTCGAGCACTACGGGCTCCCGGTAGGCGCCGATCTTCGCCAGCGCGCGGCCCAGCCGGAAGATCGCGTTGCCGGCGAGCGGAATCGAAGCGTGTCCTCCGGGTCCGCGCGCCGTCAGGGTGACGACGTGCGACACCTTCTCCGTGTTCTGGACCGCGACGTACAGCCGCTTCCCGCCCACGATGCGCGTCCGTCCCCCCTCGTTCAGCGCGAACTCCGCCCTGATCAGGTCGGGATGGTTCTTGATCAACCAGCCCATCCCCCAATCCCCGCTTTGCTCCTCGTCCGAGTTGGCGACGAAGATCACGTCGCGCGCGAGCTTGCCTCCCTTGTCGATGATGTTCCGTTTGAGCAGGAGCATCGTCTCCATGTTCGCGGCGAGCATTCCCTTGTCGTCGATCGAACCGCGGCCATAGAGATATCCGTCCTTGATCACGGCAGCGAAGGGATCCACCGACCACTTCGCGGTCTCGATCCCGACGACGTCCATGTGACCCATGAGCAGCACGGGCTTCCTGCTGCCGTCGCCCTTCAACACCGCGACGAGCGATCCACGGCCGGGCGCCGGCTCGAACAGGTGGGTCTCGATGCCTGCCGCTCGCATCGTGCTGTCGAGATACTTCGCCACCGGCAGCTCGTTGCCAGGCGGATTCACCGTGTTCATCCGGATCATCGCCTGGAGATGCTCGAGCGTCTCCCCGCTGGCGGCGGCCCAGTCGGGCTCCGGCTGCTGTGCCGCGAGTGGAATCGTGGCGAGGGTCATCGACAGCGCGGCGGCGATGGTGCGGGTGATGGTCATCGAGTGTCCCTTGGCGGCCCTTCCGTCTCCGACGGGCCATTCAGTAGAAGGTGAAGCACGATCGGACGGATGTGACGGCGAACTGCCGCCGGGTGCGTGGCGATGCGGCGCTGTCCGCGTAGCGCTGAACCGCGCGTCTTAACCCACCATCCGCTCGATGCTCCGGATCAGCGGCGCGAACCCGAGGCTCTTGCCGGAAACGCGCTGCGCCTGCTCGTGGGCCAGCTCGCGCTGCGCCTCGCCGAACAGCGATTGCACGATCCAGGGGCCGGCGCGCGGATTCCGCCACCAGTCGGCATCGTACCGTTCGACGAGGGTCTCCGAGATCACCGCCTGCAGTTGCCAGGCGCGGAGGTAGCGCGCCGCGTAGTAGCGCCGATCGACGTCGACGAACGCGTCGGCAGGGGAGTACCTGAAGGTCGTCGCCGCCGTCAGCAGCTCGACGTACAGATCGGGCAACGCATCCCACGACAGCGTCCCTCCGTACAGCTCCACCTCGTACACCAGCTTCGCACAATACCGCCTGAGGAAGTGCAGTTCCTCGAACCCCGCTGCGCGCAGAAACGCCGGCGTCGTCGTCTTCTCCAGCCCGGTGTACCGCTGCAGCCACCCTGCGTCCTGCATGAGGTGGTCGAACAGCATCGCGTACCCTTCCGTCACCGAATTGTCGCCCAACCAGCGGAACTCCATAGGGAGATCGGGACGCATGTAGGCGAAATGGAGGGCGTGGCCGAGCTCGTGGAGGAACGTGTTCCAGTCGGTCTGCCCGCCATGCGGGCGAAGGACGAGGTAGACTTCCGCCGGCACGCGCACCGGAGCGCAGAAGGCGCGGGAGCGCTTTCCCTCCCGCTCGCCGGTGTCGAAGCGCACCCGCCCCGATGCGTCGGGGTCGACTCCCATCTCCCGGACCTGTCGCCGGATGCACGGCTCCATCTCCGCCGCCGCGAAATAACGGTCGAATTCCTTCGCGCGGAAGAGCGCCAGCGCGTCGGCGCGTGTCGCTTCCTTCGGCGTGATGCCCAGCACGCGCTTCGTGAACGCCTGACACACATCGTTCCACATCGCCTCGGTGTCGCGAAGGAACGCCGCGCACTCGTCACGCAGTGCGCCGAGTGAGACGCCGCTCAACAGCTCCCACGTCGCGTTGTAGTCGCGCGCGAGTCCAAGCGACTCGGTGATGTCGCGCTCCCGCTGGAAGCGCTCGCGTCTGATCGGCGCGAGCTCCCGCTCTACGAGCTGGGCACGCGCCGTCTCGATCATCGCCCGTTCGCCCCGGTCCGTGCTGTTGCCCACCTCGATCGCGACGCGCTGGAAGGGGATCTGCCGGCCGTCGGCGGTGGTGACGACGGCGTCAGCCTCCCAGGCAATCTCCCGCTCGTCCAGCGGCGCGAGCTGCCGGCTGCTCTGCGATTCGACCTGCCAGTCGAGCAGCAACCGTGCCGAGCGGCGTTCCTCGCTTCCTTCCCCGCTCGACTCGAGCGCCTCGCGCGAAGTCTCCAGCGCGTCGGGGCCGAGGATGCGGCGGTACCGATGATAGATCGGCTGCAGCTCCGCCGACGACTTGAGCCCGCTGTGCGCCTCGTAATACTCGCGCGACAGCTCCTCCATGAATCGCTCGCCCTCGGTACGCAGCCGTTCGATCGTCAGCGGCGCCGTCATCCGGCAAGTCGCTCGTCCAGGTACGATCGCAGGGCCGTCGCCGCGATCCGATCCTGCTTCAGCGTGTCGCGATCGCGCACCGTCACGCTGCCGTCGACCACCGAGTCCGTGTCCACCGTGATGCAGAACGGCGTGCCGACTTCGTCCTGCCGGCGGTAGCGCTTGCCGATGCTTCCCGTCTCGTCGTAGTCGACGGGAATGTGTTGACGCAGCTCCGTCGCGATCTTCCTCGCCATCTCCGGCATCCCCTCCTTCTTCGTCAAGGCGAACACGGCAGCCTTGATCGGAGCGAGCGTGGGATGCAGACGCAGCACGGTGCGTCCCTCCTCCTCTCCCTCCACGGTCTCCTCGCGGTAGGCATTCACCAGCGCCGCCAGCGTCGACCGATCGGCGCCGACCGAGGTCTCGATCACGTAAGGCAGGTACCGCTTGTTGTTCGGCTGGTCGAAGTACTCGAGCTTCTTGTTCGAGAACTCCTGATGCCGCGCCAGATCGAAGTCGCCGCGGTTGTGGATCCCTTCGATCTCCTGGAAACCCAGGGTGCCGCCGAAGTCGAACTCGATGTCGAACGCCGCGCGAGCGTAGTGCGCCAGCTCGCTCCCCTCGTGCTCGTGGTACTGCAGCCGCCCGGCTGCCAGGCCGAGCGACATGTGCCACTTCATCCGCTCCGCCTTCCAGAACTCGAACCACTCCATGTCCGTGCCCGGCTCGACGAAGAACTGCATCTCCATCTGCTCGAACTCGCGCGTCCGGAAAATGAAGTTGCCCGGCGTGATCTCGTTGCGGAACGCCTTGCCGATCTGCGCGATGCCGAAGGGCACCTTCTGGCGCGTGCTCTGCTGCACGTTCAGGAAGTTCACGAAGATGCCCTGCGCCGTTTCCGGCCGCAGGTAGACCGTGGACGCGCTCTCCTCGACCGGCCCCATGAACGTCCGGAACATCAGGTTGAACATGCGCGGCTCGGTCAGCTGGCACTGCTCCGCCTCGCCCGGCCGGCGGCTCGGCTTCTGCAGACAGTGCGCATCGTCGAGCTTGTCGGCGCGAAAGCGACCCTTGCAGGTCTTGCAGTCCACCAGCGGGTCGGTGAAGCCGGCCACGTGACCGCTCGCCTCCCACACCCGAGGATGCATCAGGACCGCCGCGTCGAGCCCGACGACGTCGTCGCGCAGCCGCACCATCGCGCGCCACCAGGCGTCCTTCAGGTTTCTCTTCAGCTCGACGCCGAGGGGCCCGTAGTCCCAGACGGATCCCGTTCCTCCATAAATCTCGGAGCTCTGGAAGATGAAGCCCCGTCGCTTGCACAGGGACACGAGCTTGTCCATCACGTCGGGCTGGGTACTGGCGGGCATCGTGCGTCGATCTCGTCGGAGGGGCGGCGCCGCTGGGTGCGGTGCCTCGTCGCGACCATCGGTGAACTACCGGTGGATAGTGAATCGGGTCGGCCACGGCAGCTGCCGTTGCAGTGGCAAAATTTAGTCAGCTGTCCAGCTCCGCGCTCAGTCGCGGCGACGGCGGCACGGGCCGGCCGAGCAATCGGGCGACGATGCGATCGCCATGAAAGCGTCCGTTCTCGATGAACACCCTGTTCGCGTCGTAACCGGCGACGACGACGCCGGCGATGAACAGGCCCGGAATCGTCGTCTCCAACGTCCCGGGATCGTGCGCCGGCACGCCCGACGTCGCGTCGATCGCCACGCCGGCCTCCCGCAACAGCGTCATGTTCGGCGCAAAGCCCGTCATCACGTAGACGAAGCGCGCGGAGAGCCGTTCGTCGCCGTGCGGGCCGGTGATCGTCACGAGTCCGGGCTCGATCATCCGCACCCGACTGTTCCACCGCGCCGAGATCGCCGCCTCCTTCAGTCGGTTCTCGAGGTCGGGGAGCACCCAGGGCTTGATGCGCTTGTCGAAGGTCTCCCCGAAATGCACCAGCGTCACGCGCGCGCCGGCGCGCCAGAGATCGAGCGTCGCCTCCGCGGCCGAGTTGCCGCCGCCGATCACCACCACGTCCTGGTCGAAGGCGCCATGCCCTTCGCGGTACAGGTGGCTCACGTGCGGCAGCGACTCGCCCGCCACGCCGAGGTAGTTCGGCGAGCCGAAGTAGCCGGTCGCGACGCAGACGTTGCGCGTACGCGTCGTCACCGACTCCCCCTCCAGCGTCGTCGCGTGCACGACGAAACCACCGTCGTTCGGCTCGAGACGTGTCACCCGCTCGTACTGATGCACGTCCAGCGCGAAGTGCCGGACGATCGCGCGGTAATACGCCAGCGCGTCGCGCCGCGACGGCTTCTCCGACGATACGACAAAGGGGACGCCGCCCAGCGACAGCTTCTCCGCCGTCGAGAAGAAGCTCACGTAGTACGGGTACTGCGTAATCGTGCTGACCACTGCGCCGGCATCGAGGACGCGCGCCCGCAGACCGGCGCGCTGTGCCGAGATCGCCGCCGCCAGCCCGCACGGTCCGGCGCCGACGATCACCAGATCGAGTCCGGAGCTCAACGGCATGACGGTCGAACGGCCGTCATCGTCCGCCCACCAGCTCCGACTCCATCCCGATGATCTGGTCCCGTCGAGTCCCGACCGACACGTAGGTGATTGGCGCCTCCACCAGCACCTCGATGCGATCGAGGTACACGCGCGCCTCACTCGGCAGGTCGGCGAGGGTTCGCGCCTCCGCCGTCGACCGCCTCCACCCGTCGAACCACTCGTAGCGCGGAACGACCTTCTCCAGGGCGAGCAAATCGCCCGGAAAGTCCTCGTGCAGCTCCCCGTCGATCTCGTATCCAGTGCAAACCGCCACCTTCTCCAGCGAGTCGAGTACGTCGAGCTTCGTCACGGCCAGATCGCTCAGACCGTTGACGCGCGTGGCATACTTCACCACGAGCCCGTCGAACCACCCGCAGCGCCGCGCGCGGCCCGTCGTCGCCCCGAACTCGTTGCCCAGCTTGCGCACCTCGCTCTGGAGAGGCTCGGCCAGCTCCGTCGGCAGCGGGCCGTTGCCGACACGGGTCGTGTACGCCTTCACCACGCCGAGGACGCGGTCGATCTCGTTCGGTCCGATGCCGACTCCGATCGACGCCCCTCCGGCCGTCGTGTTGCTCGACGTTACGAACGGATAGGTCCCATGATCGATGTCGAGCAGCGATCCCTGCGCTCCCTCGAGGAGGATTGTCGCGTCGGCCTTCATGGCCCGGTGAACGAGGAGGCTGACGTCCTCGGCGAGGGGCAGGAGCCGTTTCGCCAGCCGCTCGAGCTGCGTGATGACCGCATCCACCTCCACCGTCCGGTCCGACCCGCTTCGCGCGAGGCGCGAGCGCGCGTTCTCGGCCCCCTGCTCCACCACCTCGCGCAGGCGCTCCGGATGGCGTAGATCGAGCACGCGCACGCCGCGCCGCGCCACCTTGTCCTCGTACGCCGGCCCGATGCCCCGCCCCGTCGTCCCGATCGCCTTGCTCGACGCGCTCGCCGCGTCCACCATCTTATGATAGGGGAGCACCAGGTGAGCCCGCTCGCTCACGTAGAGCCGTCCCTCCACGTCGAGCCCGGCCTTCACCAGACCATCGATCTCGTCGAAGAGCGTGTCGGGATCGAGCACGACCCCATTGCCGATTGCGCAGCGCACTCCGGGATGCAGGATGCCGCTCGGGATCTGGTGCAGGACGAAGCTCCGATCGCCGAGATCGACGGTGTGGCCGGCGTTGGCGCCCCCCTGGTAGCGGACCACCCAGTCGGCGCGCTCGGCGAGCACGTCCACCAGCTTGCCCTTGCCCTCGTCGCCCCACTGGGCGCCAACGACCACGACGACGCGTGATTCCGGATCGAACATGACACTCCCGAGCGGATCCTGGCGAGAACGAAAAACGCCCCGCGGACCGCGGGGCGTTGGTTCAATCTAGAGCATGGGAGGGCGGAGTCAATCGCAGCCCGCTCCGGTCGGCTCGCCATGCCGCGGTGGTCGCTGACCGCGCTCACACGATCGCCGCGAACAACACCAATGCCGCCATCGCCAGCCCGATACCGACCTTCATCGCCGCCGCGACGACGCGCCCGATCAACGCGCCCGTAGCCACCTTCGTCGACTTGCCCGCCCCGCTCTGGGTCAGCTCGGCGACGAAAGCACCGGCGAAGGCCCCAGCGAAGGCGCCCACCACCGACCCGACGATCGGCACCGGCACTCCGATGAACGCGCCGATCATGCCACCGATGATCGCCCCCCAGCTCGCCCGGCGCGAGCCGCCGAACTTGCGCGTGTATTTTGCCGTCAGCGAGAACTCGATCAGCTCGCCAATGAGCGCCAGCATGGCGATGATGACGACGGTGACGATCGAGATCGAGTTCGGCACGAGCAGCGAGTAACCGAGCGCGCCCGCGGCGATGATCCACGTGCCGGGAAGCCCGAACGGGATCATCAGCAGGCCCAACGCGACCACGACGACCAGAATGAGGAGCTGCATCAGGCGAGCACCTCCGCGGCGCGGGCGAGAAGGGTTCCCATCTCCTCCACTCCGTCGCCTCGAAGCGCCGCGAGCGAGTCGTGCGTGGTGTGTACGCGCTGCAGGGAGGCGAGCGAGCCGCGGCTCAGGGTCACCGTCGCCCATCCGCGGCTCGCCAGCGCCACCGAGTCGGTGAGCAGTCCGAGCGGCATCCGTCGAACCCGTGGCGCCTCCGGCGCCATTCGCGCGACAGCCTCGATCAGCGAATCCGGCCGGCTTCCTGAATACATGATCGTCATCTCCCCTCCATCATCCACGCCATCACAGTTGAGCGCGATCGCGGCGGGCCGGCCCCGCGCCCATGCGCGCGCGCCAGCCAATCCGAGCTCCTCGGCGCTCGACAGCAGTACACCGACCGCCGCGCGACGATCGAGCTGGGCAGCCGCTGTCAGCACCGCCGCCACCCCCGACGCATTGTCGAGCGCGCCCGGCGATCGCGCGCCCACGACGCTCGCCATCACGGGGAGTGCCCCCAGCACCGCAGCGACGATCGCTGTCCACCACGCCATACGGGCGGGGAGCGACGCGAGTTCCAGCGCGCACGATGTCACCGCCAGCACCAGGGCGCCAGCCAACAGCGCCACGCCGCCGATTCGCGCCAGCGATGATGCTGGCTGGGACTTGCTGTCCAGGTGCGCGACCAGCCACACGCGGGGTGCGACGCCGCGGCGTATCGCGAGCAGATTCGTACTCCGTGCTCGCATCAAGGGCAGGGTCAGCACAGCGTCCCCGAGCATCAGCGCAGCGAAGGCGACGACGGCCAGAACGCCCGACACGACGACCAGCAACGAAGCCGGTCCGTCGGCGAGCGTCATCGCCGTCCAGGCGGCGCCCCACACCGCGATCGCAGCCATCGCTCCGCCGATCGGCGTCGCCCAGCGTCCAGGAAAGGCGGAATACTCGAACGGCTCGCGAGTGACCTCGAAGCCGGCATCGCGCAGCGCAGCCTGGGCATGGTCGCGGGCACGCTCCTCTCCCGCGCCGCCCGCTGGCCGCGGCTCGCGCGCCAGAACGGCGAGGTGATCGGCACCGGTCATCGCGCGGACCGTCGTCGTCAACCGGCGTCGGTCAATCCCGCCGTGGCGAGCAGTTCTTCCATCTCGTCGCATCGGCTGGAGTCGAGCGGCAGCAACGGCGGCCGTGGTGAGCCGCCGCGGAGCCCGACGGCATCCATCGCGGCCTTCACTCCCGGCACGCCCATCGCGCCGACGATGCGGGCACCGAGCGGCGCGAGCCGCCGCTGCGACGAGTCCGTCCGCGATGCGTCACCCGCGACGACGGCGAGCCGGATGTCGAGCGCCAGCGCGGGCGCGAACAGTGCCGCCGCGAGGATCGCGCCGTCGGCTCCCATCCGCAGCGCCTCGGCGACGAGCGTCGCACTGCCCGTGAGCACCTGGAACCGATCGCTCCGCGACTCAAGGTATTGCGAGAACAGCGATGCGTCACCCGCGCTGTCCTTCATGCCGATGATGTTACCATGCCGCGCCAGCTCGGCCACGAGCTCGGGCGGCACGGCGAAGTGCATGTACTTCGGGATGGTGTAGATCATCACCGGCAATTCGCTCGCATCGGCGACGCGGGAGTAGTGCGCCCGCAGCGCGTCCGACGTCATCGCACTTCCATAATAGTGCGGCGCGACCACGAGCACCGCATCGGCGCCTCGCTCGGCGGCAATCCGGTTCCGGACGATCACGGCGCGAGTGGACTCGGCCCCCGTGCCGGCGATCAGCGGCCGGTCCGCGGGCATCGCGTCGCGGGCGATCTCGATCAGTCGCGCGCGCTCCTCCTCGTCCAGCAGTGCCGCCTCTCCCGTCGAGCCGGCGACGACGATGCCCTGCAGTCCCGCGACGAGGTGAGCTCTCACGTTCGCGGCGAACGCCGCCCCGTCCAGCTCGCCCGCCGCGTCGAACGGCGTGACGACCGGCGCGAAAATGCCGCGAAGGTCGATCACTGACCGAGGAAGTCGAAGGCTCCCCCGCCCTGAATTGCTCCGTCCATCCCGTCTGACCCCTTGGCCGCGCCAGCGCCCGCCGTGGCCGGCTCCCTCCTTTCCACCGCGGCCGTGACAGGGCTGGCTCCCCCCGACGACGCGCTGCGGCGGAACATGCGCATCTTCAGCTCGAAGTCGGACGGATTCGTGGCCGCCGCCATCGCTGTCTCGAACGCCACCGTCCCAGCCGTGAGCAATTCGGCGAGATGCTGGTCGAAGGTCTGCATTCCGTACTGGTCGCGGCCGTCGGCGATGTAATCGCGGATCTCGCCGATCCGCTTCCCGTCGGCGATCATGTCGCGCACTGCCGGCGTGACGACGAGGATTTCCGCCGCCACCGCCCGCCCGTTGCCGTCGGCGCGTGGCAGCAACCGCTGCGAGACCACCGCGTGAAGGGTCTCGCTCAGCCGGATGCGCACCACCTCCTGCTCTTCCGGCGGGAACATCGCCATGATGCGGAGGATCGTGCTCTGCGCGTCCGGCGTATGCAATGTCGAGATCAGCAGGTGCCCTGTCTCCGCCGCCTTGATCGCCGTGTCGATCGTCTCGGCGTCGCGCATCTCGCCGATCATCACGACGTCGGGATCCTGTCGCAGGGCGGCGCGCAGTCCCATCTTGAAGTCCTGGGTGTCGCTGCCGATTTCGCGCTGCGTGATGGAGCTCTGAATGTCGCTGTGCAGGAACTCGATCGGGTTCTCGAGTGTGAGGATGTGGCGGTTCGCGTGCTGATTGATGTAGTTGACCATCGCCGCCATCGTGCTCGACTTACCCGAGCCCGTCACTCCCGTCACGAGCACCATGCCGCGCTCGGCTTGCGCCACGTTCGCCAGCGCCGCTGGAAGGCGAAGCTTCTCGAACGTCGGCACCTCGAACGCGATGACCCGCATGACGATCATGAAGCTGGAGCGCTGCTTCAGGATGTTGACGCGGAAGCGGCCGATGCCGTTCGCTGCCCATGAGCAGTCGTAGTCGGTCAGCTTGTCGATGCGCGCCTTGTCGTCGTCGTTCGACATCAGGTGCAGCGCGATCGTGCGCGTCTGTTCCGGCGTCAGCTTCTGCTTCGTCAACGGCACGAGCCTGCCGTTGATCCGCGCCCGGAAAACGTCACCCGCCTTGATGTGCAGATCGGACGCGCCGCGGTCGACCGCGGCCTTGATGATTCGTTCCATCAGTTCAGTACCCTGCCTGTTTGTCGACGAGATTGTGCAACGGCTCGCCCCGATCGTAGCGATGCCAGTTGGACAGAAAGAGATCCATCTGCCGGGGCCAGAACCGCCCCGGAGAAACGGGTGAGACGTGTGGCGTTACGAGAGCGTTCTGGAGTGTCCACAGGCGACTATCGCTCGCCAGCGGCTCCTCGCGGAACACGTCGAGGACGGCGCCGCGCAGATGGCCGCTCTCGAGCAGGTCGGCGACCGCTTCCTCGTCGAGCAGCGCTCCGCGCGCGACGTTGACGACGATCGCTCCAGGGGGAAGACGCATCAGCCGATTCCGGGTCATCAGTTCATTAGTATCGGCCGTGAGCGGCGCCGCCAACACCAGCACATCGGCCCTCGTAAGTTCCACGTCGAGCTGCTCGGAGCCGGCCACCGAGGCGAACCCCGCCGGCGCGCCGAGCTGCGGCCGGCGGCGAATGCCGACACAGGTCGCACCGAGCCCGGTGAGCCGCCTCGCCGCCTCGCTCCCGAGGCCGCCCACCCCCACGATGACCACCCGGCATTCGGTGATTTCCCGCAGCGGGGCATCCTCGGCGACGAAGAACGCCTTGCTCCACTCGGCGCGCCGCTGCTGCGCGATCGCGACGTCGAGCCCCCGCAGAAAGTGCAGGATACCGGCGACGACGTACTCGGCGATCGGCGGTCCGTGGATGCCCGCGGAGTTGGTCAGCAGCACGTCTCGGTCGGCGATCCCCGACGCCAGCACGCTGCCGACTCCCGCCGCCGCGGAGTGCACCCATCGCAGTCGGCGCGCCGAACGGAGCAAGTCCGGCGTGATGCCGAACCCGAAGTAGACTTCGGCATCGGCGATGAGACGCTTCGCCTCCTCGCTGGCGAGCGCTGGACCGTCCCCGTCCGAGTTCGTCGGTGCTCGCACCGCGTCGACCGCCCAGTCCGACGGCCCCTCGCTTCGAAGGCGCGCCTCGAATTCAGGGGGTAATGCCCAGTTCCGCGACGTGGCGGCAAGGTCGAGCAGCAGCCGGCGTGGCTCAGTCAACGTGCACCGAGTAGACGAAGTCCTGCGCGAGCAGCGCCGACGTCGCCACGGGGAACTGCCGCGATGGTCCCGACAGCTTCAGCTCGAAGGTTCGATCCTGCTCGTGATCGAACACCTGGCGTTGTTCGATGTGGATGCCGTGCGCCCGCAGCGTCTCCGTGATCCGCTCGTCCGGTGTGTCGACGCGCGCTCGGACCGTCGCGCTGACGACGCGCCGCGCCCGTTGCACCCAGCGCTCCAGTCCCCCGAGGCCGGCCAGGACGAAGGTCACCAGCAGCCCCGCACCGATCCCCTCGATGTAGAAGCCGGCGCCCACCGTCATGCCGATCGCCGCGACGACCCAGATCGTCGCCGCCGAAGTCAGTCCGGTGACGACCCCCTGCCCCTGCATGATCGTCCCCGCGCCAAGAAAACCGACTCCCGAGACGATCTGGGCCGCGATCCGCCCCGGATCGCCCACGCGGTGGCCGTCCACGAGCCCGATCCGCATCGACACGTCCACGAGCAGGGCAGCGCCGATGCAGATCAGGATGTTGGTGCGCAGACCCGCGGGCTTGCCCGCCAGCTCCCGCTCGAAGCCGATGATGCCTCCCAACAGGACGGCGAGCGAGAGCTTGACCAGGAGGTCGAATCGCAGGATGCGCGCGACTTCCAGGAGATTCGGTAGATCGACGTCGGAATTCGTCGGGACGAAAATGGCGGGCTCCCGCCCGCCGGTCGGCTATCGCTGCCCGAGATCGCGCACGTCGCCGGCCGTGGTATCGGGCGAACTGTCGCCGTACGCCATGCTGCGTGCCTGCGCCTCGAGCGCGTCGATCGCCGCCTCGTCAGGCTCGGTGGGGGTCGCGAAGGTCCGGAACACGGTACTGCCACACTGCTCGCAGGTTACCGCTGCCGGCACATCCTGGGTGAAAAACCGCTCCTTACCGCACGTGAGGCAAACCAGCGTCACCACGCCCCGTGGTCCGTCATCCGACATCGCTCGCTCGCTGAATGGGTACGGGCGAGAGTGCAAGAGCCATGCGGATCGGCGGGCCGGGCGGGGGACGCGGCGGCTACGGTAAGATGAGGCTGCCGCCGCCCCTGCGCCAGCGACGGATTCCAGCTTCGCCAGGGCTGGTTCGATAGCCCGTAGTCGAGCACCCCCTGGATCACCAGGAGCGTGAGGGCCATCGCCGCCACCCACCGCCGCTGCGCCCTCCCGGTCGCAAAGGAGCGCGCGTACAGGAACGCACAGCCGATCACGAGCAGTCCCTCGATCGTGAAGTCGATCGCCGGCAGGTCGTAGAGGTCGAGCCCGACGATGTGCGTGGGATCCAGGAGCGGCTTGTGAGCCGTGAGAAAGTCAGCGGGCCAATGGAGCAGCCACGCGAGCGCCACGTACCGCGCGCCTGGTAGTCGGAGGACGATCTTGTAAAGCGTCGCAGCGAGGAGCGCGCCTACCAGCACGCCAGGGATGAAATGGCTGTAGGCCTCTCCAGCGCTTCGCCCGATCGACAGGCCCAGGAAGAGCTCGACCCAGTCCGGTCCAAAGCAGGCGGCTACCAGTACTGCGATCGGGACGCGCGGCTCGCGCGTCTTCAGGACCAGCGCCACCGCGGCGTGTCCGGCGTACACGTCAGCGCCGCCGGCGCACGCGCCAGTCGGCGACGGCGATGACGACAACCGGGAGCAGCAGCAAGAGGCCGAAGCCTCGCGCCCGCGTGTTCCATTGACTGACCAGCCCGAACAGATGAAGGACTCCCTCGGTCAGGTCCACTCAGGAGTTCGGCATCGAGCGGCTGCGCGCGCAGGCCTCGCACAACGTGGCGCTCGCCGTGAGCGACGCTCCGCACTGGCCACAGAGAGAGTACACCCGCACGCCGTGGGACGTGACCTCCCGCAGGATCGGGCGGGAGTTCTCGACGAACATCGGCCGCACCGCCGGTGCCGCTGCCGATGCGCGTCCGAACGCCCGCCACCAGCGCCAGGCGCGGATCCGGCTGATCAACTCGTGTAGGGACTGCATGACTGGCTCGCTCGGAACGGTTCCGCTGCGCGAACGTCCGCCTCGACGTGGACGTCCACCGTCGTGTTGTGAGCAAGAGCTGTGCACGGAGGTCGGCGACGCCGGGTTGGTGAGCTGGCTCACCCGAACCCCATGCGCTCGCGCACTCCTCCCATCGTCTCCTCCGCGAGCGTCAGGCACCGCCTGGCGCCAGTGGCGAGGGCATCGTCCACCTGCTCGGGCTCGGCACGCAGCAGCTCGGCGCGCCGACGGATCGGCATCAGCTCGGTCTCCATCGACTCGGCGAGCACCTTCTTGCAATCGAGGCATCCCCATCCCGCCGTGCGGCACATGTTCGCCACGTGCTCGACCGTGTCGGGTGGACTGAACGCCTCGTGCAGATGGTAGATGTTGCACACCTCCGGAGTACCGGGATCGGTTCGCTTCACCCGCTTCGGATCGGTGACCGCCGGCCGGAGCTTTTTCCAGATCTCCTCGGGAGACTCGAGCAGGCCGATCGTGTTTCCCATCGACTTCGACATCTTCGTCTGACCGTCGAGGCCCATGATGCGGCGCGTCGGGGTGAGGAGCGGCTTCGGCTCGAGAAAGTAGCCGGCGTCGGGAGCGAACTGCGCATTCCATCGCCGCGCGATCACCCGCGACAGCTCGAGATGCTGCAGCTGGTCCTCGCCCACCGGTACCAGGTCGGCCCGATAGAGCAGGATGTCCGCCGCCTGGAGGATGGGATAGTTCAGGAGGCCGGCACTCACGCTCTCCTGCCGCTGCGCCTTCTCCTTGAATTGCGTCTGCCGCTCGAGCTCCCCGAGCGGCGTGACGGTGTTGAAGATCCACGCCAGCTCGGTATGTTCCGGCACGTCGGACTGCACGAATAGCGTGGCGCGCCCGGGGTCGATGCCGGCGGCCAGAAGGCCGACGGCCATCTCGCGCCGGCGCTGGCGGAGAAGCGCCGGATCGTATGCCACGGTGATTGCGTGATAGTCAACGATGCAGAAGATCGACTCGGCGGTGTGCTGGAGCACGACCCAATTCTTCACCGCACCGAGGTAGTTTCCGAGATGGAGCTCTCCCGACGGCTGAATCCCACTGAAGATGAGTGGCATCCCGAGAACGTAATGAGCGCGTCCGACGCGTCGCAAGCAAACTCCGATCGCGCTGCGATCACCCCATCGATCCGGAACGACCGGCGCGTCCTTCTCGCGACTTGTGTCGCCGCCGCAGCGCGCGCGGCGGATGTCGTTCGGGAGGGCGGCGAGCGGCGTGAATCCCTCGTCTGGGAGTCCAAGAGTCAATTCGATTTTGTGAGCGACGTGGACCGCGCCAGCGAGCAGGCGCTCGGCGAGGTCGTCATGCAGCGCCACGCCGACGCCTCCCTCCTTGCCGAGGAGGGCTCGCCCGACGCGCAGACCACACGCGGGCTCGTTTTCGTCGCCGACCCACTCGATGGCACGACGAATTTTCTTCACGGCGTTCCCTGGTACGCGGTCTCCGTGGCGGCGCTCGTCGACGGTGAGGTCCAGGCCGGCGCGGTCATCAACGCCGCCACCGGCGCCCTCTACACCGCTACGCTCGGCGGCGGAGCTCGCCTCTCCGGGGCTCCGATGCGTGTCAGCTCGATCACGGATCCGTCGCGCGCGCTGGTCGCCACCGGCTTTCCGTTCTCGCGCGAGGAGGAGATCCAGCGTTTTGTCGCCATGCTCCCCGCCGTCATGCGCGCCACCGCGGGCATCCGCCGCGCCGGCGCTGCCGCCCTCGACCTCGCCGATGTCGCCTGCGGCCGCTACGAGGCGTTCTGGGAGTTGCGGCTCGCACCGTGGGACATCGCCGCCGGCATGCTCCTCGTCCGCGAGGCGGGCGGCGTCGTGACGACCCTCGAGGGCGCACCCTGCCGCGTATCCGAGACCTCCCTGATCGCCGGGAGCCCGGCGATGCACGCGTGGCTACTCGACACTCTTCGCGAGATCCGTCCTCTCTCTGTTCCGGTTCGTCCATGAAACTCGTCGAGTGCGTTCCGAATTTCAGTGAAGGTCGCCGTCTCGAGGTCGTCGCCGCGATCCGCGACGCGATCGCCGCGGTCGCCGGCGCCCACATTCTCGATACGAGCGCCGACGCGAGCCATAACCGGTGCGTCATCACCTTCGTCGCCCCGATCGACGTCGTCGCCGATGCTGCCTTTGCCGGCATCGCCGAGGCGCATCGGCGCATCGATCTCACCGCCCACTCCGGTGAGCACCCGCGGATGGGCGCCGCCGACGTCGTGCCATTCATCCCGCTCGACGGCGCGACGATGGAGGATTGCATCTCCCTCGCCCGAGGACTCGGCGAGCGGGTCGGCCGCGAGCTCGGGATCCCGGTCTTCCTCTATGAGCGCGCGGCGACCCGCCCCGATCGCGAAAACCTCGCCGACGTTCGCCGCGGCGAGTTCGAGGGACTGCGCGACGAGATAGGACGCACGCCGCAGCGCACGCCGGACTTCGGGCCGCCCACGGTTCACCCAACTGCCGGTGCCGTCGCCATCGGCGCACGGCCATTCCTCGTCGCCTACAACGTCTACCTCGGACCGGCGTCGAACCTGGCGATCGCCAAGGAAGTCGCGAAGGCAGTCCGCGGTTCGGTCGGGGGACTTCGCTACGTGAAGGGGTTGGGATTCGAGGTCGACGGTCAGGCGCAAGTATCGATGAATCTCGTCGACACCGAGAAGACGCCGCTCCACCAGGCGTACGACACGGTGCGCATGGAGGCCGAAGCGCGCGGCGTCACGCCAACCTGGAGTGAGCTGGTCGGGCTCGTTCCCGAGCGTGTGCTGTTCGACGCGGCGGCCCGGCATGTTCGCCTGCGTAATTTCTCTCCCGAGATGGTCCTCGAGCGCAAGGTGCGGGCGGCGATCTCCGGCGGTGAGTCGCTGAGCGGCTTCGTCGGTGCAGTCGCTTCGCCCAATCCCGCCCCGGGCGGCGGGAGCGTCGCCGCCCATGCTGGCGCCCTTGCCGCAGCTCTGGCGCAGATGGTCGCCGGCCTGACGATCGGAAAAAAGAAGTACGTCGCGGTCGACGAACAGATGCGGGAGCTCGCCGTCCGCGCTGCGGGGCTCGGCAACACCCTCGCCGCCCTCGTGGCGCGCGATGCATCCGCGTACGCCGTCGTCGCCGCCGCCTACAAGCTCCCCGGCGAGACCGACGAGCAGCAGAGCGACAGGGTCGCGCGGATCGACGCCGCGCTGCTCCATGCCGCCGAGGTGCCGCTCGAGACTGCGCGCGCCTGTGCCGACGTCGCCGAGCTCGCCCTCGTCGTCGCCGAGCGCGGCAACACGAATGCCGCCAGCGACGCCGGTGTCGCCGCCCTCCTCGCAGAGGCTGGCTGCATTGGCGCGAGCTACAACGTCCGCATCAACGTGAGTGCGCTGAGCGACCCGAAGCGAGGCGCGTCGGTGAGCCAATCGGTTCAGGAGCAGGTCGCCCGCGCGCGGCTTCTCGCTCGGCGAACGACGGAAATCGTGGAGAAGGAGCTGGATTGAACCGAACTCCGGTCGACTGACCGAACTCCGGTCGACTGACCGAACTCCGGTCGACTGACCGAACTCCGGTCGACTGACCGAAACTACGGTCGAAGTATGGAACTCCGGCGTGTTGACCCCTCTCGCTGTTCAATAGGTCGACGAGAGTTCACTGCGTGGACCGGGTTTCGGTACGTGGACCGCGGTCAGGTGCGTTGACCGTAGTTCGGTAAGTCGACCGCTCTTCGATATGTCGACCGCCCTTCCGTAGGTCGACCGCCCTTCAGTAATTGGCAGTTCCTCCGTAGATCCCATTGAACAGCCACTTGAACGTGCCATGCGGTTGGGCGCGGAAGGTGATCTCGGGGGCGAACAGGTACAGCGTCCCCTTCCCCACGTCTGCCTCTACCGCCTCCACCGCGCCGTCGAGATAGCTCTGACCCCACGCCCATCCGCTGCGCAGCGGCGTGGCGTTCGGAAACCAGGCGAGCGGTCGCACTCCCTTCGCCGCGGCGTCGGAACCGAGGTGAAACGCCGGGCTGTTGTCGTAGAAAACGTCGACGTTGCGCGGCAGGCCGTAGGAGACGGGGCGCGTCGTGTCCACCTGCACGCCCAGCACGGATCCGGGCACGTAGAATTTCTCCACTGGTAACGGTCGTTCAGCGCCTGCGCTCGTGCGCTCGAGCAGCGCATTCGTGATCGGCAGGCCCAGATCCATGCCGAGAATCGCCGAGCTGCCGACGGCGACGATCGTCCCCCCGTCCTCCAGGAAGGTGCGCAGCTGAGGCACGGTCTTCGCCATCGTCACGCGACCAAGTCGGTCGCGGTACTCGGCGGGAATCGACGCCGAGTCTCTCCCCTCGGCTGTTCCCCTCCGCGTCACGCGGTCGCTCTCCGGTACCGCCCCCGACGGCAGGATGAGCACGTCATATTTCTCCGAGAGCCTTCCCGCATCGAGCGTCTTCGGATAGACCACGTCGTATGGGAACTCGAACTGCTCGAGCACGTAACGCGTGTGCCCGGAAGGCATCGAACCGCCATATTGGTCCCAGAGCGCGATTCGCACCGGGTGCAAAAGGATGGCATCGGCACCGGGCTTCGCCGTCGTTCCGACCGCCGACAAGCCGATCGACCTCGCGAGCTCCTGCAGCATCGGCCTCGTCGCGCTCGTCGCGCCGATGTAGAACGTGCCAGCCGAATAGCTCATCCCGTTCGTCGCGAGGGGGGAGCGCAATACGTAGACCGGCGCTTTCGCCTTCATGGCGCGATTCACCGCGATGAACGCATCGTTCACTTCGTGGCTCACCAGATAACCCGCCGCGTCGGCGACGTCCGTCACGGTCCCCACCGGTGGCGTTGCCAGGGCGGTGATCCGCCGGAACGGTCCATCGAATCCATCGAGGATTCGGTCGAAGTGCACGCCCATCTGGTACGCCAGCGTCCAGCCGGCGTTGTCGTACGGACGCTTCGGCGGACCGCCGGGATAGGCCAGATCGTTCGGGTGATCCTGCGGCTCGAACGAGTCGAGGACCATCGGCCGGAACGCCTGGGCCGACTTCACCACGAAGGAGCCCGCCGGATAGCGTTTGCCGCTGACGGTGAACGGCGCCGTCGCACGCTCCACTTCGACGCCGACATGACGCAGGGTGTTGACGAACTTTGTGGCGGTCAGGAAGTCAGGCTGATCGCTAGGCAGGATGTAGCCACGCGGGTCACGCTTCGAAGCCGCGTGCAGCACCTCCGTGAAGTACTTCGGATCGGCGCCGCGGCCGAACTGGAAAACCGGATCGCCTACGGCACCCGCCGGCGCTCCCGAGTTTGCGCGCGATTCCGCGGCGTCCGTCGCCGTCGCTCGGTCCTTCGCGATCGCCTCCTTTACCCGGTCGATGTCGCTCGGACTCGCCGTCCAGCTGTCGCGGCTGCCGCGCTCGATCGAGTTGCGGCCCATCCGGTAAAGGTTGTAAAGCAGGTTTTCGCGCTCGCGTGACGCCACGTCGAGCACGGCCCGGTTCGCCGTCAGCGAGTACTCGATCGACTGGCGGAAGTGCCAGCTCTGCGGCGCGATCGGGTACGGCAAGTCGGCGCGCGGCAGTTGCTGGTCGGGGACGAACGGAATCGTCGTCGGTGTCGGGCTGCCGATCGTCTCCGTGAGCAGCCCCACCATGTTGTGGAAATACGGCGTCGTGCGCAGCCCCCCGTTCCACCAGGTGGAATATGTCGAGCCGGTGCGCATCGTGACGCCCGGCTTGCCCTCCGCCTCGAACCGCGAGTGCATCTGCGCCGCCACGAGATCGAGCTCCGTCACGACCAGCGGGTCGTAATTGTAATTGAACGGATCACGGAACGGTGGCGCGAACATCACCGTGCCCGCCGGCCCCGTCTGGTGATGGTTGTAGACGATCTGCGGAAACCACTCCCAGTAGAGAACGTGGTTGATGTTTCGCGTCTCAGGCTGGCTCGACAGGTAGAAGTCCCGATTGATGTCGTGGCCCTGATACTTCTGATAGAGCCGCGGAATGTTCGTGTTGCGCTTGAGCGTATCCGCATCCTTCATGTACCAGTTCGACACGAGCTCCATGCCGTCCGGGTTCGCATGCACGGCGAGGATGATGCAGTTGTCGAGAAATCGCTTCGTCTCGGCGTCGTTCCGGCTGAGGAGCTCGTAGACGGTCTCGATCAGCTGCGCCGCGCCGAGCACCTCGGTGGCGTGCAGGCCGCCGTCGATCCACACCACGGCCTTGCCCTCATGGGCCAGAGCGTGGGCCTGCGCGTCGGTGAGTCCCTCCGCATGGGCGAGCTTCTGCGAGATCTCCTTGTACCGGTCGAGCTTCGCCAGATTGGCCGGCGACGAGACAATCGCCATCAGCTGCGGACGGCCCTCGGCCGTCCGGCCGATCTCCACGAGTTTCATCCGGTTCGATTCGCCGGCGAGCCGGTGCCAGTACTGCGCAAACTGGGTGTAGTTGGCGAGCTTGTAGTCGTCGCCGATGTCGAACCCGAACTGTTCCCGGGGCGATGTGATGTGGCTCTGAGCGTGGACGATCGGCGCTTGGAGCGCCATGGCGCCGGCGACGACAAACGTGATTCGCCAGCGGCGGCGCGCTCTGGTGGGGTGGGCGTGCATGGGGCTCCGGTGGATTAGGTGCGGACGAATTGCCGAACTGCGGTCGACTCACCGAACGGCGGTCGACTCACTGAACTGCGGTCGACTCACTGAAGCACGGTCAACATACGGGATTGCGGCCGACGCACGAACACCGTTCGCAGTCTGTACGTGAGCCGTCGACGCGCCGTTGACTCCGTTCGCTCCGTTCACCGAACCTCGGTCAGTCGACCGCAGTTCGGTCAGTCGACCGCAGTACCCTGTGTCGACCGCCGTTCGGTCAGTCGACCGCAGTACCCTGTGTCGACCGCCGTTCGGTCAGTCGACCGCAGTTCGGTCAGTCGACCGCCCTTCAGCAAGTCCCCCTGACAGGGTGAGCACCCGGTTTCCCCCTTCCACCACTGCCACCGTGTGCTCGAAGTGCGCCGAGCGTGAGCCGTCGGCCGTCACGATCGTCCACTTGTCCGGCAACGTACGCGTGAGTGGGCCGCCGACGTTCACCATCGGCTCGATGGCTAGCGTCAGTCCCGGAACGAGCTTCAGCCCGCGCTTCGGCTTGCCGTAGTTCGGTACCTGCGGATCCTCATGGAACTCCACCCCGATGCCGTGACCCACCAGGTCGCGGACGACGCTGAATCCCGCCGCCTCGACCACCTGCTGCACCGCGGCGCCGATGTCGCCGAGGTGGTTGCCCGGCACGGCCGCAGCGATCCCTGCCGCCAGCGAGCGCTCCGTTACTTCGAGTAGCCGTCGCGTTTCCTCGTCTATTCCGCCCACCGGCACCGTCGTCGCCGAGTCGGTGAAATACCCCTGAAAGCCGACGCCGACGTCGATCGAGATCACGTCGCCGTCTCTCAGCACACGCTTCCGCGACGGGATGCCGTGCACGATCTCCTGATTGATCGACGTGCACAGGGTGCCGGGAAAGCCGTACAATCCCTTGAACGCCGGCGTGGCTCCGGGGTGCGACCGGATGAACTCCTCGGCGATCGCATCGAGGTCCATCGTCGACATGCCGGCGCGCACCGTTTTCCGGAGCATCTGCACCGTCGCCCCGAGGATCTTCCCTCCCTCGGCCATCACCTCGATCTCGCGCGTGCTCTTGAGCTGGATCACGGCGTCCTCGCTCTCTCCGTCAGGATGCCAGCACGCCGAGCGCGCGCGCCGTGACGTCCTCGACCCGGCCCACCGCGTCGATCACGGCGACTCTCGTGCCGTGCTCGCGATACCAGTTGATCACCGGCGCCGTTTGGCGTCGGTAGACCTCGAGGCGGTTGCGAACCGCTTCCGGCTCATCGTCCTTGCGGCGGACCAGGCGGCCGCCGTCCCGGTCGCACGTCGTGCCCGGCTCGCGCCCGGTGTATGGCGTCTGGCAGCTCTCGCAGATCGTCCGTTGGGCCAGGCGGCGCACGATCTCCTCGTCGTCGATGTCGAAGCACAGCACCGCATCTACCTGCCGTCCCAGCTCGGAGCACACCGCCGCCAACCCCTCGGCCTGCGGCACGGTGCGAACCACCCCGTCGAGCAGCACGCCATTCGCCGCGCGCGGCTCGGCGAGCGCCTGCTTGATGATGCCGAGGATGATCGCGTCGGGAACGAGGTCGCCGCGATCCATGTAGGCCTTGGCCTGGAGGCCGAGGCTGCTGCCGGCGCGGATCGCCGCCCGAAGCTCGTCGCCCGTCGCCAGGGTGGGAACGCCAAGCGCCGCTGCGAGCAGCGGCGCTTGTGTTCCCTTCCCCGCTCCGGGCTTCCCGAAGAGTACGATGATCATGGGAGCGAAGGTGCAGGAGCGGCGAGGGTTCCGACCCTCGCCGTAATGCCTAGAATCCGCTGCTCGTCTGCTGGCGGCCGCGGAACTTGATGCGTCCCTTCTTCATGAAGCCGTCGTACTTGCGCAGCAGCAGGTGCTGCTGCATCTGCGCCAGCGTATCGAGCGCGACTCCGACCACGATCAGCAGCGACGTACCGCCGAAATTGAACGGGACGTTGATCGCGGTTCCGATCACCACCGGCAGAAGCGCGACGATCGTCAGGAAGATGGCCCCTGGGAAGGTGATCCGCGAGACGACCTGGTCGATGTACTCCGCCGTCCGCGCACCCGGCTTCACCCCTGGAATGAACCCGCCCTGCTTCTTCAGATTCTCCGCGAGGTCGATCGGATTGAAGATGATCGACGTGTAGAAGTACGTGAAGAACATGATGAGGATCGCCGAGGCGATCAGGTACCACCCCGTGCCTGGATTGAACATCTCGGCCATCCGCTGCGCCGTGGCATTGTGCGAGAACTGCGCGAACGCGCCCGGCACGACGATGATCGATTGCGCGAACACGATCGGCATGACGCCCGCCGTGTTGATGCGCAGGGGGATGAAGCTGCGCGCCGCCTCGCGCATCCGGCCCCGCGCCATCGTGCGCTGCGGGATCTGGATGAGAATGCGCCGCGCGGCCATCGTGATCGCCACGATTGCCGCGACGACCCCCACCATCATCGCCGTCAGCACGACCAGCGAGAAGCTGCCGATCGCCCCCGTCTGGACGAAGCGGAAGGTCGTCATGATGCCCGGCCAGATCCGCTCGACGATCGAGAAGAAGATGAGGAGGCTCGCGCCATTCCCCAGCCCGCGCTCGGTGATCTGCTCGCCCAGCCACATCACGAACATCGCGCCCGTCGTGAGGAAGAAGGTCGTCTCCAGTCGGAAGGCAAATCCCGGGTGCGCGATCGCCCCCTGGAGGGATTCCGTGAACAGCGCGAAGCCCCACCCCTGGACCGCCGCCAGCACGATCGTGCCGTAGCGTGTCCATTGGTTCACCTTTTTCCGTCCTTCCTCGTCCTTCTGCATCTTCTCGACCTGGGGCATCACCGCGCCGGCGATCTGGACGAAGATGCTCGCCGAGATGTACGGCATGATGCCGAGCGCGAATACGGTCGCACGCGACAGCTGCCCGCCCGTGAACAGGTCATAGAGGCCGAGGAGGCCTCCTCCGTTCGACTGCGACTGGTTCCGGAAGAAATCGGTCAGCGCAACCACGTCCACGCCGGGGGCGGTGACGTGCGCACCGACCCGGTAGATGAACAGACACAGGAGCGTGAAGAGGATCTTGCTCTTCAGCTCCGGCGTCTTGAAGGCGCTTGCGACCGCCGCAGCGGCATTGTTCTGGGCCATGGGACTCCTGAGGGGTGCGGCGTTACTCCTCGACCGTGCCGCCAGCCGCGACGATCGCGTTGCGGGCGGAGGCGCTGACCTTGAGGCCGCGAACCGTGACCGCCTGCGTGATCTCCCCGTTGGCCAGCACCTTCACCGGTCCGTGACGCTTCACGAAGCCGGCCGCGCGCAGCGAGTCCGGCGTCACCTCGCCCTCGAGCAGCGCCAGCTGGTCGAGGCGGATTACGTTCGCCTCCTGGCGAAACGGATTCGTGAAGCCGCGCTTCGGCAGACGGCGCGTGAGCGGCATCTGGCCGCCTTCGAACTGCGGCTTACCGCCGCCCGGCCCGTGATGGCCCGAGCGCGCCTTGATGCCCTTGTGGCCCTTTCCCGACGTCTTGCCCGTGCCCGAGCCCGGTCCGCGCCCGAGGCGCTTCCGGTCCCGATTGCTCTGCGGCGCGGGCGAGAGGTTGTGAAGACCGATCTTTTCCGTCGCCACTGTCTTACTCCTCGACGGGCACCACCTCGATGAGGTGGCGCACCTGCTTGAGTTGTCCACGAAGGGCGGGTGAGTCCTGCTTGATCACCTCGTCCTGGTGGTGCTTGAGGCCGATCGCCTCGAGCGTCCGGTTCATCCGCCACGAGTGTCCGATGCCGCTCCGGACCTGCTTGATCCGGACCCTGCCAGTCGTCAGCTCGTTCTTGCCCGTCGTCTTCGGCCCCTTGCCGGGGTGCCACACGAACGTGCGTGCCATGTTACACCGCCTCCTTCGACCTGGCGCGCGACCGGTAGCCGAGCCGCGACGGCTCGACCCCACGCTCGCGCGCGATCTGATCCACCGTCGTCAGCTGAGCCAGGCCATCCATCGCCGCGCGCACCATGTTGTGCGGGTTCGTCGATCCGAGGCTCTTCGTCAGGATGTCGCTGATGCCGACGCACTCCATGACGGCGCGAACCGCGCCCCCAGCAATCACTCCCGCTCCCGGCGCGGCCGGCTTCATCCACACCGTCCCAGCGCCGTGATGCCCCGTCACTTCGTGCGGGATCGTCGATCCCGTGAGCGGCACCTGCACCAGGTTGCGACGGGCGGCTTCGACTGCCTTGCGGACCGCCTCTGACACCTCGTTCGCCTTTCCCGACGCGAAGCCTACCCGCCCCTGACCGTCGCCGACGGCGACGAGGGCGTTGAAGCTGAACCGCCGTCCGCCCTTCACCACCTTGGCCACGCGGTTGATCGCGACCACGTTCTCGATCAGGTCGCTGCCCTCGCGATCGCCACCTCGGTTGTCGCGGCCACCGCCTCCGCCGCCACGGCCGCGATCCGGACCGCCCCCAGGCCCGCCGCCAGGACCACCACGGCCGCCGCCCGGGCCGCCGCCCGGACCACCACGACCACGACCTCCGCCGCCGCCACCACCGGGACCGCCGCGACCGCGACCGCCGCCGGGGCCGCCGCGTCCACCGCCACCGCCGCTCCGGGCGCTACCGCCGCCACTCCGCGCGCTGCCTCCGAAGCCGCTCCCGCCCGGTCGCGGGCCGCCCCCCGCAGCTCCGCCGCCGGTGGTGCCCGAACCGCCCGCCGGGGCGCCTGAATTCGAATTCGATTCCATTTAGAACTCCAGCCCGCCTTCGCGGGCTCCGTCGGCCACCGCCTTCACGCGGCCGTGATACTGATACCCGCCACGGTCGAAGACGACCTTCGTGATCCCCTTCTCCTTGGCGATCGCGGCAATCTGCTTCCCGACCTCGAGCGACTTCTCCGACTTCTTCCCCTCGCCGACCTTCACGGACGTGACCGTCGCGAGCGTGTGCGCCGCCGTGTCGTCCACGAGCTGGGCGGTGATGTGCTTCAGCGACCGGTAGACGACGAGACGGGGACGTTCCGCCGTGCCCTGCACCTTGTGGCGCACGCGCAGGTGGCGACGAACGCGCTTCTCGGCCCGGTTCTTCGGTATTCCGATGCGGCCCATGGTTACTTCCCTCCCGCCTTGCCGGCCTTACGGCGAATCTGCTCGCCAGCGTACTTGACGCCCTTCCCCTTGTACGGCTCGGGCGGACGCAGGCTGCGGATCTCCGCGGCGACCTGTCCCACCACTTCCTTGTTCGATCCCTGCACCGTGATCTGCGTCGGCACGGGTGCCGTCAGCGTGATCCCCTTCGGCGCCTTGTACTCGATGACGTGCGAGTAGCCGAGCGAGAGCTGCAGCCCATACGGGCGCTTCTCCGCCTTGTACCCCACGCCGACCAGCTCGAGCTGCTTCGAGAACCCCTTCGTCACCCCTTCCACCATGTTGGCGATCAGGGTGCGGGTGAGGCCGTGCAGCGACTTGTTACCCGGCTCGTCATCGGGACGCGTGACGAGGACCTGCCCATTCTCCTGGGCCAGGTGCATCGCCAGCGGGACCGTGCGGGACAGCTCTCCCTTCGGGCCCTTCACCGTGACGGTGTTGCCGGCTGCGAACGTGATCGTGACGCCATTCGGGACGGCGATCGGTGCTCTGCCGATACGTGACATGATGTCTCTCCTTACCAGACGAGGGCGAGGAGCTCGCCGCCGGTGCGCGCCTGCCGCGCTTCCCGGTCGGACATCAACCCCTTCGAGGTGGAGAGGATCGCGATCCCGAGGCCATTGCGCACGCGCGGGATCTCGCCGACGCCGACGTACTTGCGCAGGCCTGGCGTCGAGACGCGCTGCAGCGCGCGGATGACCGGCTGGCCTCCCGCGGCGTACTTCAGGCGGACGCGCAGCAGCGTCCGGCCGTCCTCGTCCTCGACCGTCGTGAAATCCTGGATGTAGTCGTTCTCCTTCAGGATCCGCGCGATCTCGGTCTTCATCTTCGATACCGGCATGTCGACGCGGCGGTGCTTCGATCCGTGTGCATTGCGGATCCGCGTCAGCATGTCGGCGATCGGGTCGGTCATGCTCATGAGTGATTCCTGTGTCCTCCCGTATCCCGTGGGACGCGGAGGATTGAGTGTGAAATACGGTTCACGCTTCACGTCTCACGCTTCACCCGAGGTGAACCGTGAATCGCGAATCGTGAGACGTTACCAGCTCGCCTTGCGCACGCCCGGGATCATCCCGAACAGCGCCAGCTCGCGGAAGCAGATCCGGCACAGGCCGAAGCGCCGCAGAAAGGCGCGCGAGCGCCCGCAGCGTCCACACCGGTTCTTGACGCGGACCTGGAACTTCGGCTTCCGCTTGCTCTTCTCGATCATGGCCTTACGAGCCATCGCAGTCTCTCTTCTTCCAGAAGTGGCCGGACGCGCCTAGAGGCGAGCGCCCGTCTTGTCGTTGCCGCGGAACGGCATCCCTAATTCCTTGAGCAGGGCGAACGCGAGGTCGTCGCGCCCAGCCGTCGTCACGAACGTGATGTCCATGCCGTGAATCGTGTCGATCGAATCGTAGTTGATCTCCGGAAAGATCATCTGCTCCTTCACGCCGAGCGAGTAGTTCCCCCGCCCGTCGAACGACTTCGTGCCCACGCCGCGAAAATCGCGCACCCGCGGGAGGGCGACCGTGACGAACCGGTCGAGGAACTCCCACATCCGCGCCCCGCGCAGCGTCACCGACGCGCCGATCTCCTGCCCCTCGCGCAGCCCGAAATTCGCGATCGACTTCTTCGCCTTGCGCCGCACCGGCTGCTGCCCGGTGATCGTCGCCAGCTCCTCGACGATGTTGTCGAGGAACTTCGGCTGCTTGATCGCCTCGCCGGCGCCGACATTGAGGACGATCTTCGTCATCGTCGGCACTTCGTGCGGGTTGGTGAGGCCGAACTGCTCCATCAGCCTCGCGCGAACGATGCGCCGGTAGAAGTCGCGCAGCCGCGGCGGCGGCACCGGCTTGCCGGCGCCGGCGTGCGGTCCCCGCGCGACCTTGGTGTCCGTACCCTTCTTCTTCTTGCCTTCGCTCTTCGGGGCCTTCGGGCCCGGCGCGCCGGCATTCGCCTGCTTCTCTTTCGTCGCCATTATCTATTCCTCGTCGCCTAGCGCACGCGGGGAATCGCTTCCCCGCTCTTGACGCTGAGGCGCTCCTTGGTCCCGTCCGCGTCGATGCGGCGGCGCGTGCGCGTCGGCTTGTCGTTCTTCGGGTCGAGCAGCATCACGTTCGAGGCGTGGATCGGCGCCTCGAAGGAGACGATACCGCCCACGTCCTCTGCCGTGCGCGCCTTGCGGTGCCGCTTGACGAAGTTCGCTCCCTCGACCACCACGCGGCCCGTCTTGCGGTAGACCCGCGTCACCTTGCCGACGTGCCCCTTGTCGTCGCCCCGCACGACCTTCACCGTGTCGCCCGTCGCGACGTGCAGCTTCACCCGCTCGGCGTTCTGGGCGTGGCGCTTCTGTCCCTTGTGGCGGGCGCGGTCCGTCTTCTTGTACTTGAGAATGCGCATCTTACAAGACCTCCGGAGCGAGCGAGACGATCTTCATGTACTTCTTCTCGCGGAGCTCGCGCGCGACCGGCCCGAAGATGCGCGTCGCCCGCGGCTCGCCCTGATCGTTGATGATCACGACGGCGTTCTCGTCGAAGCGGATGTAGCTGCCGTCCTTCCGCCGCGTCTCCTTCACCGTCCGCACGACGACCGCCTTCGCGACGTCGCTCTTCTTCACCGTGCCGTTCGGGAGCGCGTTCTTCACCGCCACGACGACGATGTCGCCGAGGCCGGCATAGCGCCGGCGGGTTCCGCCGAGGACGCGGATCACGAGCGCCGTCTTGGCACCCGAATTGTCCGCGACCTTCACCATCGATTCCTGCTGGATCATGGTCGGTCTCCCTTAGCGCGCGCGATTCATGATCTCGACCACGCGCCACCGCTTGTCCTTCGACAACGGCCGGGTCTCGACGATGCGCACGGTGTCACCGACCTTCGCCGAGTTCTCCTCGTCGTGGGCCTTCAGACGCCTCGTGCGCGTCACCATCTTGCCGTACACGGGATGCGGCACGCGACGCTCGATCGCCACCACCACCGTCTTCTGCATCTTGTCGCTCACCACGAGGCCGGTACGCGACTTCCGCGCGTTCCGCTCGCTCGCCTGCTCGTTGGTCATGTCAGCCATGGTCATTCCCCCCGCGCTCAGCGCGCGCTCCCGAGCTCGCGCTCGCGCAGGATGGTCTTGAGGCGTGCGATATCCTTGCGGATCCAGCGCAGCCGAAGTGGATCTTCGAGTGGCTCCGTCGCGCTCCGGAAGTTCAACCGGAAGCGCTCCTCCTCGAGCCCCGCGATCCGCGACTGGATCTCCTCCACCGTCAACTCGCGAATTTCGTCAGCTCGCATCGGTATGCGCCTCCTCGCGCACGACGAACTTGGTCTTCACCGGCATCTTCGCCGAGGCGAGGGCCATCGCCTTCTTCGCGATCTCCGGGCTCACCCCTTCGAGCTCGAACATCACGCGGCCCGGCTTCACCACCGCCACCCACCCCTCGGGCGATCCCTTCCCCTTTCCCATGCGGGTCTCGGCCGGCTTCTTCGTGATCGGCTTGTCCGGAAAGATCCGGATCCACACTTTCCCGCCGCGCTTGATGTGCCGCGTCAGCGCGACACGCGCCGCCTCGATCTGACGGCTCGTCACCCAGCCCGGCTCGAGCGCCTGGAGGCCATAGGTGCCGAACGCCACCGTGTTGCCACGCTGACTCAGCCCCGTCATGCGGCCCTTGAACATCTTGCGGAACTTGACCCGCTTTGGACTCAGCATCGGTCGGCTCCTTACTGCCCGCTGGAGTACGTGGCGCCACGACGGTCCGTCACCACTTCGCCCTTGAAGATCCAGACCTTCACGCCGATCGTGCCGTACGTGGTCTTGGCCGTCGAGATGGCATAGTCGATGTCGGCGCGCAGCGTATGGAGCGGCACCCGGCCTTCATGGTACCCTTCCACGCGCGCGATCTCGGCACCGCCGAGTCGGCCGCCCGCCTTCACCTTGATCCCCGCCGCGCCCATCCGCATCGTGCTCTGCACCGCGCGCTTCATCGCGCGGCGGAACGAGATGCGCTGCGCAAGCTGGGCGGCGATGTTGTCCGCCACCAGCTGCGCATCGAGCTCCGGACGCTTGATCTCCTCGACGTTGATCCCCACTTCCTTCCCCGTCAGATGAGCCAGCTCATCCCGGAGCTTGTCGACCTCGGCTCCCTTCTTCCCGATCACGACCCCGGGACGCCCGGTGTGGAGCGTCACGACCACCTTTCCCGGCTTGCGCTCGATCACGATGTTCGCGATCGCCGCGTGGCCGAGACGCGCCTTCAGGTACTTGCGGAGCAGCTCGTCTTCCCGCAGCAGCGCCGGCAGCTCACGCCCCGCGTAGTAGCGGGAGTTCCACTGCTTGCTGATGCCGAGGCGAAAGCCGATCGGATTGGTTTTCTGTCCCATTAGCGCCCTTCCCGTTCGGAGACCACGATTTCCACGTGGCTCGTCCGCTTCTGAATCGGAGTCGCGCGACCTTGAGCGGCCGGCATGAACCGCTTGAGCTTCGGCCCCTCGTTGATCACCGCGTGCTTGATGTACAACGCATCCACGTCGAGCGCCGCGTTCGTCGCCCGCGCCGCCTGCTCGGCATTCGCCACCGCCGACTTGAGCGTCTTCGAGATCTGCTTCGCCGCGTGCTTCTTCGAGAAGGTCAGGAGCGCGAGCGCCTCGTTGACGTCCTTGCCGCGGATCTGGTCGATCACGAGGCGCATCTTGTACGGCGACTGCCGCGTGCCGCGCATCAGCGCCCGCGCCTCGACGGCGGCGGCGCTGCGCTGCGCCACCCGCTTCGGCGGCGTCCGGTTCGTGCCCGTCTGTTTCGCCGCCGACTTCGCGGCCGTCTTCTTCGCTGCCGGCATCGGCTACTTGCCTCCCGCCGGCTTCGGTGCCGACGCCTTCTTGTCGACCGCCTTGCCGCCCGTGTGGCCGCGGAACAGGCGCGTCGGCGCGAACTCGCCGAGCTTGTGCCCCACCATGTTCTCCGTCACGTAGACCGGGATGAACTTGTTGCCGTTGTGCACGGCGAAGGTGTGGCCGACGAAGTCGGGGAGCACCGTGCTCGCCCGCGACCAGGTCTTGATCACCTTCTTCGAGCCCGCGCTGTTGTGCGCCTCGACCTTCTTCACGAGGGCCTCCTGCACGAAGGGGCCCTTCTTTACGCTTCTCGCCATAGTCGGTTATCCCGGATTACTGCGTCGCCTTGCCGCGCTTCCGCCCGCGGACGATCATCCGCTGTGACGGCTTCTTCTTGTTGCGCGTCTTCACGCCTTCCTTCTTGCCCCACGGGCTGACGACGTTCCGTCCGCCGCGCGTCCGGCCGCCGTGCGGGTGATCGACCGGGTTCATGACCTCGCCGCGCACCTTCGGACGCTGGCCCATCCAGCGGCTCTTGCCCGCCTTGCCCCACGACTCCAACTCGTGCTCGGCGTTCCCCACCTCGCCGATCACCGCCAGGCAGCGCTGGTGCACCAGGCGCACCTCCGAGCTCGGCATGCGCAGCGTGACGTACTCCCCTTCCTTCGCCATCACCTGTGCCGACATCCCCGCCGAGCGGCAGACCTGCGCGCCCTTGCCGACCTTCAGCTCGATGCAGTGCACCGCCGTGCCGAGCGGGATCTCCCCCAGCGGCAACGCGTTGCCGAGCCGCACGTCGGTGCCCGGGCCGGAGGCGATCGTGTCGCCGACCTTGAGCCCCTTCGGGTGGATGATGTAGCGCTTCTCCCCATCGGCGTACTCGACGAGCGCGATCCGCGCCGACCGGTTGGGGTCATACTCGATCTCGCGCACCGTCGCCGGTTCGCCGAGGCGATTGCGCCGGAAGTCGATGATGCGGTACTTCCGCTTGTGGCCGCCGCCGATGCGACGCATCGAGATATGGCCATGGTTGTCGCGGCCGCCGCTCTTTTTGATCGGCTCGAGCAGCGACTTCTCCGGCGTCGTCCGCGTGATCTCCGAAAAATCGGCGACCGAACGGAAGCGGCTGCTTTTCGTGACTGGCTTGAATTGACGGATTGGCATGTCTGCTTAGCCCTCGAAGATCTCGATCTTGTCGCCATCGGCGAGCTTCACGATCGCCCGCTTCCAGTGTGGCTTGCGGCCGGCGCTCTTCCCGACGCGCTTGTCCTTGCCGCGGTGGTTCGACGTCCAGACGCGGGTCACCTTGACGCCGAACAGCGTCTGGATGGCCTGACGGATCTCCAGCTTGTTGGCGTCGGGATGCACCTGGAAGTGGTACTCCCCCCGATCCTGGTAGGCGACCGAGCTCGCTTCGGTGACGAGCGGCCGCACGATCGTGCGATGAAGGGTCGGCATCGGTTACTTCTCCTTCCTCTTCTTCGTGGACTTGCCCGCGCCCTTGGCCGGGCCACGTTTGGCGGCGGCCTTCCGGGCCGTCGTCTTCTTCGCCGCCTTCTTTTTCGCCGGCGTCTTCGCCGCCGACTTCTTCGCGCCGGACTTCTTGGCCGCGGTCTTCGCGGCACGCTTCGCCGTCTTCCGCACCGCCGCCGCGACTTCCGCCGCCGGCCGCGCGCGCTTCACGAGTGGCGCCGGCTTCTCGTTCGCCAGCGGCTCCAGCGTCGTGCCCAGCGCGCCCCCCTCGATCAGCACCACGTCCGACCAGAGGATGTGGTACGTCGAGCTGTCACCGTACGGCATCACATGCACGTTCGGGATGTTGCGGCCGCTCAGGAAGACGTTCGGCTTCACACCGTCCGTCAGTACGAGCACCTTCTTGTCGGCGACGTTCAGCCGGGAGATCAGCGCGATCAGCGCCGACGTCTTCGGGGCGTCGTAGGTGAAGGCGTCGATCACGAAGATCGCCCCTTCGTTGGCACGCGCGTTGAGCGCGCTGCGCTTGGCGAGCGCGCGCACCTGGCGCGGCACGTACTCGTCGTAGGGGCGCGGCGTCGGGCCGAACACCGTACCGCCGCCGACGAAGTGCGGGGCGCGCGTCGAGCCCTGACGGGCGCGGCCGGTCCCCTTCTGCTTCCACGGCTTCTGGTTGCCGCCGACGACGTACTTCCGGATCTTCGTCGAGGCGTTGCCCTGGCGCTGGTTGGCCATGAAGGCCTTCACCGCCTGGTGCATCACCGGCATGTTGATCACGCCGTCGAACGTCGACTCGGGGAGCTCGACCGTCTCGCTGCGGGCCGTGCCGAGCGACGTGTACGCCGCTGCGCGCTGGGTCTGTGAGCTGTTGTCTGGCATCGATTATACCTGCTTTCGGACGACGACGATCCCGTACTTCGGGCCGGCGACCGCACCGCGCACGTAGATCAGGTTGCGCTCCGCATCCACCTTCTCGACCCGGAGGCCGATCTGGGTGTGCCGCTCCGCGCCGAAGTGTCCCGGCATCTTCTTGCCCTTGATGACGCGCGAAGGATCGGTGCCCGGTCCGATCGAGCCCGGCCGCCGGTGCTTCGTGTTGCCGTGCGTGTTCGGGCCGCCACCGAAGCCCCAGCGCTTCACCACGCCCTGGAAGCCGCGACCCTTCGTCGTGCCGGTGACCTTCACTGTCTCCCCTTCCGTGAAGATTCCCACGTTCACCGTGTCACCCACCGTGTAGGTCGGGATTTCGACCGTCGCATTGCCTGGCTCGTCGAGCCGGATGCTGCGCACCACTCTCGGTGCGCCGTCGATCCCCGCCTTCTTCGCATGGCCCAGCTCCGCCTGCGTCGCACGGCGCCCGCGCGGCGTCCGTTCGCCCTTGGCCGACTCGCGCGCCGTTCTTTGCACGCCGAGCCCGCCGAGCTGCACCGCCTTGAGTCGCGACGTGTTCGTCACCGAGAGCACCGAGTTCGGCTCGGCCTCGATCACGGTGCACGGGATCTGCTGCCCCGCGTTATTGAACAACTGGGTCATCCCCAGCTTCTTGCCTATGATGCCGATCATAAGACCTCAGGAACTGAGTCACGGAGCGAAGCCCCGTTGGACTGTAGATCTTGCCGGCGATCAGCGGCCGCACAGGCAAGATCCCGCTTGGTACATCGTGAGCCGTGAATCGTGAGACGTGACTGCGTGAGGAGTTGCATCTCACGATTCACGATTCACGGCTCACCGTGCCGTTACTGCACCTTGATTTCCACGTCCACACCCGCCGGCAGATCGAGCTTCGTCAGCGCGTCCACCGTCTGGGCGCGACTGTCGAGGATGTCGATCACCCGCTTGTGCGTCTTCAGCTCGAACTGTTCCCGCGACTTCTTGTCGACGTGCGGCGAACGGAGCACCGTCCACCGCTGCGTCTTCGTCGGCAGGGGAATCGGACCCGACACCTGCGCCCCCGTCTTCTCCGCCGTCCGAACGATGTCCGCCGACGCCTGATCGATGATCGCGTGATCGAACGCCTTGAGACGGATGCGAATTCTGCCAGCCATTTGGGATACCGAGAGAAAAGTCTGACTACTGATCGCTCGTGAATCGTGAATCGTGAGAGGTGAGACGTAATGGCGGTACGCCGTCACGATTCACGTCTCACGGCTCACGTCTCACGGGCGAATCACTTCAAGATCTTGGCAACGACGCCCGCCCCCACCGTCCGGCCGCCCTCGCGGATCGCGAACCGGAGCCCTTCGTCCATCGCGATCGGCGTGATCAGCTCGATCGTCATCTGCACGTTGTCCCCCGGCATCACCATCTCCCTCCCCTCCGGCAGCTCCACCGACCCCGTCACGTCCGTCGTCCGGAAGTAGAACTGCGGCCGGTACCCCTTGAAGAACGGCGTGTGCCGCCCCCCCTCTTCCTTCGTCAGGACGTACACC
>JBIOHU010000008.1:0-39768 GCA_044449225.1 Gemmatimonadales bacterium | reverse complement strand
CGGGTACAGCGGGAGGGCGGGGTCGTCGTCACGACCGGGCAGCAACCAGGCCTTTTCGGCGGTCCGATATACACGTGGAGCAAGGCAGTGAGCGCAATCGCCGTGGCCGATGCGATCCAGGCGGCGATCGGAGTGCCGACAGCGCCTGTCTTCTGGGCGGCGACGGACGATGCTGACTTCGCCGAGGCGTCGAGCACGGTCGTCGCGCGGTCGGGCGGAGTCGACATGCTGCGCGCGTCGCTGGAGCCACCGCTCGGTACCCCGATGGCGCTAGCGCCCCTCGGCGATCTCGGTATCGCCCTTCGCCGGTTGTACGATGCGAGCGGCAGCGCGGCCGACCCACGGGCGATCGAGGCGACCGTCGATGCGTATGGTTCGCCCGACCGGTCGGTGGGAGACGCATTCGTCCGGCTTCTCCGGGCGCTTCTCCAGCCCTTGGGGATGGCCGTGCTCGACGCATCGCACGACGTCGTCGCCGCTGCGAGCGAGGAAACGCTGCGCCGAGCGCTGCGTGGAGCGGCGCCGATCGAGCGGTCGCTGGCGCAGCGCGCCAAGGAGATCCGCTCCCTCGGCCACGTGCCGCAAGTGGAAGACGTACCCGGCCTCTCACTGGTCTTCGCACGGCAGGGCGCGTCGAAGCGGCGATTGCGCGTCGGTGAGGAGGAGCCGGTCGGGCAGCCTCTGACGCCTAACGTCCTGCTGCGACCAATCGTCGAGCGGGACATCCTGCCGACGCTGGCGTACGTCGCCGGTCCAGGGGAGCTGGCCTATTTCGCCCAGGTCGGCGCCGTCGCCGAGACACTCGCCGTGGACCCGCCGCTGGCCGTGCCGCGGTGGTCGTGTACTCTGATCGAGCCGCACGTGGAGGCGCTGATGCAGCGGCTCGACGTGGGGATGAGCGATCTCGCCATTCCTGACGCAGTGGAGGGAAGGCTTGCGCGCCGGGCGATGACTCCGGCGAGTGTCGCGACGCTCCGACGGCTTCGCGAGGCGATCGCGTCCGTGCCTGAGGAGCTACGGGGCGAGAGCGAACGGACTGGCCTCGCTCGAGCCGTCGAGGGGGCGGCCCATTCGCTGTATCATCGGGTCGATCGCCTGGAGCGGAGGCTTCTCGCCGGCATCAAGCGACAGGAGAGCGCCCTGATGATCGACGTGGCGACGCTCCGCGCCGCGCTCTTTCCGCGCGGCGTTCGTCAGGAACGGCTGCTGAATGCGATCCCGATCCTCACGCGTCAGGGGCTGGAGCTTCTCGACGAGATGCGCGAGGTAGCGCGCTTGCACGCCATGATGCTCGTCGAGCGCCGTCAGGCCGTCCCTTTCGAGGTCTGATCGACATGACCGACCCGGCACTCACGAGGAACCGGCCCCCGTCATCCGCGTTGACGAGCTCCGGACGCAGCTCCGCGCTGATCGGCGCCGGCATCTTCCTGTCGCGGGTGCTCGGCCTGCTGCGCCAGAGCCTGATCGCGATGTTCCTCGGGGCAAACTGGGTATCCGACGCATTTAACGGCGCGTTCAAGATCACCAATTTCCTCCAGAACCTGTTCGGCGAGGGCGCGCTCTCGGCGTCGTTCATCCCGGTGTACGCGAATGCGCTGGCGCGCGGGGACGAGGAAGAGGCTGACCGGATCGCCGGCGCCGTCGCGGCCCTCCTCGGCCTGATCATCTCGGTCATCGTCGCGCTCGGGATCATTTTCGCGCCGATCGTCGTGAAGCTCGTCGTCGGCGGTTTCACCGGCGAGACGCTTGCGCTGACGATCAGGCTGACGCGAATCCTCTTTCCCGGCGCCGGCATTTTCGTGATGAGCGCATGGTGTCTGGGGATCCTCAACAGTCACCGCAAGTTTTTCCTCTCCTACGTCGCGCCGGTGTTCTGGAACCTGGCGATGATCGGCGCCCTGCTCGGCTTCGGGCCGCGCGTGGGCGAAGTGGACCTTTCCGTCGCCCTGGCGGCTGCTTCCGTGCTGGGTGCAGCGCTGCAGATGGGCGTCCAGCTCCCGTCGGTATTCCGGCTACTGAAGCATCCGCGCTTCGCACCCGACTACGGCTTCCCGCCGGTGAAGGAGGTTCTTCACAACTTTGTCCCGGCGTTCGTGAGTCGCGGGGTGGTACAGATCAGCGGCTTCATCGACACCTACATGGCCAGCTACCTCGCCGCTGCCGGGGTGGTGACGTTGCTCCAGAATGCGCAAACCATCTACTTGCTTCCGATCAGCCTGTTCGGCATGTCCATCTCGGCGGCGGAGCTCCCCGAGATGTCGCGCGAGACGAGTAGCGGTGAGGAGGCCTTTGCCCGACTGCGGTCGCGGCTCAACACGGCACTTCCGCGCGTGGCGTTCTTCGTCGTTCCCTCCGCCGTCGGATTCCTCGTTCTCGGTGAGGCAATTTCCGCCGTGCTGCTCCAGCACGGCAGATTCACCGCCTCCGACAGCTTCCGGACATGGGCGATTCTGGGCGGCTCGGCGGTAGGACTGCTGGCGAGTGCGCTCGGGCGGCTGTACTCGTCCACGTTCTATGCGTTGCGCGACACGAAAACGCCGCTTTGGTTCGCCCTTGCGCGAGTCGTGCTGACGGGCGGCCTCGGCTACCTGTTCGCCTTTCCTCTGCCGAGGATGCTCGGGTTGCCGGCCTGGGCGGGGGCAGCGGGCCTCACGGCATCGGCTGGCATCGCTGGTTGGGTCGAATTTCTGCTGCTGCGGCGCGCCATCGCGGCGCGGATCGGCCGCACGGGCATCGCCCCGAGCCTGCTGGCTCGCCTGTGGGCGGCGGCACTCCTCGCGGGTGCGGTAGGATGGGGCGTGATGCGACTGGTCTCTTCGGCGCATCACATGGTCCGCGGTGCGTCCGCGCTCGTCGCCTTCGCGATCGTCTATGGCGCGGCGACGCTGGCCCTTGGCGTCCCCGAAGCGCGGGCGATGGTGGCCCGCGCCCGTCGCTGACGCGAACGACGACCGGCTTCGCCGGGTATATTTCAGCCATGGATGTGCCGCACGAGATCCTCGACAAGATCCCGCATCTCCCCGAGTCGCCAGGCGTTTACCTCTGGAAAGACGCCAACGGCAAGGTGCTGTACGTCGGGAAGGCGAAGCGGTTGCGATCGCGCGTTCGGAGCTATGTCGCAACGGACCATCGCGAGAGTCTCAAGACCCGCGCGTTGATGCAGCAGGCGGCCGCGCTGGACAGCATCGTCGTGCCGACCGAGGCGCACGCGTTGATTCTCGAGGCAAATCTGATCAAGGAGTACCGACCGCGATTCAACATCGCGCTTCGGGACGACAAGTCGTATCCCTACATCAAGGTCACGGTCCAGGAGCCCTTTCCGCGCGTGTGGGTGACCCGCCGGCTTCAGGCAGATGGAGCGCGCTACTTCGGACCGTACACCGACGTAGGCGCAATGCGCCGCGCGCTCGACGTCGTCCGCAGACTGTTCACCGTCCGATCGTGCAACTTCGACATGCCGGCTCAGATGCCGGAGCGTCCCTGCCTCGACTACCACATCGGGCGGTGCAAGGCGCCATGTATCCTCGCCCAGACGCGGGGCGAGTATTCCGCGATGATCGACGAGGTCCTCGACTTCCTGAGCGGCAAGCCGGAGCAGATCGTACGCAAGGTCAGGGAACGGATGGAACTGGCGGCGGAGTCGCTCGACTTCGAGCGGGCCGCGCAGCTTCGCGACGCGCTCGAGTTCCTCGAGCGCATGGAGGAGCCGACCGTCGTTTCCGAGGTGGAGGGCGGGGATCGCGACGTCATCGGTTACGCGCGCGACGGGGACGACGCGGTGATCGCGCTGCTGCGCATCCGTGCTGGCAAACTGCTCGCGCGAGATCACCAGTTCGTCGCCAACATCGATGGCGAGGAGGATTCGGACGTTCTCGAGACGTATCTCGCCGGCCCGTATCGTCTGCTCGAGGAGCGCGCGAAGGAACTGGTACTGCCGTTCGACGTCGCCGATCGGGCTGTCGTCGAGGAGACACTCGAGCGCACGAGAATCCACGTGCCCCTGCGGGGAGCGCGACGGGATCTCGTCGACCTGGCACAGCAAAATGCGCGACATCTGCTCGAGGAGGCGCGTCTGACGGGCGAAGAGCCGACCGAGGAGCGTGCGGGGGACCCGGTGTACGAGCTCCAGCGCCAACTCGGCCTTCAGACGGTTCCGCGGTCGTTCGTCTGCTTCGACATCTCGCACGCCCAGGGGACGGACACCGTTGCGTCCTGCGTCTGGTTCCAGAACGGACGTCCGCTGCGGGCCGAGTATCGTAAGTTCAAGGTCAAGTCAGTCGAGGGGATCGACGACTTTGCCTCGATGAGTGAAGTCGTGGGCCGATACTTCCAGCGGCGCGTGGACGAGAAGCGGCCGCTACCCGATCTCGTCCTGATCGACGGTGGTAAGGGCCAGCTGAATGCAGCGGCTGACGCCCTGCGCGCGCTCGGCCTCGAGTCGCTTCCGATCGCCAGCCTCGCGAAGCGCGAGGAGGAGATCTTCCTCCTCGGCCGCGGCGAATCGCTCCGGCTGCCACGACGGTCGCCCGCGCTGCGCATGCTGCAGCAGGCGCGCGATGAAGCGCATCGCTTCGCCATCACCTTTCAGCGAAAGCGCCGGTCGGTGCGAACGATCACCTCCCAGCTTCTGCGTATTCCCGGCGTCGGCGACAACAAGCGACGGCTGCTGCTGTCGAGCTTCGGGAGCCTGGCGGGCATCCGTGCAGCGTCGCCAGCGCAGATTGCCGAACTCCCGGGCTTCTCCGTGAAGAGCGCGCAGCGGATTCTCGATGCGCTTCGCGCGAGTGACGCTGTCACACCGTCGCCTGGCACGCCGTCGGCCGATCCCGCGCCGGACGAATCGACCAACTCCTCCGAAGGCTCCTCGCCGTGAGCACCTGGCACCTGGAATGTTCGGCCTGCGACCACTCGCAGCCCGGGAACACACTTGCCTCCGTCTGTCCCGTCTGCGGGCAGCCCGTCCTGGTCCGCTACGACTCGACATGGCCGACGCGCGACGCCATCTCGGGGCGTTGGGATATGTGGCGCTACTCGGCGGTGCTGCCGTTGGCGGACCAGGAGCAGCCCGTCTCGTTAGGGGAGGGGACCACGCCGATACACGACCTGCCGCGTCTCGCGCGCGAAATCGGCGTGGCGCAACTCTGGGTCAAGGACGAGGGGCTCAACCCAACCGGGTCGTTCAAGGCGCGCGGAATGAGTGCCGCGGTGACCCGCGCTGCCGCACTCGGAGTGCCCGGCCTCGTCGTGCCTACCGCGGGCAACGCCGGAGCGGCCCTGACCGCTTATGGCGCGAAGGCGGGTATACCCGTGCGTGTGTACGCGCCGGCATCGACGCCTTCACCCATCCTCGGCACCATCCGGGCACTCGGGGCGGACCTGCAGCTCGTCGACGGGCACATCGGCGACGCGGGGAAGCAGGCGCGCGCCTTCGCCGCCGAGAGTGGGTACTTCGACGTCTCTACCCTGCGCGAGCCGTATCGCATCGAGGGGAAAAAGACGATGGGACTGGAGCTCGCCGAACAGCTCGGCTGGACGCTGCCGACCCATATCGTGTACCCCACCGGAGGCGGCACCGGCCTGATCGGCATGTGGAAGGTGTTCGGCGAGATGCGCGAAGGCGGCTGGATCGCCCGCGCCGCGATTCTGCCCCGGATGATCGTGGCCCAAGCCGATGGCTGCGCGCCAATGGTGCGTGCCTTCGCCGCACGTGCCGATCGAGCCACTCCCTGGGAGAATCCGACGACGCACGCCAGCGGGCTGCGCGTCCCGGCAGCGCTGGGCGACAGGCTCATTCTTCGCGCCCTCTACGAGAGCGAGGGCGACGCGGCGTCGGTGAGCGAGGACGCCATTCGGGCCGACACCCTTCGACTCAGCCGCGCGTCAGGCATGGATGCGGCCCCAGAGGGAGGGTGCGCGCTCGCCGTCCTGGACAAGCTCGTCAGATCGGGCAGAATACCCTCGGCGGCGAGAGTGCTGGTCTTCAATACCGGGAACGGCGCGTCCTACCGCTTCTAGCTAACAGCCGGCGCTATCTTCCGCCCATGCGAACGGCCATTCTCGATCCTTTCAGCGGCATCGCCGGGGACATGACCCTCGGCGCCCTCCTCGGCGTCGGGCTCGACCCGGAGTGGCTGCGCGGCCTTCCGCATCGGCTGGGCCTCGACGACGTGCGAGTAGTCATTCGCGAGGTGCAACGTGGCGGGCTCGCCTGTTGGAAGGTGGACTTCGAGATTCCGCCCCAGCCGCACGGCCGGCACATCGCCGGAATCCGGCGACTCGTCGCAGCTTCCGGCGCACCAGACGGTGTGCGCGCGAAGGCCGATGCGGTCTTTCTGGCCATCGCCACCGCAGAGGGAGAGATCCACGGCACTTCCGCCGAGAAAGTCCATCTTCATGAGGTGGGCGCCGTAGATGCGATCCTCGACGTCGTCGGGGTCATCTGGGGGCTGGAGCGACTCGCTGTCGAGGATGTTCGGTGCGGCACGCTGCGCGTCGGTGACGGCAGCGTGAGCGCGGCTCACGGAGTGCTGCCGGTTCCGGCGCCAGCGACCCTCAAGTTGCTGGAGGGGTTGCCGATCGAGCCCGGCCCTGCAGGGGCCGGCGAGCTGGTGACACCGACAGGCGCCGGTCTGGTGCGGGTGCTGTCGTCGGGGCCGCCGCCCGCCCGGTTCGTTCCTCTGCGCTCGGGGTTTGGAGCCGGCACGAAGGACTTTCCCGGCCGCGCGAACGCGCTGCGCATCGTCATCGCCGAAGTCGATTCGCAATCGATTGGCGACGGAGGCGAACGCGTGGTGGTGCTCGCGTGTGATCTGGACGACATGTCGCCGGAGTATCTCGCCGGCGTGGCGGAGTCCGCGCGGGAAGCCGGCGCGCTGGACGTCGTGCTACTCGCGGCCACGATGAAAAAGGGGAGGCAGGGAACTCGCCTCGAGATGCTTTGCCGGCCGGAGGATGCCGCCCGGTTCGAACAGCTCCTGTTGTCGGAAACGACGACTCTCGGCGTACGGCGCGGCGATCTGACCCGTGTGGCGCTTCTGCGGCGATCGATCGAGGTGGAGGTACTGGGGCAGGTCGTCCGCGTGAAGACAGCCTCCCTTCCCGGCGGCGGAACGCGCGCCAAACCCGAGTACGACGACGTGCAGCGAGCCGCCCTGGCGACGGGGCGGCGGCCAACCGATATTTACCAGCTTGCGCTCGACATGTCGGAAGGGCATTAGGCCGAGCAGCGACCAGAATCCCACCCGGTGTCCACACCGGACCGCCGCGTTCCATCCAGGAGAATTCACTAATGCCTGTGTTCGGTAAAGTTCGATTCGTGTCGGGCCTCGTCCTCATTGCCGCCTCCACGCTTGGGGCGCAACAGGCCGTGAAGCCTACCTGCGACATCGGTCAGGCCGCCAAGGGCAATCTGGCGCGCGCCTCACTCAGCTTCGACGTCGCGCGCCAGGCCGGCACTGGCCCGGCTGCGGAAGGCCAGCTGAAAAACACGGTGAAATTGCTCGAGTCCGCCAACCCGGAAGACGATCCGACTGCGCGCGCGTACATCCTTGGCGAGGCGCTGAGCCTCTGGATGAATCAACCGAATGTCGGTTTGGCGCCGAAGCGCGGCACCGTGGGCTTCACCACCAACCCCGAGGCCTCGATCGACTTGATCGGGACGGTGGATTCGCTCTTTACGATCGTGGAGAAGGCCAAGCCGGATTGCGCTTATTTCACGGCCTACTATCGCGGCGGCCAGAAATTCTATCTCGACCTGGCGAACGACGCGATCAATGCCCTGAACGCCGACAAACTGGATTCCGCCGAGTTCTATGCGACGCAAGCGCACCGGATCTACCCTGAGTCGCCATATGGAGTGATGGTGCTGGGCAACGTGGCGTCCAAGCGCTCGGACAACGCCAAGGCGCTCCAGTACTGGCGAACGGCGGCAGAAGCGGCGTCGAAGGACTCGTCATACCGCGACGTTCAGCGCCAGATGCTCTCCAACATCGGCACCGTCTATCTCAATCGCGCCAACGCGACGACGGGCGCCGATCGGTTGGCCGCGGCCAGGAGCGCCGCCGAATCGTTCGCCGAGCTGCTCGCGGTGCCGGCGACCACCGGGCCCTATCTCTATGGAAGCCGACAGAACTATCAGACGGCGCTCCTGCTGGCCGGGGACACTGCGAAGTTCGTCGCGAGCTATCAGCCGCTGCTGCAGAATCCCTCGGGGTACGTCTACCAGGATCTGCTGAATAGCGCGGTGAACGCGGCGCGCAGCGAGCGGGCCGCCGACGCCGGCAAGCTGTTCGAGGCGACGCTGGCCCAGAATGCCTACAACCGGGATGCCCTGTTCAACCTTGCCGTCACCTACCTGACACTCGAGCAGAACGATAAGGTGAGCCCCATCGTCGCCCGACTGGTCGCAGTGGATCCGGGGAATCCGGAGAACTACAACCTCGCGGCGCGTGCCTACCTCACGCTTGCCAAGGCGGCGCGGGCGAAGAAGGACATCAAGGTGGCCGCGGCCTACAACGACTCGACTCTGACGTGGTACACACGGGGGAACAAGCTGCCGGTGGAGGTCACCTTCAGCGAGTTCACACCGTCCGAAAAGGATCTGATCATCGGAGGGACGGTACTCGACCGGCGCGACAAGATCGATCCTGCAGGCGGGGAACCGGCGCCCGTCAAGGGAAAGACGACGAAGGCCACGAAGGCGGCGCCGAAGTCGTTCGAGGCGAAGGCCGTGACGCTCAACTTCGAGGCACTCGACAAGTCCGGCGCCGTGGTTGGCAAGCAATCGGTGACCACCGAGGCACTCACGCCTGGCAAATCGGCGAAGTTCACGCTGACGATCGCAGCCCCGAATGCGATGGCGTATCGCTATACGATCGCCGACTGATGCGTTGTCCGGATACGACGCCGTGGGCGGAAGTGCTGGATTCTACTTGATTTCCGTCCTCGAAGCTCCTATCTTGGATGAGATGGAAGCGCGCGCGTTTCCTGCATACTGAAGGGGGAGAAGCCTCTCGATTTCGGCTCTCCTCCTTCGCTCTGTTTGGGGTCGGGGAGGCCACGCATTCATGGTTCGTGTCAGCAGGGTTCTGCCCGGCAGCATCTGTGAGGAAATGGGAGTCGTCCCAGGCACCGAGCTCCTGACGGTGAACGGCCGCGAGCTGGCGGACTTCCTCGATTGGGAATTCCTGACGGCCGAGGACGAACTGGTGATCGAGGCGCGCCTCCCCGACGGCGAGGCGATCGTCTATGAGGTGGAGCGCCCCGAAGGGGAAGGCCTGGGCGTGGAGCTCCAGCCTCCCACCGTGCGCCGGTGCGCCAATCGCTGCGAGTTCTGCTTCATCGAAGGGCTGCCGAAGGGATTGCGGAAGAACCTCTACGTCCGCGACGACGACTATCGGCTCTCCTTCGCCTACGGCAATTTTGCGACGCTCTCCAACGTGAAGGAGCGGGACATCCAGCGCATTCTGGAATACCGCCTGTCTCCATTGTACGTGAGCGTGCACGCGACGCCGTGGGAGGCGCGCAAGAAACTGCTCAACAACCCACGTGTTCCCAACATCCTCGAGCAGCTCGCGCGGCTCGCGGCGGGCGGAATCCAGTTCCACGGACAGATGGTCATCGTCCCGAACCTGAACGACGGGGACGTGCTGGAAGCGTCGCTATCCGATCTCTGGGACATGGGCGACGCCTGCTTGAGCGTGGCGCTCGTGCCGGTTGGTGTGACGCAGTTCTCCCACCTGTACGATGGGCGCCCAATGGACGCCGAAAATGCCGGCCGCATTCTCGATGCGGTGCAGCGCTGGGAGACGCGCGCGCTCGCCGAACGTGGCGACCGCTGGGTTTACGGCTCCGACGAGCTGTACCTCCTGTCCGATCATCCGCTACCGGACGCCGCCCACTACGGCGACTTCTCGCAGATCGAGAACGGCGTTGGCGCAGTGGCATCGCTCCGCCAGCGAGTCCAGCAGGGGCTCAGCGAACTGCCTCGCCTCGATGCCAAGCGCATCGGCGTCGTCACCGGAGTGTCGATGGCACCCCTGATGCCGAAGCTGCTCGATGCCATAGCGGCCCGAACCGGCGCGAGTTTCACTCTGATTCCGATGGAGAACTCGCTCTTCGGGCCCACCACGACGACGGCCGGGCTGCTCGTCGGGGCTGACATCCGTCGCGCGCTGGTGGACCGAAACGACCTCGACCTCGCGCTGATTCCGGCCGAGACCATCAACGACGACGGGCTCTTTCTCGACGAAGAGCGCTTCATCACTCTTCGTGAAACGCTGCCCATGCCGGTCTATCCGTCCTACGATTTTATCGACGTTCTGAGTCTCGAAGGAGCGCCGGAGCTTTCCGGCCGGAGTGCGGCATGAGCACGCCCGTCGTCGCCCTGATCGGACGGCCGAACGTCGGTAAGTCCGCGTTGTTCAACCGCATCATCGGCGACGACGAGGCGATCGTTTCCGACGAGGCAGGGACGACTCGCGATCGCCACTTCTCCCGCGCCGAGTGGAACGGCCGCGCCTTCTGGCTCGTCGACACCGGCGGGTTGTCCGACGATCCAAACCTGCCGATGGACCGGGAGATCCGGGCCCAGGTTGCAACTGCGGTCGAGGAAGCCGATCTTTTCCTCTTCGTCGTCGATGCCAGGGCGGGAGTGCATCCGAGTGACTACAAGGTGGCCGACATGCTTCGCGGCTCGGGCAAGCCCTGGTTGCTCGTGGCGAACAAGGTGGACGACCCGAGCCACGCTGACTTCTACGAGTTCTACCGGCTCGGAGCCGGCGAGCCGTATCCAGTGTCGGCGACTAACGGCAAGCAGTCGGGGGACCTGCTCGACGAACTGGTGTCCCGGCTGCCGGAGAGCGTTCCGGAGGATGAGGAGGCGCTCCGCGTCGCAGTCGTCGGCCGGCCAAACGTCGGGAAGTCGTCGTTCGTCAACAAGCTGCTCGGCGAGGATCGTCTCGTCGTGAGCGAGATCGCGGGCACGACGCGAGACGCGATCGACACCCCGATGACGTACCACGGACGCAAGCTCATCTTCGTCGATACCGCAGGTCTCCGCCGCCAGACAAAGATCGACGACGGCGTGGAATTCTACTCGTCGCTGCGCACGCGGCGCGCGATCGAGCGGGCGAACATCTGCGTGCTCATCGTTGACGCCACGGAGGGCGAGCTGCATCAGCAGGACCTGCGCATCGCCAACATGGCTTGGGACGCGGGTCGAGGACTGATCGTCGTCGTGAACAAATGGGACTTGGCCGAAAAGGACGACAAGGCCGTGCACAAGTACGAGAAGAAGGCCCAGGAAAAGGCGCCGTTCCTCAAGTTCGTTCCTTTCCTGTTCACCTCGGCCCTCACTGGCCAGCGGGTGTCGAAGATCCTCGACGTCATCCAGCTCGTGGACGAGGAAGCTCACAAACGCATCAGCACGTCGCAGGTGAACGAGCGCCTTGGCGAGCTACTGGCGCGACGGCAGCCCTCGCAGGCGGCCGGCCGCGAAGTGAAGCTCAACTACGCGACGCAGGTGAGCGTGATGCCGCCGACGATCGCCGTGTTCGGAAACCATCCGGACCTCGTTGAGGAGCACTACATCCGCTTCCTTCACAACGGCTTCCGCGAAACGTACGCCTTCACGGGAAATCCACTGCGAATCCTGTTGCGTCGCAAGAGCGGCGGCGCGGCGGCCTGAAGTGCATCCGGCCCTCGCGCTGGCGCTATCGTACGCCGCGGGCTCGCTCCCGTTCGCGTATCTCGCCGGTGTGGCGGCGGGTGTCGACCTACGAAAGCAGGGTTCGGGTAACCTCGGCGCGACGAACGTGTTTCGCGTTCTCGGCTGGAAGATCGGGGTTCTCGTATTCGTCGCCGATGCGCTCAAGGGCGCGTTGCCGGTCCTGTTCCTGGCGCCGCGTATCCATGCCGGGGGAGATCCGATCCTCTGGGGGATCGCCTGCGGCGTCGCGGCGATTCTCGGTCACGTGCGACCGGTGTTCTTTTCCTTCCGGAAGGGGGGCAAGGGGGTCGCCACGGCTGCGGGCGTGTTCTTCGCACTCGCGCCGCTGCCGATGCTCTGCAGCTTTCTGCTGTTCGTCGCGATCGTGCTGGCGAGCGGCTACGTGTCGCTGGGGAGCCTCGTCTCCGCGCTCCTTCTCCCGGTGCTGCTGCTCGCGACGAAGGGAGTGAGTTCGCCACTGTTCATCGTCAGTGCGGTGATCGCGCTGTTCGTATTCTGGACGCATCGCGCCAACATCGGGCGCCTGCGCCGAGGCGAAGAGCATCGCTTCGGCAAGAGGGGCCGCGCATGAGGGTCCGGCGATGACCAAGTGTGCCGTAGTCGGCGCCGGGGCCTGGGGCACCGCGTTGGCCGACCTGCTGGCTCGCAACGGGCGCGAGGTCGCGTTGTGGGCCTTTGAGCAAGACGTCGTCGAGGCGATCAACGCTTCGCACATGAATGAGCGATTCCTTCCGGGAGCGGGACTTCATCACGCGGTGTGTGCGGCGTCGGATTTGACCGCCGTACTCGATGGTGCGGTGCTCGTCTGCGTGGCAACTCCGTCCCAACACCTTCGTCTGATCCTGCGACGAGGCGCGAGCGCAGTGAGCCCCAGGGCAACGATCTGTATCGCGTCGAAGGGAATCGAGGCCGACACACTCGCGCTGATGAGCGAGGTCGTGGCCGCGGTAGCGCCAGGACGCCGAGTCGTCGCGCTGTCGGGGCCCAGCTTCGCCGCCGAGGTCGTGGCGCAGCAGCCCACCGCGATCGTCGCCGCATCAGTCGACTCTTCAGCGGCCGAAGCCATCCAGGATGCGTTCAGCGGCTCGACTTTTCGGGTTTACACCCACGACGATATCGTCGGAGTCGAGCTCGCAGGGGCGTTGAAGAACGTGATGGCAGTGGCGACAGGCATCTGCGAAGGTGCGGGATTCGGTTTCAACTCTCGTGCGGCGCTGATCACCCGAGGATTGGCCGAGATGACGCGGCTCGGCACGGCTCTGGGAGCCAGCCCGGTCACGTTTGCCGGCCTGGCCGGCTTGGGCGATCTCGTCCTCACCTGCACGGGCTCCCTGAGCCGCAACCGCGCCGTCGGGATCGAGGTAGGAAGGGGTGCTTCGCTCGAGGAGGCATTGGCCGGCAAGCAGACCGTCGCCGAAGGAGTTGCGACGACCCGGAGTGCGCTCGCCCTCGCTGAACGCGAAAAAGTGGAAATGCCGATCGTGTCCATGGTCAACAGAGTGCTCTTCGACGGCCATCCGGCCAAACGGGCCGTAGCCGACCTCATGGCGAGAGAGCTCAGGGCGGAGCAGGACGAGTGAGCGGCGCCGATCCGATCCAGGAATTCTTCAGCATCGGCGAGGTCTGCGAGCTCACCGACCTCAAGCCGCACGTACTGCGCTACTGGGAGAGCCAGTTCAAGTTTCTGAATCCGGCCAAGAACCGGTCGGGCAATCGCGTCTATCAGCGCCGAGAAGTCGAGCTGATCGTCCTCGTCAAACACCTCCTGTATACCGAGAAGTACACGATCGAGGGGGCACGTCAGAAGGTGGACGAGCACCGCAAGGTCGGCGAGCTGCGAGCCGCATCGCGCACGGCACTCACCGTCCAGACCATCGAGGCACTGGAGAGCGAGCTCAACGAGCTGGTTCGATTCCTCGCTCCCGACGGCGCCGACGGGAAGGGGAAGAGTCGGCGATAGCATGCGTATCCTTATCACGAACGACGACGGGATTCTGGCGCACGGCATCGAGTGTCTGATCGAGGCGGCAGAGCCGCTGGGCGAGGTCCACGTCGTGGCGCCAGATCGGGAACAGAGCGCCACGAGCCATTCGCTCACTCTCCATCATCCGCTGCGTCCGGTGCGTCGCGGCGATCAGCGCTGGCAGGTGGATGGCACGCCGACGGACTGTGTGATGCTCGCCGTCGAGGCGCTGCTTCCCGAGCGACCGGACTTCATTTTCAGCGGCATCAATCACGGACAGAACATGGGTGAGGACGTGCTGTACTCCGGCACGGTCGCGGCGGCGATGGAAGGGCTGGCGCTCGGCATTCCGTCCATCGCCATCTCGTTCGCCGGCGGAGATCTCCGCGCTGACCTCACCCACCTGCATCAGCAAGTATCGGTGTTGACGCCGCTGCTTCGCCATCTCACTTCGCTACCGACGTTCCCAGCCAACACGTTGCTCAACGTCAACCTTCCCGCCGTTCCGGCGGAGGGCGTGCGCGGGGCTCGACTCACCCGCCTCGGCAGCCGGGTGTATTCGGGCTCGCTGAAGCCGATGCGCGATCCGTGGGATCGTGACATCTTCTGGATCGGCGGCGGATCCATTACCTGGACGGGCGAGGAAGATTCCGACTTTCGCGCGATCCAGGAGGGCTACGTCTCCATCACGCCTCTGCATCTCGATCTCACCAACTACAGCATGCTGCACTCATCGGGGGATTGGTGGCGGGAGCTGTAGACGGCGCGATGACCGGCGCGCGCCGGCGGCTCGTCGAGCTGCTGCGCGAGAAGGGCGTCCGCGATCTTGCCGTCCTTCACGCGTTCGACCTCACGCCTCGACACGCCTTCGTGCCCACCGGCGTCCGTCATCGGGCGTACGAGGACGCCTCGCTGCCGATAGGCAGCGGGCAGACGATCTCCCAACCCTCGATTCACGCGCGGTATCTCGAGCTGCTCGAGCTGAAGGGAAGCGAGCGGGTGCTCGAGATTGGGACGGGATCCGGCTACCAGACCGTGCTCTTGTCCCACCTCGTCGCGCAAGTGTTCACGGTGGAGCGCATCGCCGCACTGTACACGATGGCGCGTGAGGCGATCGGACGCGCCGGTGCCAAGAACGTCTCGATGTTGCTCGGCGACGGCACAGTGGGATGGCGCGAGTACGCACCCTTCGACGCCATCCTCGTCAGCGCCGGCGGGCCGGCTGTACCGCAGCCGCTCGTCGAGCAGCTCGCTGATGGCGGACGGATGCTCGTGCCGGTCGGTCCGAAGGAGGAGCAGACGCTGAATCTGGTCAGGAGACGGGGTGGCGCGATCGAGACGAGCGAATTCGGTCCGGTGCGCTTCGTGCCGCTCTACGGCACGCACGGCTGGGAGCACCTGTAGGTGCATCGCCTGCACATGCAGATACACGGCCGTGTTCAGGGCGTCGGGTTTCGTTGGTTCGCCCGTGAGGAAGCGCGCCGGCTCGGATTGAGCGGATTGGTGAAGAATCTTCCCGGCGGCCACGTTGAAGTAGAGGCCGGCGGCGAGCAGCTCTCCATCGAGCGGTTTCGCCGGGCGCTGGAGGTTGGACCTCCGGGCGCACATGTGGAGCGCGTGGAATACTTGGAGGGAGCGACGGAGAGATCGCTGCCGTATCCGTTCAGCATCGATCGATGAGTAGCGCAAGATGCAGGTGATCTGCACGACAGGCCACAGGCAGCGATGAGCGACGAGACCCTGGCACAACGCGCTCAGCGCCTGGTTCGCGACGTGCCCGATTTCCCCGAACCCGGCATTCTGTTCAAGGATATCACGCCGCTACTCGCGGACGGAGCGCTGTTCGCCCAGATCACGACGGCGTTGGCGGCGCCCTTCATGGCTGAGCGTATATCGCATGTGGCGGGGATCGAGAGTCGCGGATTCATCCTCGCGGCGCCAGTCGCACTGCGACTCGAGGCGGGTTTCATCCCGATCCGTAAGCAAGGGAAGCTGCCGCGGCGGACTGCTGCCCGCAATTATGGATTGGAGTACGGGTCGGACCGGCTCGAGGTGCACATCGATGCCGCTACCGAGGGCGCGCGCGTGCTGATCGTGGATGACGTGCTCGCCACGGGAGGCACCGCCGCCGCGGCAGCCGGACTGATCGAGGAAGTCGGAGGCACCGTCGTCGGCTTCTCCTTCCTGCTCTGGCTGATCGAACTCGGAGGCGGCCAACGGCTTTCCGATCACCGATTGGAGACGCTGCTGCGAGCGTAGACCTTCTGGTCCGGCGAACGGGCCATCCGGCAATGGTCGACGGCGATCGATGTCTCGCGGCGGGCGCACGGATCGCGGCTGGCACTGGTGCCAACCGTGGGATTGGGTACGTTTCAGGACTGTGCCAGCATCGGGCCGTGCCAGCGCGACGGACTTCCTGATTTTTCATGACACGGATTAGGCGAACCCAGGCATACGGCCCGCAAGCGGTGCCTTTCGCTGAGCGGGCGGCCGGAAGTCCAGTGCCTCCCGATGTTGGTGGTGGCGCAGGACTTTGTTGCCCCTGTAGCTCAGGCGGATAGAGCAGCGGTTTCCTAAACCGTTGGCCGGGTGTTCGAGTCACCCCAGGGGCATGCCGCACCGTGCGGCGTAGCCAATCACTTGCCAAGCCAATGACGCATCCGATTACTGAAGGCTCGATCCATGAAAACCCCAAGGTCGAAGGGTTCATGGACTGGTTCCACGTCAATCAGAGGTGGGTAGGGATCGGCGCGGTTGTCGTCCTGATCGCGCTGGCGGGCGGTTGGTATGTGATCCGTGCCAAGGCGATCAAGTACGAGAACGCCGACAAGCAGCTCCTCCAGGCCAAGCAATCCGTTGCCTCGGGGAACATTCCGCTCGCCGAATCCGACTTGCAGAAGGTGTCAGATCGATACGAAGGGACACCGGCCGGGGCCGAGGCGGGTCTGCTGCTAGCGAAGCTGAAGTTGGACAAGGGAGACTTCCAGGGAGCTCGGACATTCCTGGAGAGCCTGGCCTCCAAGCTCAACGGTCCGAACGCCGCGGCGGCGCGCGGGCTCCTGGGCGACGCGCTCGCTCAGCTCGGCAAGACCGCCGAAGCGGCGGCCGAGTACGAGAAGGCAGCGGCCGAGACCCATATGCCGAACGAGCAGGCATTCCTTCTGGCCAAGGCCGGGCACGCCTATATGACGGCGGGTAAGCGGCCGGAGGCTCGGAAGATCTGGGAGGGACTCGCGGCGCAGACGATCAATGCGTCGTTGGCGACCGAAGCACAGGTCCGTCTTGGGGAGCTTTCAGCTCAGCCAGTTGCGGAGTGACCACCGGATGACGCCTTGAGCGGGCCGCCAGCCGTCGGTCTGCTCGAAGCCCACCGGCAGTCCGCAGGTTGATCAGCTGCCAGCACAGAGCCAGTCGCCCGTGGCCTCATTGAAAGTATCTACGCATAAGATGTATTATGTAAACATCAGATGGTGGAGAACTGTGGACAACTCCGACCGTCTGGACATGCCATGTCCGGCAACCCATTCCCTTCCAATGAGTTCCATGAGATACCTCGCGTGATGATTGAAACGCTATCGCCTGGCTATCGTCGTGCGGGAGTTGGCTCGCCGATTTCTGTCATCTGTCGCGTTCGCTGGCGGCTTCCCGACCACACGGTTCGTACGCCAGCGATTTGAAAGCGCTCACGACCGTTCATTCGCCGTCGGGCACGGTCATCAGAACCGGCACCGGGACGGGCTCACAACTCGCCGAACCTGCCTTCGTAGACGATCCGCGCCTCCCCCGAGAGTGACGGAACCCAACTGGTTCCGACACGGCCAAGTCGGACGGTAAGCACGCGCCCTGAACGACTGCGGACACGTACCGGCGACTGCTCCTCCCCGGACTCCACAAGCAGGATGGCAGTTGCCACCGCGCCGGTTCCGCAGGCTAGAGTCTCTCCTTCTACGCCCCGCTCGTAGGTTCGCATCCGCCACGCGCCTTCCTTATCTGACGAGACGAAGTTGACGTTTGCCCCCTGGGCGAGAGACCGGTCGGACCGAAGCGGCCGCCCTCGGCCCACGATGTCCACCGTCGAGACATCCTCCACCCGTACGACCAAGTGTGGTACGCCAGCCACCGCAAAGCCGATCCACCGCTCTGTCGACTCCCGCCGTAGTGGCAGATTCTGCTGAACCGTCGTAACCGGTTGGAGATCCACTTCCGGGCCCTCGGCAAGCAATCTTGCATCGAGTATTCCGGCGTCGGTTTCCAGGCGAAAAGTCCCTTCCTGGACGATCCCGAGCTCGGCGGCGAGACGGCTCGAGCAGAGTGAGGCATTGCCACAGAGATCGGCCTGCGACCCGTCGCTGTTGAGGTACCTCATTCGGAAATCGGCTGATTGGGACGGTTCCAGGAAAACGATGCCATCCGCTCCGATTCCAGTCCCGCGGGCGCACAGCGCCTGCACGGTGGCCGCCTCCGCCAGCTCTCCGGGCGGCTCGCGCATCGCGTCGACCATGATGAAGTCGTTTCCCGACCCGTTCATCTTGTAGAAGGTTCGGCCCATCGGGAGCATCGCTGTCTCCACACTTGGTTGGATCAGATCACGCCGCGCAGCGCCCACCAGCGCAGGCGCCAGACCATCCATACCGCTTCCCTGACGATGTGCTTCGACATCTTGCTCGTCCCTTCGGTGCGGTCCACGAAGACGATGGGAATCTCGGCGATTCTGAACTTCTGCCTCACGGCACGGAAGGTCATCTCGATCTGGAAGGCATACCCATTCGAGCGGACGTGATCGAGGTCGATCGACTCGAGCACGGACCTCCGAAAGCACTTGAACCCGCCAGTTGCATCCCACACATGGAGGCCAGTTACGGCCCGAGCGTACATATTCGCGCAGTAGCTGAGGATCAGTCGGTTCATCGGCCAGTTGACAACCGTGACCCGGCCCTGCTGGTAGCGCGATCCGAGCACCAAGTCGACCTCCTCCACCGCGGCGAGAAACTGCGGGAGGTGAATGGGATCGTGGGAGAAGTCCGCATCCATCTCGAGCACGTACGCGTAGTCACGCTCGAGCGCCCATCGAAATCCGGCGATGTAGGCCGTGCCGAGCCCAAGCTTTCGCGCGCGGGACAGCAGGTGCACTCGGGTGTTGACCGCCTGGATCTCCTCCACGATGGAGCCCGTCCCGTCCGGGGATCCATCGTCCACGATGAGCATGTCGATCCGCTCGTCCTGAGCCAGCACGGCCTCGACGAGTCGGCGAATGTTCTCGCGCTCGTTGAAGGTCGGGACGATCACGAGCGCCCGCTCAGGCAACGCCGGCTCTCCGGTCCGCCGCGATGCCAGCTCCAAGCGCCAGCAGCGCCAGGACGCATGCAACCAGGGTGATCGCCTTTCCGGTCGACTCCGCCCGGTCGTGGAAGCTCAAGTCGATGATTCGCGCTCCGACCGGGAGCGGCACACCGATGAGGTTGAAATCAGCTCGATAGGTCGGGACCGCCCTCCCGTCCACCGTCGCCTGCCATCCCGGGAAATAGTTCTCCGAGACGACGAGCGCTGACCCACGTGGTGCCGGACCGCTGAGCGCGATGCTGGCCCGGCCCGGCCCGAACGAGGCGGCCGAGGCGGTCAGAGCGCTCGGCTCGGGCATGGTGCGGAGGGTCACCGCCTGGACAGCCGCCGAGCTGTCGAACACGGCGACGCGCGCGGGATCGAATCTGGGATCCAGCACCGCCGATTCGGCGTCGGCATCGGACGCCTTGGCGATGGCGGGCGCGACCCAGGCGTAGGGGTTCTCGCCCGGAAGCTGATACAGATAGACCGTGGACCCGGCCGAATTTCGTACCGGTCCGACGAGCAGCTTGAACGAGGAGTCGGTGAGCGGCGCGTTCGTATACAGCCAACGGGCGTTTTCGTGGCGCCAGAAGGTGGGGCTGACCAGTGCCGGCGCGCCATTGGGCAGCCGCGTGTCCTCGAGCACCTGGTAGCGGCCCATCTCATTGCCGTGATAGCCTGTGACGGAGCGGATGCCATGAACCATCAGACCCGTGCCGCGGCCTCGGCTGTCCGTACCGAAGTAAGGATCCGCCGCCACGATGCCCGTGTCACTCTGCGCTGCCACGAGGACTCGGCCTGGTTGTGTCTGATGCTTCAAAAGCTCGAGGGCGGGATCGGTCGCATAGAGCACCCTCGCGGGTGCCGAGAAGAGCCAGTACCGGCGCTCGACCGTCCAGAGATCGAGAGCCACTATCGCGGTCAGCGCGATACCCAATAGCCTCGCGTTGAGTCTGCCCCTGAGGTGCGCGAACAGGGCTCCGACGGTGAGCGCCACGAACAGAAAGCTTCTCCACGCCCCGAGAATCACCTCTCCCCCATTGCCGTTGGCGCGAGCAGCCCATTGGTCGGCGATCTGCGGCGCGTACTGTGGATCGAGCCCTTGACGGAGTCCGATCGTCACGCCAGCCGATCGCGCTCCTGCCTCGGCGAGCGCCGTCACCACGCCAACCGATGCCAGGAGGGCAATTGCTGCCGCCGCGGCGAACCAGCCCATCAGGAAGCGTCGGGAAATCGGCTGCTCGAGCAGCCGCTCCGTCCCAAGCGCGGCGAACACACTGACCGCGAATGAGAACACGTAGATGATCGTGCTCGGCGCCTGGAAGAACCTGGTTCCTGGCACGAGCGCGTACACGAGATGGAAGAACGGCGTGCTTCCGCCCAGCATCCAGAGGAACGAGATCGCCGCCACGCCGATCCAGAATCGTCGGAATCGACGGCGTATGTCACCGCCGAAGGCCGCCGAAGCGAGGAGGAGCACGCCTCCGCCGATGTATTCGCTGTGAAAGTGAATTCCGTTCGGCCCCCAGTAGCGATCAAGCATGCCGGTGAACTGGGGCAGGTACATGTTCACCAGCTCGATCGGCGGAAAGGAGAAATTCGTCGCGAACGAGTAGTTCCGGCCGCCGGCACGAGGAGAGTACGGGATGTACTCTCGTACCGGAGCATACTGAATCGCTCCGATGGCCATTCCGACGATCACGGCGCCGAGGGCGAAGGCCAGGCGACGAACCGCCGTGCGGCGGTCGAGCCTCACGCCGTTCGCGTCGGAACCGAGCGCGAGAAAGAGCGCGAAGGCGCCCGAGGTCAGCAGAAGGTACTGCAGCAGTTGCGGGTGTGGGCTGAGCACGGCTAAACCGACAACGATCGAGAACGCTCCCCACGCCCAATTGCGGCCGTCGCGCACGCCCCGCACCAGCAGCCACAGTGCGACGGGCAGCAGCGCGCTGACGAACAGCTTTCCGTCATGACCCGGCGAGGCATAAGATGCCACCGGCCCGCCAAGCAGGTACGCCATGCCTCCGATGAGTGACGGAAAGAACCCGAGTCCCCACGCGCGGAGAAAGACGTAGGTGCAGAGTCCGGCGACGAAGAGATGAATCGCGAAGCCCCATGTCATCGCCGCGTCCGTCGGCATGATCATGCGCAGCAACGCCGTCGGGTAGAAGATGTCGCCATGCATCGCGGCCACGTACGGCAGCCCACCGAAGAGGTAGGGATTCCACTGCGGGATCCCCTGCCCCGCGCGGAGCGATTGCGCGGCGAAGTCCCGGAAGGCGAATCCGGCGATGTACTGGTCGCTGTGGGGGTTGACGAGGAACTGTCCCGAGAGCGCGGGATAGGCCAATGCGAGAGTCGCCAACGCGTACGTCAACGCAGCCCAGGCCGTCGCGAAGCGCGGCGCCGGAGATGGAGGCGCCGCGGATTTGGTCTCAGGTCGGGACATCCGAGGGGTCGCGAGAGGGAGGACGCCGACTGGCGGCGTTGTGCGCCCAGAACGCAATACCAGGAACGACTTCGAGCAGCGTGAGCCAGACCCGTGACGTGATGGCCACGAGCGCCGCCTGCGGCGCCGTCGCCAGTCCGGCATAGGCGAGAACCGTGATCATGGTCGCCTCGCGGATTCCGAGCCCCGCCGGCGCGAAGAGAGCAAGATAACCAAGCAGGTACGATATAGTATAAGCTGCGAGATACTCCGCGTAGCCGCCAGACGCGGGACCGAGTAGCCCACGCATGAACGTCTCGAAGGCGGCGCCGTACAGCAGCCACGCGATGAGGTTACCGACCAGCGCATAGACAACGGCGCGCACGGGCAACGTCGCCTCCAGCTGCCGTCCTGCCAGGCGACCGATCATCGGCGCCAGGCGCGGCATCAGCATCGGCGCCATGACGAGTGCAACGGACGCCAGCACGATGATGAGAACGGCCATCGTGCCGCGACCATTCGATGTCCGATCGAGAAGGGCACGTCCCGAGATCAAGGCGACGATGAATCCTGCGAGCAGGTTGACCAGTGTGCTGAGAATCGCCGACCCGGAGGCAGCCAGTGGGGATACGCCGAGCTCGCGTGACATCGCACCCATCGCACCGATATTCCAGATCTTCCCCGGCAGGTACCGCGCGAGGTTCGACACGCTCCAGACCCGCGCCGCGCTCCAGAACGGAAGGTGCGCGTTCCAGCAGGCCAGCATGCTGCGCCAGGTCTGGACGAGCACGGCGTGACCGCAGAGGAAGACTGCCCCTGACAGGAGGACCATCCACCAATCCGGCGCCTGCGGAAGAGGATGGGACCGGAGCTGCACGAGGTCGATTGCCAAGCGCCGGCCGACCAGCACGACCACCGCGACAGCAAGTGCCCACCCGGCGTACCGGAGCAGCGTGCGATTAGCCGGCTGCGCTACCAACGGCGTCCTGGTAGATGGTGAGATACCGCCGTGCGACACTGCCGGGAGAAAATGTGTCGCGCGCCCGGGCCGCGCCGGTGCGGCCAAGAGCCGCACCTCGGTCGGAACGATCCAGCACGCTACGGATCCCTTGAGCGAGGGCATCCGCCGTGCGCTCGTGCACGAGCACGCCGGAAGTACCGTCCTGAACCACGTCGACGACACCTCCGGAGGCGAAGGCGACCACGGGGGTATCACACAGCTGGGCCTCGACCGCCACCAAGCCGAGTCCCTCCTCCTCTGATGGGACGACGAGGACACTCGCGGCGCGATAAAATGGCGCCAGCTGGTTTACCGGTCTGGCGCCGTGCCACCGCACGCGGTCGGAGACGCCGATCGACTGGGCCAAGGCCTTCAATCGGGCCTGCTCGTCACCGTCGCCAACGATGTCGAGCCCGATCTGGCGAGGAAGGAGAAGAAGCGCTCGAAGCAGCAAATCGACTCCCTTCTGGACCGTCAGCCGCCCGACGAACAGCAGGCTGTCGCCGCGCGCAACGCCGAGGTCGGGTGAAAAGAGCTCGATCGCGACGGGCATCGGGGCGACGAGAGGCAGGTCGCCGCCAGCCATCTCCTGTGCTGCCGTGGCCAACCAGTTCGACACGGCGGTGATCCGCGCCGACCGCTTCATGACCTGGCGCAAAGCAGGCCGCGAGACGGCGATCGAGCGGGCGAGCCGTATGTCGGAGCCGTGAAGGGTGGTGACGAGAGGAACGCCGGCGCCGCGCGCCGCGACAGCGCCGACGAGGCCACTGGGAAACCACCAGTGCGCATGGATCAACTCCGCATTCTGGCCGCGTGCCCGCCATCCGCCCACTGCGGCGCCAAGCTCGGCGCCGAGCATGCCGACTAGTCCGAGCCGTGCGCCCCAGGAAGCCCGCACCTGCGATGCCATGTTCCCTTCATAGGCGAGCGTCTCCAGCCTTCGCGGGGCGTAGCGGAAACGGGAGACGGGTATGCCCTCGATCACGGCCTTCGCTGGCGCACTGACCGTGGCCGGCGCGATGACCCGCACTTCGACGCCCTCGCGTGCCAGCGCAGTCGCCAGACGCAGCACGAACGAGCCCGCGGCGTCCCCCTCATATCGTGGGAACGAGTGAGTGAGGAAGAGGACTCGCATTCCCTACGAGTCAGTTTGTCGGCTCGCCCGGGCCTCGTCGAGTTGTCGCCGCAGCTCGCGCAGCTCGGCGCGCTGCCCGGCGATCTGTTCTCCGAGCAGGCCCGTCGCGAACAACACGCTGCCGAGGATGAGGCAGGTCTGGATCAGCGTCCACACTGAACGGAATCCGACGCCGCTGGCGGCCAGCACCACGAGCGCGACGAGGCCGGCGAGAAAGCCGAGGGCAAACAAGCCCGCGCCGAGCATGCCGAACAGCAGCAACGGCTTCTTACCGAACTTCAGCTCGAACCAGACCGAGAGCATGTCGAGCACACCAACCGGGATGCGCGACAGACCGAACTTGGACTTGCCGGCGTGGCGCGGGTAGAGCGTCACGGGTATCTCCGTGACGGTGTATCCCTCGGCAGCGGCGATCACGATCATGTACCGATGCCAGTCTGGTCGCACCGGCAGTGTGTCCATGATCTCGCGGCGGTATGCCTTCACCGAGTTGAGGTCCTTCACCGGCACGTGAAAGAGCGTCCGGCTCAACCCGTTGTAGATACCGGAGACGAACGCCTTGTCGTATTTCCCTTCCTTGAACCCAGTCACCATGTCAGCCGTCTCACCGAGTATCGGTGCGACGAGCCGCGGGATGTCCTCTGGCTTGAACTGCAGATCCGCGGGATAGAATACGAGCACCGATCCGCTGGAGGCGAGATAGCCGGTTCGCAGCGCATCGGCGATGCCGCGCGGTACGCGATGGCGAACGGCGCGAAGGAAGGGGTATTCGGACTGCAGCCGCTGCAGGACGTCCCAACTGTCGTCGACCGAGCCATCGTCGATCACGACGACTTCGTAGGCGACGCCGCGATCGACCGCGAACGCCTCGGCGGCAAGCTGCATGAAGAGCGGAAGATTGTCCACCTCGTCCCTTGCCGGAACGAGTACCGAGACGTCGGCGCGCCTCGGTTCGGCGACAGGCGCGTACGCTACGAGCGATTCGCGGCGCTCGGTGGTCATACGCGCTTGCGCATTCGGGCGGAAAGGACCCCGAGCTGGTCGCGGTACTTCGCCACCGTGCGGCGGGCGATCTGCACCCCGGTCTCCTTGAGGATGTTGACGATCGCCTGATCGGTGAGCGGATGCTTCGGATCCTCATCGGCGACGAGCTTCTGGATCTGCGCCTTGATGCCGCGCGCCGACACGTCCTCGCCCGCCGTCGTCGACAGCCCGGAGGAGAAGAAAAACTTCAGGGGCAGCACGCCGCGCGGAGTCTGGACGAACTTCTCGTTCGTGACGCGGCTGACCGTGCTCTCGTGCATGCTGATCACCTCCGCGACCTCGCGCAGGGTGAGGGGCTTGAGGAACTGGACTCCTTTCTCGAAGAATTCCCGTTGCCGCTCCACGATGTAGTTCATGACCTTGAGCATCGTCTGTCGGCGCTGCTCGATCGCCTGAATCATCCAGTTGGCCGAGTTCAGCTTGTTGGAGATGAACTCCTTGTTCTCGCCCTCGAACTTCTTCTTGTCGCGAGCGATCTCCTGGTACGCCTTGCTGAGCTTGAGCCGCGGGAGGTTCGCGTCGTTGAGAAAAACGTGATACTTGCCGTCGATCTTGTCGACGATCAGGTCGGGAATGATGTAGTTGTCGCTCGCGTCGCTGTACACCAGACCGGGCTTCGGATCGAGCTTCGCGATCTCGTCGGCGGCCTTCTGCACGTCGATCGGGCTGATCCCGAAGCGCTTGGAGATCTCGCTCCATCGGTGGGCGATCAGTTCGTCGAAGCAGTCGCGCACGAGGCGGTACGGCACCGAATGCTCGAGCCCCGCCTCGCGAAGCTGGAGCATCAGGCACTCGCGCAGGTCGCGCGCGCCGACGCCCGGCGGCTCGAGGCTCTGGATGATGGCGAGCATGTCCTCCGCCTCGGCCATCGTGTACAGCGGCAGGTCGGAGACCTCGCGCTCCGCCTCCTCCACCACCTTGGCCACGCTTTCGTTCACCCCCTCGACGATCTTGTCGAGACCGCAGGCGAGATAGCCGTCCTCGTTGATATTGCCGATGAACTCTTCGGCGAGGTACATCTGGCGCCCGTTGAGGTCGAGCAGCGTGACCTGGTCGCGCAGGTGGTCGGACAGATCGCGCGAGTCGACGGTGACCGGCTCGTAGTACTCGCGTTCCTCGTGCTCCTCGCGCCGCCCACCCGCGTCGAAGCCGTCGAGGAGGATTTCCTCCCAGTCGATTTCCCCTTTCTCCTCCTTTTCCGCCTCGGTTTCCGGGTTCGATTCCTCCTGCGGCGTCTCCCCCTCCTCCTCGTCCTCCTCCTCCGGCTCGATCATGTCGAGGAACGGATTGTTCAGGAGCTCCTGCTTGAGATGCTGTTGGAGGTCCAGCAGGGGCATGTAGAGCAGATCCATCGCCTGGTACAGGCGCGGATTGATCTTGAGCTCCTGCTTGAGCTGCGTGTGTTGTCCGAGGCCCGGTCTCATGCGCCGTCTCCTGTTCCCTGCGCCTCGGTGGCGAATCGCGCGCGCAGCCGCGCCGTGAGGGTCGGTCCGAGATAGATGTCGGCCACCGTGTCGTCGAACACGAGCTCCTGCACGGTGCCGGACACCTTGACCTGTCCGTCGAACATGATGTAGGCGCGATCCACGATGTCCAGGGTCTGCTCCACGTTGTGGTCACTGATCAGCACACCGATGCCGCGATGACGGAGCCCCGCCACGATGGTCTGAATGTCGTGCACCGCGATCGGATCGACGCCGGCGAACGGCTCGTCCAGCATCATGAACTTGGGCTCCGTCACCAGCGCTCGCGTGATCTCGAGGCGCCGGCGCTCACCGCCGGAGAGTTGGAATGCCTTGCTGTGCCGCAGGTGCTTGATGCTCAACTCGTCCAGCAGGGTCTCGAGGCGTCGCGACCGCTGCTCCTTGGAAAGCGGAAGGGTCTCGAGGATCGCCACGATGTTGTCCTCGACGGACAGCTTCCGGAAGATCGACGGCTCCTGGGAAAGATAGCCGATTCCGAGCCGCGACCGTCGGTACATGGGCATGTTGGTGATGTCCACCCCGTCCAACATGATCTGCCCGGTGAGCGGCTGGATCAATCCGACGATCATGTAGAACGTGGTCGTCTTTCCCGCGCCGTTCGGGCCCAGCAGTCCGACAATCTCGCCCTGTTGCAATCGGAGGGCCACGTCATTGACCACCCGTCTCCGCCGGTACATCTTGACGAGCCCTTTGGCCTCGAGGACGCTCGAGATCGCGGCGGCGGAGGATGGTGTCGGTCGAGCGTCGCGTGGCGCGGAATGCTCGCCGGTCTGACGCAGCGCGTCGGCGACCTCCGCTCGCATGACGGCGATCTCGTCCCAGAGCCGCTCGGCGAGGCGGATCCGGCTCTCGGGCTGGAGCTCGCCGGCGGGGAGGGTCACGACGTGCTCCGACGCGAGCCGTGGCAGCACGGAGCGGGCGAGATGATCCCGCACCTGATCCATACTGAGTTCGCCCGCCTCTCGCTCGGCGTCGCGCCCGACGGCACGCTGCGCCGCGAGGTGATCCTTCCGGTAATACACAGCGACGTCGTCGAATGCGGCGATCCCCTCTCGATCCGCGGCGCAGATCAGCGCGTGCAGGGCGAGCGCCGTGGAACGGTCGCCGTTCGCCAGACGCTCGACGAGCGCCTGCAGGCGCGGCGAGATGGCCGGTGTGGTCATGGGCGTCGAGGCACGATGGCCGGCGTCGTCGGCACAGGGCTCGATGGGCGCGGACCCGGTGGTGGAATGGGCACGCCGTTCGCCGCGGATGCGGCTGCGACCTTGCGACAGCCCGCGCGACCGCTCGTCGAATCCGGCTCGATGTAGACGCCGGGCGACTGGGCCGAGTCGTGCACCGTCACGGTCGAGACCTTCTTCGCCGAATCGAACTGCACGGTGATCGAACGCCCCTTCACGTAGTTGATCGCCGGCACGCAGAAGGTGCTGTCGCGCGGCGGCAGGTGCTGCAGCGACGTGGCGTTCCCGGTCGCGACAAGCAGCCGGATGCGCGGCTTCGCCGTCGTGTCATGCGCCGGAACGGAATCGAAGTACGCCACGATCGTGTCTCCGGTGAGCCGATCCTTTTCCGTCGTATGGAACTTCGTGGTGTCCGGGACGGCCTCCGCGGTCGCGCGGCGTACGGCATGCAGCTCGGTCACGTGTTGCGCCGGCATGAGGACGTCGATCGAGTCGGCGACAATGGACTGGGTGGGCGAGGTGGCGCGCGCCCGGCTCGTTCCCCAGACGACGGCGCGCTGGAGGAGGTCGTCGTTCACGCGAAGGTCGATGCTGTCCGACATGAGGTCGAGGTCCTCGCTCGTCGCTTCGGCCGTCTGCTTGGCGAGCACCCGCCGGAGCTTCTTCTGCTGGGAGAGGAGATCGATCGTCTCGCCGACGAGGGTGAAGGGTCGACCCTTGGTGCCGGTGATCTTCGGCTGGCGCATGATGCGGAGCAGCCCCGTGCCGGCATCGGCGTAGAGCGAGTCGCCGGTGGCGGTCAGTTCGGGGCGCACGACGACGACGTTTCCGACGGCGGAGACGACGCTGTCGCCCTGCAGGTACACCGTGTTGCCGGTCACCTTGACCGGCGGCTGCGGCCGCCCGGCGGTGTCGCGCTCGACGAGATTGATCGTTGGGCGGCCGATGGCGGTCGCGGATTGCTGCGGGCGGATGCCGGGGACGGCGCGGAAGAATTCCACCTGCGGGCCGACGAGCGTCGACCCGCTTGGAAGTCGGGCGTTTACGTTGCGCGTGGCGAGCAGGCGCTCGTCGCGCTGGAAGTACGTCAAGAACTCCGACTTCAGCGCCAGTCGCGGTTCGGCATAATCGACATGTCCCACGAAGTAGTAACGCCCCTCATCCCCGTATTGCTCCAGGCTGTCCGATTTTAGAATGAGGCTCTGCTGCGGGCATCGCGCAACGACTCCGCCGCCGATGAAGTTGTTGTACTGGCCGCTCGGCAGCTTCGATCCCGTCACGCGCGTCGTCGGCAGATTGTCGAATCGGAACACGCACCGCCCTGAGGGGGCGGCGATTCCCTGCGCGCCCATCGACGGCGACGCCAGCAGAATAGCGAGAAGAGCGCGCCGAATCATCATTGGCCAGGCAGGGTGAAACTGCCCTGTCCACGCGCTGCCTTAAGAATCTGGAAGTGATTGAGCTGTGGATCGGCCTTGAATCCGATGCCGGATACAGTCTTGGCAGCGTCCACCATCGTGAACGACGTGTCGCTCGAGACCTCGTTGATCGCCTGGTTGTACTTCAGGTGCGGTGACGTCAGGCGGCGCCCCTCGTTCGTCGTGATCACCACGTTGCCGAATCCCTCGAGCACCTGCTGGCGCACGCTGTACCGCCCCCGGTCCGCGCGCATGGTTCCGTCCTTCACGCCGGTTTCCGTGTTGAAGGTGGCTCTCACCTTCCGCAGCTCGAACCGCGTGTTGTCGTCGAAGACATAGGCCGAGTCGGCAAACAGCTCGCCGCGTTGCACACCATCCTTGGTCAGGAGCGAGCGCACGTTCTGCATCACCTGCTCGGCGCTGTCGGCGAGCGAGGCATGCGCCTTCACCGGCGGCGCGCTCCCCTGTCTGCCGCAGGCCGCCGCGAGGACGGTCGCGAGCAGGGACGCGAAGAGTCTCGTCGCCGGGCGCATCAGGCCACCCTCGCGCGCAGGAGATCGTGCAAATGCACCACGCCTACCAGCTGGTCGGCCGCGTCGAGGACGGGCATGGCCATGATGCCGTGGGCCTCCATCCGGTAAGCGACGGCGCTCGCCAGCTCCCCGGTCCGTGCACTACGGGGAGACTTGGTCATGATGCGCTCGACCGGCTGCGAGAGGACGTCCGGATCGTCTTCCATGTGGCGCGTCAGATCTCCGGCGGTGAGTACGCCCTGTACGACCCTGCTCGCATCGCTGACGATGACGATCCCACGCTGCTCCGCCAGCACGACGACGGCCTGGCGCAGCGTGGCGCCCCGCGGGAGCACCGGCAATGGCTGCGACAACATGACCTCATCCACGCGAACGACCAGTCGCCGGCCGAGTGCCCCGCCAGGATGAAGACGAGCGAAGTCCTCCCGCCGAAAGCCCTTGTGCTCGAGGAGGGCGACGGCCAGCGCGTCGCCCAGTGCAAGCGCCGCGGTGGTGCTGGTCGTCGGTGCGAGATCGTGCGGGCAGGCCTCCTCGCGTACCCACGCGTCCAGCCATTCGTCGCACAGACGCGCGAGCGCCGAGTCGCGTCCACCGGTGATCGCGATCGTTCGTACCCCCAGACCCTGCAGCTGTTCGAGCAGCAGGAGCAGCTCGTCGGATTCCCCGGACTTGGACATCAGGATGGCGACGTCGTTCGGACCGACGAGCCCGAGGTCGCCGTGCGCGCTCTCCACCGGATGGAGGAAGACGGCGGGCGTCCCGGTGGACGTGAGAGTCGCGGCGATCTTGCGGCCGATGAGACCCGACTTGCCCACGCCGGCGACGATCACCCGGCCAGGAGAATCCGCGATCATCCGCACGGCGCGAGCAAAGGAGTCGCCGAGACGATCTTCCACGGTCGCGAGCGCCTCGCGCTCGAGGCGCACGACCTGGCGGCCGCGCTCGACGATCTGCTCTGGCGTCACTGGCGTCGCTCGGCGAGTGGAAGCGATCGTTCGGCGACGTATTGCCCGGTGACCTCCTCCCAGTCCCCGCGCGCCTTCATCAACAGCTCGGCGAACTCGCGCACCGCGCCCGCGCCGCCGCGGCGCGAGAGCTGGATCGTACATGCTGCCTTGACCTCCGGCGCAGCGTTGGCGACCGCCACCGGAAGGCCGACGAGCCGAAGCACCGCCATGTCCGGAAAGTCGTCGCCGAGGAACGCCGCCTCCGATGGCGCGATGCCGTGCCGGTCCAGCATGGCGAGGAATCCGGGAAGCTTCTGGGCTTGCGCGTCCTGATGCAGGTCGTCGATCCCGAGCTCGGCTGCCCGCAGGCGAACGCTCTCCGACACTCGTCCGGTCACGATGGCGACCCGAATGCCGGCGCGCTGCATCAGGTAGATGCCGAGTCCGTCCTGGATCTCGTACTTCTTGAACTCCATCGACCGGCCGTCCACGTCGCCGAGGTAGATCCCACCGTCGGTGAGCACGCCATCCACGTCCAGGCCGACAATGCGGATCGATCGCGCCATTCCTCGTTCGATCATGCGCGCGCCCGCTGCCAGACGTCCACGGCGCGCTCGATCAGCGAATCCAGTCGGTCGAGGGGCATCATGTTCGGCCCGTCGCTCGGCGCCCGTGCTGGATCCGGATGCGTCTCCATGAACAGGCCATCGACGCCGACCGCGCATGCTGCCAGCGTCAGTGACGGGATGTACTCGCGCGCGCCGCCGCTGGCGCCCCCCTCTCCCTGCCCTGGCTGTTGCACACTATGCGTGGCGTCGAAGATCACCGGCGCATCGCAGGCGGCGCGCATGCGCGCAATGGAGCGGTAGTCCACGACGAGGTCGCCGTAGCCAAAGAATGTGCCGCGCTCGGTCGTCGCCACCGCGGCACTGCCGGAGCGCTTCGCTTCGATGAATCCGGCACGAACCTTCTCCACCGCACCGCGCATTCCCTCCGGGTGCATCCACTGTCCTTTCTTCACGTTGACTGGCTTGCCAGTCGATCCGGCCGCGAGCAGCAGATCGGTCTGGCGGCAGAGGAAGGCGGGGATCTGGAGCACGTCAACCACCTCGGCCGCCGGCGCACACTGCTCGGGGAGGTGGACATCGGTAAGCACCGGCAGGCCGCTCGCGCGACGGACCCGGTCGAGTGCGGCGAGTCCCCGCTCGAGTCCCGGACCGCGCGTCGCTCCCGGGTTGGAGCGGTTGGCCTTGTCGAAGCTGGCCTTGTAGATGATGCCGCCGGGTACCTTCTCGGCGAGCCGCGCGAGATGCTCGGCGACGCGCAGGTTGAGCGTATCGTCCTCGAGCTGGCACGGTCCGGCGATCAGGAAGAGTGCGTCACGACGGAAGTGAGCCGGCATCAGGCGCGCACGGTCGTGGCGCGAGGCGCGGCGTCGTGCTCGGTGCGCCGCCGGCGCTTCGACGCGGCGGCAGCGGCGACGATGCCGGCGAACAACGGATGCGGGCGCGTCGGGCGCGACTGGAGCTCGGGATGGAACTGGCAGCCAATGTACCAGGGATGCTCCGGCAGCTCGACGATCTCGACGAGCTGGCCGTCAGGCGACAAACCGCTCAGACGCAGGCCGTGCTGCACGAACATGTCGCGATAGGCGTTCGACACCTCGTAGCGGTGCCGGTGCCGCTCGCTCACCTCGGCGACCCCGTACACCTCCGCGGCCCGGGTGCCGCGAGCGAGGCGGCACGGATACGCACCGAGCCGCATCGTGCCGCCCATGTCCGTGACGTGCTGCTGCGACTCCATCAGCGAGATGACGGGGTCGCTGCATTCCGGCGCGAACTCCGATGAGTGGCTGTCGTCGAGGCCGCACACGTTGCGGGCGAACTCGATGATTGCCGTCTGCATTCCGAGGCAGATCCCGAGGAAGGGCGTGCCCGACTCGCGGGCGGCGCGGATCGCCTCGACCATTCCCTCCACGCCGCGCACCCCGAACCCGCCTGGCACGAGCAGCCCGTCGTAGTGCCCGAGGATGTCGTGCGCCGTTTCCGTGGAGGTGAAACTGTCGCTCGAGACCCAGCTGATGTCCACACCGACGTCATTGGCGATGCCGCCGTGGATCAATGCCTCCTGCACGCTCTTGTAGCTGTCGACGAAGTCGGTGTACTTGCCGACCACGGCGATCCTGACGCGCTCGTGGGGCTGTACGACGCGCTGCACCATCTCCCGCCAGGGCTCCATATCCGGCGCCGGTCGCTCGAGACCGAGCTTCTGCAGCACCTTGTCGTCGAATCCCTGGTCGCGGAAGGAGAGCGGAATGCCGTAGATCGTCCTCACGTCCGGGCTCTCGATCACGGCGCCGAATTCCACGTTGCAGAACAATGCGATCTTCCTCTTGATCTCGTCGGAGATTGGCCGCTCGGTGCGCACGATCAGGACGTCGGGCTGGATCCCGATTTCCATCAGCTCGCGCACCGAGTGCTGCGTCGGCTTCGTCTTGAGCTCTCCCGCGGCAGCGATGTACGGAATGAGCGTGAGATGAATGAAGATCGCGTTCTCACGTCCGACGTCGTGCCGAAACTGACGAATTGCCTCGAGGAACGGCAGTGATTCGATGTCGCCGACGGTGCCCCCGATCTCGACGATCACCACGTCGTTCTCCGGCGCCAGACGGCGAATCGCCGACTTGATCTCGTCGGTGATGTGCGGGATCACCTGGACCGTGGACCCGAGATACTCGCCTCGGCGCTCCTTCGTGATGACGTTGAGATAGATCCGGCCAGTTGTGACGTTGTTCGCCTGTGAAAGGGAGCGGTCGATGAACCGCTCGTAATGGCCGAGGTCGAGGTCGGTTTCCGCGCCGTCATCGGTGACGAACACCTCTCCATGCTGAAAGGGCGACATCGTCCCCGGATCGACGTTCAGGTACGGATCGAACTTCATCATGGTCACCCGCAGGCCGCGCTCGACGAGCAGGCGGCCGAGCGACGCCGCGGCGATGCCCTTGCCGAGCGAGGAGACGACCCCGCCGGTCACGAAGATGAATTTGGTCGGGTGCTGCCGCGTGCTCGTCTGCATCAACTCTCGCTCGGGATGAAGGTCGTCCACTCTCGATTCGCGCGCTCGAGATCCGCCTCGGTGTCGATGCCGGCGTGCAGCGGTCCATCGATGAGCGCGACTCCCAGTCGCATTCCCGCCGCGAGCGGCCGGAGCTGCTCGAGGCGCTCGATACGTTCGAGAGGGTGTGCCGGCAGAGACACCCACTGCGCCAGCGCCTCTGGCGTGTACGCATAGACGCCGACGTGCAGCAGAACGCGGTCGTCGCGCTGCGCGTGGTCCGAGTCGTCGCGCAGGTACGGAATTGGGGCGCGGGAAAAATACATCGCGGAGCCGTCGTCGGCAGCGACGACCTTGACCGCGTCCGGATCGGCGAGCACGTGACGCTGGGCCCGAACGGCCGCAGTGCCAAGTGGAAAGCCCCGGTCGGTCACCTGTGCCAAGGCACCACGCACGGCGGCCCCGGACACGAATGGTTCGTCGCCCTGGACGTTCAGGATCACGTCGAACTCGCCGAGATTGCCGGGACGCACTACCTCGGCAATGCGGTCGGTGCCCGAGACATGGCCGCTCGCGGTGGCAATCGCCTCCCCGCCCGCTTCCTCCACGCATCGGATGACCTCGTCGCTGTCCGTAGCGACAACGACGAGATCGGCGACGCGGAGAGCGCGGACACGCTCCACCACACGGACGATCATCGGCACGCCGGCGACGAGGCGCAGGGGCTTCCGAGCGAGGCGAGTCGACCCGAGGCGCGCCGGAATGACGGCGAGCGTCCTCACGGGCGACGCAGCAGGCCGGAGCCAGGGTATGCGCGCGCGAGGCGGGCGCCGGATGCAACTTTCACGCCAGCTAAGATAGGGCGCGGGTTGCAGTTGCGCAATCGAGCGTGGTCAGCCTTGCCGTTACATCGCCAGCGACACGCCGAGGCTGAGATTGGTGCGCTTCCGGCCCGCCACCCCGGTGTTCACGTCCAGGTGCAGGATGCTGGCCCCGATGCCGGCGCCGATCTCGTGCTGGAGCGATGGAATGCCGCCAATGCCGGCCCCGCCGAAGGCGTCACGGATGGAAAACACCGGCGAACCGATCAGGGGCAGTTTGATCGCCTCGATCGGGATCATGTACTGGTTCTCGACGAACACCAGGCTGGTGCCGCCCTGTTCCAGGAGGTCGAGCGTAGACAGCGTTCCGCTGCCTCCCAGATAGACGTAGCGTGACATCGGTACGGCCTCGCCCGACGTCGCCACCGCGTGCGCCTTCACCTTCAACGATTGGGTGCCGAAGGTGGGGAATTCCACGGATCCGTGCACAGTGAGCTGCAGAAAACGCGAGGTTGCGGCGGGAGTCGCGAAGCTCTGCTCCAGCCGGACGGACAGCTTTCCGGTCATCGTGCTGGCGAACGCTTCCAGATCCGCGCCAACCAGGGCCGATCGAAGGTCGCCAGGCTCGACGAGTGGATTGAGGCGGCGAGTCTTCAGGGAGTCGTCGCGCTCGAAGAGGCTCCACACGTCGCCAGTGGCCGAGATGGGGTGCACGTGCTCGACGCGCGCGCCGACGTACGGCTCGATCGTGTAGCTGTCCCGATCCACGGTCGCGATGAGTCGCGCCTCGCCGCCCGCCTCGCGGTAGTAGTTCCGTGTGTCGGTGCCGGCGAAGATCGTCGTCAGAGAATTGACGAGATCGGAGTAGATCCACCCGTCGTTCGTGTGCGTGTCACGGCCGCCGGTTGCCTCGAACCGGAGACGCGGCGAAGCCGAGATTCGAAGGATGGCCCCCGGGTCGACGACGCCGAGCCGGCCGCGATACGTCGCTGTCGGCTGGAGCTCGACGGCGCGGTGGGCCAGGAAGAGCGACACCCCGACGGGAAGCGACAATCCATCCACGCGATCGTACGACGGCATCAAGACTCCCTGGAGCCCGGCGAGCTCCACCGAGGGCTCCGTCTCCGCGGGCTGCAGGCTCCGATGGCGAAGCGCCAGGCCGTCCGGCTCGGACACGACATCGTAAGTCTCGTCGCGGAGGCTGAGGGTACCATGCCCTACCGTTCCGAGCGTCGTCGTTGCCACCGTACCGCCGACGGCGACCGCCTGGCCTTTCACGTCGACGCCGGGCCGCAGGAAGAGATCGGCTCCCACGACCACGACGTCGCCCAAGACCCGGCTCGCCAGATAGGTGGGCCGGCCGAGCACGAGCAGGCTGCTCGTGATTGTCGAATCGCGCGGCAGGTCGAGGCGTGCGCTGCCGGCCCGCACGACATGCGGTCCGGCCAGGACCTGCCTGATGATGCGGTCCCCCTGACCCGGCCCCGCTTCGCGAATGACGACCTCCTGCGCGCCGAGCCAGGCCGGCGCGACGAGTGCCAGCAGACAGCGGCGCATCACGATGCGGCCAGGTCGAGGAAGTTTCGCAGCAACTTCTTGCCGTGGGGTGTCAGCACTGACTCGGGATGGAATTGCACGCCCCAGACCGGGTGCGCGACGTGACGCAGAGCGTGAATCTCGCGGGGGTCATCCACCGCCGTGGCGACCACTCGCAGAGATGCCGGTAGCGAATCGTGCTCGACGACGAGTGAGTGATAGCGCCCGACCTCGAGCGGCGCCGGCAGCCCGGCGAACAGCTCCCTGCCATCGTGAGCGATGCATGAGGCCTTGCCGTGTACCGCGCGCGAGGCACGGACGACGCGGCCGCCGTACGCCTCGCCGATCGCTTGATGTCCAAGGCAGACGCCGAGGATGGGGATTCGGTCACCCCAGGCGCGTATGACCTCCACCGTGATGCCGGCCTGGGCGGGGGCGCACGGACCAGGCGAGAGCACGATGCCGGCGGGTGCCATCGCCCCTACGTCCATCACCGAGATCGCGTCGTTCCGCTTGACGACGACCTCGGCGCCGAGCTCGCCCAGGTACTGGACGAGGTTGTAGGTGAACGAGTCGTAGTTGTCGATAACGAGAAACATCGGTCGCGCGGTCGTTGATCGGAGAGCTGACAGGTTCGGCTCAGCCGCGTGGATGATAACTCCGGTGAACCTTCCGCAGATACTCCCGGTCGACGTGCGTATAGATCTGCGTCGTCGCGATGTCGACGTGACCGAGCATCTCCTGGACCGCGCGGAGATCGGCTCCTCCCTCGAGCAGATGGGTAGCGAAGGAGTGGCGAAGCGTATGCGGCGAGACGTGCTTGGTGATTCCCGCCCGCTCGACGTGGCCGCGCAGGATCTTCCACGCCCCCATTCGGGAGAGAGGGCGACCACGCGCGTTCAGGAAGAGAACGCCCTTCCCCTCGCCCTTCTCGAGTCGCGGGCGCAACTCGCGCAGGTAGATCGCCGACGCACCGATCGCCGAACGACCGATCGGCACGAGCCGCTCCTTGCTCCCCTTGCCGAAGACCCGGACGAGTCCCTCCTCGAGCAGCAGATCGCGAACGCCGAGGGTGATCCACTCGGACACGCGAAGGCCGGCGCCGTAGGCGAGCTCGAGGAGAGCCCGGTCGCGGAAGACAAGGGCGTCGTCGAGCGTGGGCGACGCGAGCAGTCGTTCCACTTCCGCTACCGTCAGCACCGCCGGCAGGGTGCGCCACCGCTTCGGCGTCTCCAGTCGCTCGCTCGGGTCGCGCACCACCAACCCGTCGCCGATCAGAAATCGGAAGTAGCCTCGTACCGCCGAGACGTTGCGCCGGATGGACGCTGGAGCAAGACCGAGGTCCTTCAGGTGGTAGATGTACTCGCGGAGGAGGCGGGCCGTGACATCGATCGGCGCACCGACGCCCCTGGCTTCGGCATACTGGGCGAAGCGCTCGAGGTCGCGCTGATAGGCCTCCTGGGTCCGTGGGGAGAGTCCCTGCTCGAGAGCGACGAAGTCGGCGAAGCGCGGGAGCAGGAATCCGCGAGCGGGGCGCCCGTCGTCGCTCACTTGACGCTCCGCTGCCGGCGCGCTCGAACGAGCAGCCACGCCAGCGCCGCGATCACCAGAGCCGCAGCGGCCAGGGCGCTGAGCTGTCCGGATTGGGCGATGTGCGTCGACAGCGCGTCCCAATTGCTGCCGGCGCCGTAGGCGACGTACGCGATGAACCCGTACCAGATCCCCGACGCGAGGGCCATCGCGGTGATGGCGGACGGCGGCGACACTCGAAGCGCCCCGGCGACGGGGGGAACGACGGCGCGCACGCCGGGGATGAACCGGCTCATCACCAGCGCGGCAATGCCGTATCGAGAGTACAGGCCGATCAGGCGATCCTCGCGTCGCGCATCGGCCAGCGCGGGGAATCTCCGGTAGATCCAGTCGGTACCGTACCGCCGGCCGGCGGCGTACATTCCCGCCGCTCCCGCGACGTTGCCGAGCCAGGTCGCGAGGAAGGCAAGCAGCACGCTTCCGCGACCGCGCGCTGCCACCCAGGTACCGAACGCGACAACGGTATCGGTGGGCAGCGGCGGGAACACGTTCTCGAGCGCAGCGAGAATGCCGAGCGCGAGATACAGCGCCGCCGGCGGCAGACCGGCGAACCAGGCGAGGGTGGTGTGCACGTGCTACCCCCGAACGATCGTGGCCGTGGCCAGGCACGCGATGCCCTCACCACGACCGACGAAGCCCATCAGTTCGTTCGTCTTGCCCTTGATGCTGACATCGCCGGGCGCAACGCCGGTCGCACCGGCGATGCGTGCGCGCATCTCCTCTCGGTGCGGCGCGATCTTCGGTGATTCGGCGACGACCACGACGTCGAGTTGTCCCACGACCCACCCGGTGGCCCGCAGGTGCGCGACGGCGGCGGCGAGCATCGCGATCGAGTCGCGGCCGGCGTGCTCGGGCGCCGTGTCCGGGAACATCGAGCCGATGTCGCCGAGTGCGGCAGCGCCGAGAATCGCATCAGTCACGGCGTGCGCGATCGCGTCACCATCCGAATGGCCGCGGAGATGCACATCGCTCGCGATGCGGACGCCACCGAGGACCAGGGGCCCGCCTGGCGCGTACCGGTGGGAGTCGTAGCCGACCCCCATTCGCACCGTCAGGCGATCACTCACGGCACATCCATTTCGACGAGCGCCGCACGCCGTCAGCTCCTGAAGCGCTTGACGACGAGCGAGACGTTGTGGCCGCCGAATCCGGCGCTGTTGCTGAGCGCGGCACGTACTTCGCGCTCGCGGGCCTGATTCGGTGTGAAGTCGAGTGGCCCGCACTCGGGATCGGGAGTGCAGAAGTTGATCGTCGGCGGCACGACCTGGTCGCGAATGGCCAGCGTGCAGGCGATGAACTCGACCGAGCCCGCGGCGCCGAGCATGTGGCCCGTCATCGACTTGGTCGAAGAGATGCTGACGGCTGCCGCCGCATCCCCGAACACCAGGGATATCGCCTTTGCTTCATTCGAGTCGTTCAGCGGCGTCGAGGTGCCGTGTGCGTTGACGTAGTCGATCTCGGCCGGTGTCATGCCCGCATCGAGGAGAGCGCCGCGCATCGCGCGCTGCAGCCCTTCGTGCTCGGGAAGCTGGCCGGTCAAGTGGTACGCATCCCCAGTGGCGCGATAGCCGGCGACCTCGCCATGGATCGTCGCCCCGCGCGCCAGCGCGTGCTCGAGCTCCTCGAGGATCACGATTCCTGCACCCTCTCCCATCACGAATCCGTCGCGGGTCGCGTCGAAAGGGCGCGAGGCCGTTTCGGGGCTATCGTTGCGCCGCGACAGCGCCGTCATGTTGGCGAAGCCGCCGATCGCCATCGGCGTCACCGTGGCTTCGGCGCCGCCCGTGATCATCACGTCCGCATCGCCGTACTGAATCGTGCGGAAGGCGTCGCCAATGGCGTGCGCGCTCGTCGAGCAGGCGGACACGGTGGCGTAGTTGGGACCGCGCGCATTGAAACGCATGGACACCACTCCGGCGGCGATGTCGGCGATGAACATCGGAATGAAGAAGGGGCTGATCTTGCTCGCCCCCCGCTCGCGGTAGATATCGTGCTGTTCTTCGAAGCTCTTCAATCCCCCGATACCGCTCCCGACGATGACGCCGGTGCGATCCACGTCGTAGCCGCCCGCCTCGAAGCCTGCGTGCCGCATCGCCTCGACTGCCGCGGCGACCGCGTACTGCGTGTACAGGTCGGCGCGCTTCGCCTCCTTGCGGTCCATCGTGAGCAAGGGATCGAAACCCTTCACCTCGCAGGCGAACTGTACCGGAAAGGTGGATGGATCGAACTTCGTGATCCGCGATGCACCCGACTTCCCATCGCGCATGGCGCGCCAAGTCGTCGCCACGTCGTTCCCGACCGGCGTTACGGCACCGAGACCGGTGACGACGACCCGACGTCGCATTACGCGCCGACCTTGGTGTTCAGGTACGCCACGGCATCGCCGACCGTGCGCAGTTTCTCCGCGTCCTCGTCCGGGATGTCGATGTTGAACTCCTTCTCGAATTCCATCACCAGCTCGACGATGTCGAGGCTGTCGGCGCCGAGATCCTCGATGAAGCTCGCTTCGTCGGTCATCTTGTCGCGCTCGACGCCGAGCTCCTTCTCGATGATGTCGCGTACCTTCTGGGCGTTGTCAGCCATTGGT